>JAJPHW010000224.1 GCA_021325035.1 Terriglobia bacterium
GAAAGACAATGTCATCATCATCTGCTCGATTGAAAATTTCGACCCGATGGGCGTGCACACCGGCGATTCCATCACCGTCGCTCCTGCCCAGACTTTGACGGATCGCGAATATCAGATGATGCGCGATGCCTCGCTTGCCATCATCCGCGAGATTGGCGTCGAAACTGGCGGCTCGAATATTCAGTTCGGCATCGATCCCGTCAATGGCCGCATGGTCGTGATTGAGATGAATCCGCGTGTCTCAAGGTCGTCGGCGCTCGCTTCGAAAGCAACGGGATTCCCCATCGCAAAAATTGCGGCGAAGTTAGCAGTGGGCTATACGCTTGATGAAATCCGCAACGACATCACGAAGAAAACTCCGGCGTGCTTTGAGCCGACGCTCGATTACGTCGTCGTCAAGATTCCCAAGTGGCAATTCGAAAAGTTCCCTGGAGCTGACGAGAATCTCGGCCCGCAGATGAAGTCGGTCGGCGAAGTCATGGCCATCGGCCGTACGTTCAAAGAAGCGCTCCTCAAAGGCGTGCGTGCACTTGATACCGGAAAGAAAGTTGGTTCGGAAAAAATAGAACCGAAGATTCTTACCCAGAGATTAGTCACACCCCATCCTGAGCGGCTTTCATATATTCGCTACGCGTTGCGCCAGGGCCACACCGTCAAGCAAATCGCGAAGATGACTTCGATGGATCCGTGGTTTCTCTACCAGCTCAAAGAAGTTAACGATATGGGGCTCGAGCTGGAGAAGCATCCCATGAACTCGATTCCTACGGAAGTTTTACGCGATGCTAAGCGCATGGGAATTTCCGACGGCCGTCTTGCTGGCGCATGGCGTCTTGATGGCAAAGGAGCCCACGAGCAGGTTCGTCACCTGCGCAAGAAGCACGGCGTAACGCCTGTATATAAGCGTGTGGATACATGTTCGGCAGAGTTTGAAAGCTACACGCCGTATCTTTACTCGACCTACGAAGACGAAGACGAAGCAACGCCGACTGACAAGAAAAAAGTGATCATTCTCGGCAGCGGGCCAAATCGCATTGGGCAGGGAATCGAATTCGATTACTGCTGCTGCCACGCTGCGTTTGCGCTGCGTGACGATGGCTACGAGACGATCATGATCAATTGCAATCCGGAAACCGTCTCGACTGACTACGACACCAGCGACCGGCTCTACTTCGAGCCTCTGACCTACGAAGACGTGATTGAAGTTTGCGAGCATGAAACTTCGGGCGGCGCGGATGTAGGTGTGATCGTCCAATTCGGCGGACAGACACCGCTGAATCTTTCTTTACCCCTAAAAGCCAGTGGGGTGAAAATTATTGGCACTTCTCCAGAATCGATCGACCTCGCCGAAGACCGCAAGCGCTTCAATAAACTGCTCGAAGATCTGCAAATTCCTCAGGCTCCCGGCGTGATGGTTGCTTCGGTAGAAGAAGCTGTCGCAGGGGCGCGAAAAGTTCACTATCCGGTTCTGGTGCGGCCTTCCTATGTCCTTGGTGGACGCGCCATGGTCATCGCCTACGACGAAGAGACCGTCGTGAAGTACATGAAAGAGGCACAGCAGTATTCCCAGGACCGCCCTATTCTGATTGACCACTTCCTCGAAGACGCAATTGAAGTGGACGTTGACGCGCTTTCCGACGGCGAAGACGTTGTGATTGGCGGCATTATGCAGCACATCGAAGAGGCTGGCATCCACTCCGGCGATTCTTCCTGCGTGCTGCCGACCGTCGATATCCCAAAGCATCTTCTCGATCGCATGCGCGAATACACATTCAAGCTCGCGCGTGCCTTGAATGTGATTGGACTGATGAATATTCAGTTTGCCATCCCCCGGGCCAGTGCGAGCGGCGGCGGAGACACAGTTTACGTCCTCGAGGTGAATCCACGGGCGTCGCGTACAGTGCCTTATGTTTCCAAAGCTACAGGCGTACCGATGGCGAAGATTGCCGCGCGGTTGATGACCGGTCGCAAGCTCCGCGAATTTTTGCCGGAAAACATCAAGAACAAAACTGATCTCGACACAGGCCGATTCTTCTACGTGAAGTCGCCCGTCTTTCCGTGGAATAAATTCCCCGGCGTGGACACTGTCCTCGGCCCGGAGATGAAATCCACCGGCGAAGTGATGGGCGTGGCCGAAACTTTTGGTGAAGCTTTCGCCAAAGCCCAAATTGCAGCGGGGCAGAAGCTTCCGACAAGCGGAACGGTTTTCATCAGCGTGACCGACCACGATAAGCCTCAAGTTGCATCGCTCGCGCGCAAATTCGTTAATATGGGATTCAAGCTGGTCGCAACCGCTGGAACTGCCGACGTCATTGAAAACGCTGGCATGGAAGTGGATCGCGTGTACAAAGTGAAAGAAGGCCGACCTAATGTCGTCGATCTGATTAAGGGCGGAGGCGTGCAACTTATCATCAACACGCCTACGGGGCTGGAACCCTGGTTCGACGAAAAAGCCATTCGCCGCGCGGCTGTCAATGCGCGTATTGCGTCCATCACAACGTTGTCCGCTGCGCGCGCCGCCGCAGAAGGTATAGCCGCGCTGCAAGTCGGCAAAGTCAACGTGAACGCGTTGCAAAAACTACACGCGGAACGCAACGCGCAGGTACGGCGGTAGTCCAGATGCTTCTCCAGGGCATTTTCCCTCCCATCACGACGCCGTTCTATCCCGATGGCAAGGTGTATTTCAAAAAGATTGAAGCCAACGTTGACCGCTATTCGAAGACGCCGGTAGCAGGCATGGTTGCGCTCGGCTCGACCGGCGAAGCCATCATGCTGTCGAGTGACGAGCAGCGGAATGTGCTGAAAACCGTGCGAACCGTGACTGCTCCCGAGAAAGTGCTGATTGCGGGAACCGGCGCGGAGTCGGCCGTTGAAACGCTAAATCTTACCGAATACGCCGCCGAATTAGGTTATGACGTTGCCCTCATTCGCACGCCGTTTTACTACAAAAAACAGATGCAACCCGCCAACATGCTGGCCTTTTACCGGACGGTGGCTGACCGCTCTCCACTGCCCGTTCTTATCTACAGCGTTCCTCCATTTACCGGATATGACATGCCCGTCGAATTGATCGTGGCGCTGGCAAACCACCCCAACATCATTGGGATTAAAGAATCGAGTGGCAACGTCGACAAAGTTCGTGAGATGGTCGAGAAGACCAAGCACATCAAGCGTAAGGCTACGGTGACAGAGACTTTTGCGTCGGTTACTCGGCGAATGTTGCAGGATGCTGAGAAGAGGGATGCAGGTGGGGAATTGGTGACGATCGGTGGTGCATCTGCCCCCTCTTCTACAGCCGTGAGCGTCGTTGGCAAATTAAAGACGCGGCAAAAAGAAGTCGGATTCCAGGTGTTCGTAGGATCAGCGCAGATGCTCGAGCCTTCTCTTGAAGCGGGAGCTACCGGAGCGGTGCTGGCTTTCGCCGATCCTGCGCCGACGGCCTGCTACGAGATTTATGCCGCTTGGAAAGAAGGCGATCACGAATTGGCGAAATTAAAGCAGCAGCGCATCGCCAAAGCTGCGCAACGAATCGTCGGCGAATTGGGTATTCCGGCCTTGAAATATGCCATGGATTTGAACGGATACTACGGCGGCCCCGCGCGTTTGCCCCTCTTACCCATCACGGCCGCCGTGAAAGCCGAAGTCGAAAGCCTGATGGCCGATATTCGCAATTAACATCTTCTTCACAACAAGGGATGAACGGCTTCGAGGGTCGTAAATATTCGAACGAACGTTCGAACGATTTGATAGCTTAATTCGTGCTAATATTAGAACGAACGTTCGAACTATTGTGGCCACTTATTCCATCCCGTCAGGCGACTCGATTTCGCAACATCACGACGCTGAAATAGCGCCACCCGAAACCCGCTTCGATCGCCGCCTCGCTCAAATTCTTAAACACGCGACCGAAGTCTTTTACCAGAAAGGTTACGACGGCGCGTCCATGCGCGACCTTTCGCGCGCCAGCGGCATTTCACTCGCCGGAATGTACCACTATTTTCACTCCAAAGAGCGTTTGCTCTACCTCTTGCAGAAAGACACGTTCACGACGGTCATCGAACGTTTGCAGCGCCGCCTCAAGACGATCAAGGATCCCGAATTGCGCATTCGCGCTTTCATCTTCAACCACCTCGGCTATTTCCTGGCCAACCGCAAGGCCATGACCGTGTTGTCGCATGAAGATGAAGCGCTCAACGACGATGAGTTTGTCGCCGAAATCGCCGCTCTTAAACGGGAGTATTACAAGATCTGTCTCGCCCTGCTTGACGACTACAAGCGGGCCAAACGACTACAATTTAATAGCCGGACCGCTGTTTTGAGTTTGTTTGGTATGGTCAATTGGGTTTACACCTGGCACAGCACGCGGCACGATCCTGGAGCGGTACGCTTGTCCCGCGAAATGGGCGATATGTTCCTGAACGGTATCAGCGGGCAGTGCAGGCAGCCGCGAAGGCAGAAGTCGATTTCAAACTGATTCGAATACGATTTGAACTCATAGCGAATTCCGACATACGAAAAGGAGTTTCAAAGATGGCAACCACGATGCAACCCGAAGCCGGAACCAAGACGCTGGTGAACTATCGCACTGACCGCGGCGTCGCCGTGATTGAAATGTTCGATCCTCCGGCTAATACCTATACCTACGAAATGAACCGCCAGCTGGATGAAGCCATCCTCAAGGCGCGCATGGACAATGACGTTTACGTGCTGCTGCTGACCGGAGCCGGCGACAAGTTTTTCTCCGCCGGGGCCAACATCAAAATGCTTTCGAGTGTGGACCCGACATTCAAGTACTACTTCTGTCTTCACGCCAACGAGATGCTCCTGCGGCTTGAGCACACGCCCAAGCTGGTCATCGCGGCCATCAATGGCCATTGTGTCGGCGGTGGGCTCGAAATCGCCATGGCTGCTGACATCCGCATCGCCCGTAAAGACGCGGGGAAAATTGGCTTGCCCGAAGTGAATCTCGGCGTGCTTCCCGGCACCGGCGGCACGCAGCGCCTGTCGCGCATAGTCGGGAAGAGTAAAGCCATTGAGCTGATGGTCGTCGGCAATACGTTCTCTTTCGAAGAAGCGAAAGAAATGGGCATTATCAACGATATTTTTGAGCGCGAGAACTTCATGGAAAACGTCATGGAATACGCACGCCAGTTCTGCCCGCCCAATAAAGCGGCGAAGGCCGTGGGACGCATCAAGCGCGCCGTGCAAACCGGTTGGGAGATCCCGATGGAATCCGCGCTTGCGGTAGAGCGGGAAAACCAGCAAATTCTTTTCCAGAGTGAAGATGCCAAAGAAGGCCTGGCAGCTTACGTGGACAAGCGGCCGGCGGAATTCAAAGCGAAGTGACAGCGTTTGCGCGGTGTGAGCGAAGCGGGAACCGCGCGCTGTCATCCCGAGCGCAGCGAGGGATCTGAATCGAGAGCAAGAGGAATTATTTATGCCGGGAAAAGTAGCAAAAATCGGGACATTTAGTGATTGGGTTGGCCTGTTCGACGATTGGCGCAAGGAAATTGGCGTGAATCACGACGACATCGCCAACTTTAAATTCGATACGCTCTTCGGCGCAATCGACACCAACGAGATCGAGTTTGGCCATTACAAGGGCCGCCCCAAATGGGAGAACCTGCGCCAGATGCCGACGCAGCAAATGCGCGACGCTCTGATGAACATGATCGTTTATCAGGGCGACACCGAATTTGCCAGCTGCGAGCAACAGCGCAACCTCTTCATGATGGCCCCGACGGATTACGACCGCAGAGCGCTTACCCGCGTCATGATTGAGGAAATGCGCCACGGCTGGCAGATGTGCGCCTTGTTGGTTGAGCACTTTGGCTACTCCGGCAAAGTGGAAGCGCAGAAGATGCTCGAACGCAGGGCGTTCGAGAACAAACGCTTGCTGGGCGCGTTCAACGTCGACGTTGATAACTGGATGGACTTCTTCACCTACACCGACTTCGTTGATCGCGACGGCAAATTCCAGTTGCAGATGCTCAAGTACTCGGCGTTTGCGCCACTGGGCCGTTCGATGTCCTACATGCTGCGTGAAGAAGCATTTCACATGGGCACCGGTAATGACGGCTTGCGGCGAATTGTGCAGGCCGGAGTGATTCCGGCGTGGCTGATTCAGAAATATCTCAACAAGTGGATTTCAAGTTCTTACGATCTCTTCGGAACCGACCATTCTTCATCGGCGCACTGGGCCTACGTTTGGGGCATTAAGGGACGCTATGACGAGCCCAAGAACGACACCGAGGCTTCGCTCGATGATTTGAACGACTACAATCGCCAGCTTTATCGCGACGAAGTCGCTGGATTGGTAGCACGGTTGAATTCAGTGTTACGAGAAGGCGAACCAAAACTGTATGCGCCGGACATCAAATTTAACCGCAACATCGGAAAGTGGGCCGGGCAGAAGTTCCATGCGCAGACTGGCGAACCCCTCGATGACAAAGCGTACGAAGAGCATTTGAAAGACTACATGCCCAGCGATTCCGACAAAAAGCTGCTGCTCGACATCATCAACACCGAGAAGAAGTGGATTGCACCGAAAGAGGGCGCACGCGATCCACTTTCCAGCATCGGTGAAGTGAGAAAATCGGCCATTAATATCTAGGTCGAGCCGAAAAGCACATTCCTCACCGCTAAAACGGATTCGGAATGACAATGCTTTGGGGGAACGATTTGACTCAATCCGCAGCGGGCCCATTCTCGCGCATCCACTTCGATCTTCAGGCGAATTCTGCGCGCATTCGCCTGAACCACTCGCCCTTAAATGTCATTGACGTTCTCATGATGCAGGAGCTGCGGCGGGCGCTCGCCGTGACAGGCGACACAAGTGTTCCCATCATTGTTTTTGAAGGCTCACCCTCGGCATTTTCCGCTGGCGTGGACGTCGCCGCGCATGCGCCCGACACCGTCGACGAGATGCTGACGTTGTTCCACGCAATCATCAACTCGATCGTTGAGAGCCACAAAGTCACGGTCGCGGCAGTGCGCGGCCACTGCCTCGGCGGCGGCGCGGAACTGGCGATGGTCTGCGACATGGTCATCACGTCGGAAACGGCCACTTGGGGATTTCCTGAGATTAAGCTCGCCTGCTATCCACCGGTCGCGGTCACTGCTCTGTCGGGGGTGGTCGGACAAAAGCAAGCTGCGGATTTAATTCTGACAGGTCGCAGTATTGATGGGAAAAAAGCGGTTGATATCGGATTGGCGACGCAGGCCGTGCCTGACGGTCAAGTTGAGAGCGCTCTTCAAGAAAAGGTCAATCTGCTATCGAATCTTAGCCCGGCCGCGCTTTCGCTGACCAAGCAGGCCATGTATCACTGGAACGCGGCGCACTTTGATAAAGGATTGGCACGCGCGGGAAAAATATATCTGGAAGAGTTGATGAAAACACATGACGCGAAGGAGGGCATCAGCGCGTTTTTGGAGAAGCGGCAGCCAAAGTGGGGAAGCGAGTAGATGGATTACGAAATTGATGCCACGTTGGTCAAGAATCTTTCTTTCGGCAGCTTCACCCTTCTCGATGTCCGCGAACCCTGGGAGTTTCAGACTGCGCAAATAGAAGGTTCAAAGCATATCCCTATGGGAGATATTCCCAGCCGTGCCCATCAGGAACTCGATCCCGATGAGCACATCGTCGTCATCTGCCATCACGGCGTGCGTTCATTAAGCGTGACCAACTGGCTGCGCCAGCAGGGATTCGACAAAGCTCAATCCATGCGCGGTGGAATTGATGCGTGGTCGCGACAGATTGACCCAAAAGTCCCGCTATACTGACAGCGTGATTACCGACTGCCACGTTCATATCCAGCCGATGGAGATGGTCAAGCCGGCCGCGCTTGAAATGATGAAGGCGCGCCGCCCGAATTACGACCTGATCGCAGAGTATTGCCGCTCGCCCAAGCTTTTCCTTAAGCATCTCGACGCTTCAGGCGTGGACCGGGCGGTGCTCATCAACTACGTGGCACCCGAAATCATGGGATTTACCCCGGCGGTAAACCAATTCATCGCAGACTATTGCAAAGAAGATCCCAAGCGCCTATTGTCATGCGGCAGCCTGCATCCCAAGCACACGACCAATGTAATTGCGGATGTCGAGCAGCTCTTACGCCTTGGCATTCGCATGGTCAAGATCCATCCGCCGCACCAGCTTCTTTATCCCAACGATTATTTGAAAGGGGTAAAGGAACTGGAAATCATCTATCGCGCGGCGGAAGCGAATGGCATTCCCGTGATGTTTCACACCGGAACGTCAATTTTTCCAGGGGCCCGAAATAAATACGGGGATCCCATGTATCTTGACGACGTCGCTGTCGATTTTCCCAAGCTGAAAATTCTTATGGCCCACGGCGGTCGCCCGCTATGGATGGACACTGCGTTCTTCTTGCTCCGGCGGCATCACAATGTCTATTTGGATATCAGCGGCATCCCGCCCAGAAGTTTGCTCAAGTATTTTCCGCGCATAGGCGAGATTGCGCATAAAACATTATTTGGTACGGATTGGCCGGGGCCGGGTGTTCCCGACATCAAGAAAAATCTGGATGATTTTCGAGATTTAGATCTGGGTGAAACAATCGAGCAACAGATTTTAAGCCACACTGCGCTCAGCATTTGGCTGGCATGAACGTCAGCGTTCGTTGAGGAGATGCCCCATCTTTTCTTTTTTGGTTTTGAGATATTCTTCCGCATGTAGAGTAGGCGCCACTTCGCAAGGCACACGCTCAACAACTTTCACGCCACCATGCTCTAGCGCAGCAACTTTGTCAGGGTTGTTCGACAACAATTTTACTTCAGATACGCCGAGACTCTTTAGAATCCCAGCAGGCATGGCAAATCCTCGCTCATCGGCTTTGAAGCCTAAACGCTCATTGGCTTCTACCGTGTCCAAGCCCTCATCCTGCAAGGCGTAGGCTTGCAATTTCGCCATCAAGCCGATGCCGCGGCCTTCCTGCTGTTCATAGATTAAGATTCCCGCCCCGGCTTCCCCGATCATGGCCAGTGCCATTTCAAGCTGCTCGCGGCAGTCGCATCTCAGCGATCCAAACACATCGCCGGTTAGGCATTGTGAGTGTATTCGCACCAAAGGAGGTGCACTGTGGATGTCACCCATTACCAAAGCCACCGCTTCCTCGGTACGCAGGTCACCATTTTGGCCGAAAGTGCCACGAAATCCAAGAATGCGAAAATGTCCCCAACGTGTGGGGAAATCGGCAGAAGCGACTTGTTTTATGGAAGACTTGGCCACAGGTCTATTATATGGGCATTGCACATGCCTTCGTACTTCTGGCCTGTTTGAGGAGCAGTGGTACGCTCCGGCTATGCCCTTACGTGTCGTAACTCCACCCCAGTAACCAGCTCGTAATCTGGTGTCTTTTCAGCATTTAGGAGAAACTGTTTGCACGAAGAATTGCTATGGGGCTGAAGCAAAAAATCATGACTGCGGCCTTCGTGCTAGTGGGCCTGCACGCCCTTTCGCTGGGAACTCTCGGCGAAAATCGGTGGGGAGCCTTTTGCTCTGATTTTGTCCAATTGGTTCTAGGCGTCATGCTCGTAGCTTTGTGCTTACGCGCCTATCGTAAGTCCCTTAACTTGCCTCGCAATTTCTGGCTACTGACCACGGTAGCGTTTTCTATATGGGTTATTGCGCAGACAGCAGGAACCTACGCCGATCTATTTGTAGTCCCTACGCTTATCCACTGGGCGATCAATTTATTGTTCTGCTTCTGGTCGGTGCCCCTCGCCATGGCTCTATTTTTGGATCCGGAGCATGAAGGAGGAGTCGATCTTTTAGTTATCCTCGATTTTTCGCAGAGCATCATTTTTTGCGTGGCGGCTTACTTCTTTTTCTTCTATATGCCGCGCAAGCTCGATCCGACCGCCGATCTTTCTTATTCCGTATGGGCGCCTTATTTCACTGGGTATGGAATTATCACCGGGGCATTTCTGCTGCGAGCGTTACTGACCCATTCCGTGGCGGTTCGGCGCTTGTTTGGTCCTATGGGGGGATTTTTGGCGGTTTCTGGCACCGTGGACTGCCTGTACTACTATGGCCCCGGACGCGGCCTCCAACCCGGAGCCTGGTTTGAAATTTTGTGGAGCGCGTTGCTCCTCATTCCCATCGCGCGCGCGGTCACATGGGAAATGCCGGAAGAGCCTGCTGTAACTTCCATCTCGGGACGTGGCATCGTTATCGCGCAAATTTTCCCGCTCTTATTTCCTCTGCTGATTTTGGGGATGTTCGTGCGAGTGGCGAAGCTTAACCTGCGGCTGGCGGCATGCATTGTGCTGATTTCGTTCTTATGCTCGAGCGCGCGGCTACTAGTGACGCATCTACGCTTACTCAAAGCGCAGGATGCTTTGCGGCGGGAGGCTTCTCACGATGGGCTTACCGGAATATGGAACCGGTCGGCAATTTTGTCCATCCTGCTGCGCGAGTTACAACGCGCGGCCCGCGACAACAGTTCGGTAGGTGTGATTCTGGCCGATGCCGACCACTTCAAGATGGTCAATGATTTGAACGGTCACGCATCCGGAGACCGCGCGCTTAAAACAATCGCTATGCAAATTACGGCGGCGATTCGCCCTTATGATTCGGCGGGAAGGTACGGTGGAGAAGAATTTCTCATTGTTGCCCCCGGTTGCAGTGCGCAGGAAACTTTTGAACTGGCAGAGCGCATCCGCACCTCTATTGGGAACTGCGCAGATATACCGCGCGCAGGCGAACGCAAAGTCACCTTGAGTCTTGGGATCATTGCGAGCAAACCATCTGATACTGCGGAAAACCTGCTTCAGGCTGCTGATAAGGCTTTGTATGAAGCTAAACGCTTAGGCCGGAATCGGGTTGAGCCGAGGGTTGAGATTTCAGCTGACACCGCGCAGGTAGCAGCCAAACAAGGTCTGAATTGATTTGCCCGTGTATGCGCGAGTAAAGGAACCACGCATGCAGGCTGGGCACAGGCTCGACGACCTCTAATCACCATGCGCCGTAGCGTTGTCCGCGAATACGGGCTGGCAAAAGCTTAATCAATGCCATTCCTGCTAAAAATCCTCCCACATGCGCCCAGACGGCGACCCCGCCGGTGGCGCTGGTATTGGCAATAGAAGTTGCCGTTCCGGTCAGAAATTGAATAACGAACCAATATCCTAGGACTAGCCATGCTGGAAGATGAAAAAAGAATATGGGCGGAAACCAAACGAGTACTCGCGCCCCGGCGTAAAGCAGGAAATAGGCTCCCATCACCCCGGCGATGGCGCCGCTTGCTCCAACCGTCGGAACGCGCGAATTGGGGTTGAGCGCAATGTGGGTTAAAAAAGCGACTACGCCGGTGATGAGATAAAAAAGCAGATAGGGGAAGTGGCCGAGATAATCTTCAATGTTGTCACCGAAAATCCACAGCGTCCACATATTGCCAATAATGTGCAGCCATGAACCATGTAGAAACATCGCAGTCAGAATGGGCACAAACGCGCCAGCCAGGTCGAGATGTGGCCCCGATAAGTCTTGTGTGAAACGATGGGGGATAACGCCGAATTGACGAATTAATGCGTCGAGTTGGCCGTTGGCCTGGGCCGTCAACTCAAATAGGAAAACCAGGACATTCAAAGCGATAATGAAGTAAGTTACGTAAGGCGTGCTCGATCGTGGGGTATCATCACGAATTGGAATCATACGAAGTTATAAAAAGCAGTCCGGGAATTGCGATCAAACGAATCGCGAAATCACCCACAATACAAAGTATCAAATAACCACTTCTCATGAATGGCGTTCTCATCATCGACAAGCCGGGCGGAATGACTTCGCACCATATTGTTCATCGGGTGCGTAAGATGCTCAGGGAAAAATCCGTCGGACATCTGGGCACTTTGGATCCCATGGCGACGGGAGTTTTGCCGTTGGTCGTAGGCAGTTTTACCCGCTTGGCGCAGTTTTATCTGAAATCAGAGAAAACGTACGAGGGAACCATTCGTTTTGGCTTTTCAACGGACACTTACGATGCGGAGGGCGAGCCTGCATCAGAAGTACAGAATGCGCATCTGTCGCTTCTTGCTATCCAAGAGCTGGCAAAGCAGTATGTTGGGGTGATCGAGCAAATTCCGCCGCCATTTTCGGCTAAGAAAATCAAAGGGGTTCCCGCGTATAAGCTCGCCCGCAAGCAACTGGAAGTCACTCTTAAACCTGCACGCGTGGAAATCACCGAATTCAAGATTCTTGAGTTAGAAAATGATTGCGCGAGTTTTACCGCCCACGTAGCCTCCGGAACGTATATTCGTTCTCTCGCTCATGATATGGGCCAAAAATTGGGATGTGGCGCACATTTGTCGGCGCTGCGCCGAACCAGAGTGCACGACTTCACCCTAGCCGAAGCACATTCACTGGATGCCCTACAGTTGGCGGCAAACAAGAATGAATGCGATTCGTTATTTGTGCATCCTCGTAAGTTCTTGCCCGAAATACCATCCGTGACTGCGACCGACGAAGCATTGGAGCATATTATTTGCGGACGCGCCGTGAATCTCCCTGATTTTTCGCAGGCTCGCCAGGTAAAAGTTTTTAGAGGCCAAAAAGAACTTGTTGCGATTGCAACCCGTATTGCCGGTACTTTGTTCCATCCCAAGATTGTGCTGAGCCAAACGCAGGCCATGAAGGTGTCCAACCATAGTTACAGTTGAAAATGCTGCTGTTCGCGGGCTTGTGAGCACCATTCGCTGCCCACCACTGCGCAGCCATAAGGCTTTTCGATATACTAAATGCGTATGCCAATCCTTAAGAACATCGCCGCCATCGCCAAAGGTATGAGCATCACCTTCATGGAGATGTTTCAGCCGACGGAGGTCGAAAACTACCCCGATGGCCCCGGCCCTTTGAAAGGCGCCAAGTTTCAGGAGCGTTTTCGTGGCGTACATGTGTTACAGCGCGACGAGAACGGTTTGGAAAAGTGCGTGGCCTGTTTCCTATGCGCCGCCAACTGTCCGTCGAATTGCATCTATATCGAAGCGGCTGAAAACACAGCCGAAAATCGGGTCAGCGGCGCGGAGCGCTACGCCAAGGTTTACAACATTGATTACAACCGCTGCATTTTCTGTGGATATTGCGTAGAAGCTTGTCCCACGGATGCGATCACCCATGGTCACGGATTCGAACTCGCGACATTCAACGCTAGCAATCTGGTTTACCGCAAAGAGCAGATGCTGGCCCCCATGCCAGCGCATATGGGAGCCAATGCGGTGTTCAATCAGGCTGAAGTCAATCAAGGCGCCCCAGCCGTTCCGGTGCAAGGAGTCTAAGTTCAACGTAGGAATTGAAATTGGCGCCGGTCCTGAGGTTACGGACCGGCGTTCGTGTATAGGCGACTCGTAAATAATGAAGGATTTCCTCCAACTCGCGAAAGAACGCGTCATAGTCTATGACGGCGCTATGGGGACGAATATCCAAAAACGTAATCCCACGCTTGACGATTATTGGAACAAGGAAAATTGCAGCGAAGTTCTTTCGCTAAGCAGGCCCGACATTATTCGCGACATTCACGCCGATTTCTTTCGAGTGGGATGCGACATCGTTGAGACCAATACTTTTGGCGGCACGCGCCTTGTGCTGCGTGAGTTTGATCTTGAAGACAGAGTCAAAGAGATCAACTTGGCATCGGTCAAGCTCGCGAAAGATGCGGCGCAGCAATTCTCTACAGCGAACCATCCCCGATTTGTGGCGGGCTCGATCGGGCCCACCACCAAGCTGCCATCGTTAGCGCACATCGGTTTCGATGAGATGGTTGCCTCCTACGAAGAACAGGCACTGGCCCTTATCGAAGGCGGAGTGGACGTGCTTCTCATTGAGACTGCGCAGGATTTATTGCAGGCGAAAATTGCCACCATTGGGGTGATTGAAGCCATGAAGCGGGCTGGCAAGCGTCTACCAGTGCAGGTTCAGGTGACATTGCAAGAGTCCGGAACCATGCTGCTCGGTACGGAAATTGGCGCAGCACTGACTGCGCTCGAACCCTTTGAAATTGATGCCATTGGCCTGAACTGCGCGACTGGGCCAGCGGAGATGAATGATGCCGTCCGCTACCTAGGCATTAATTCCACAAAACTGATTTCCGTTCTTCCCAATGCAGGCTTGCCGCAGAACGAGGGTGGCCATGCAGTTTATAAGCTGAAGCCCGAGGAACTCGCCCAATACCACAAGCGTTTCGTCGAGGAATACGGAGTGCGCATCGTGGGCGGGTGCTGTGGAACCACACCTGAGCATCTGAAAGCGGTTGTGGATGCGGTTTCTGGGGTTGAGCCCGCCAAACGTGATACGAAGTATCTCGCCGCAGCTTCGAGTGCATACACGATGGTGCCGCTCGATCTGGAACCCAAACCGCTCATCGTCGCTGAAGAGCTGAATACCACGACTCGCGTGGAGTACTTCCGGAACTTGGTTCGCGGTAAGAAGTACGACGACATTCTCACGCTGGCGAAGAAGTTGGTCGCTGAAGGTTCGCACATGCTGGACCTGTGCTGCGCCATCGTCGGCGAGGACGAAAAAGACTACATCACTTCGATATTGGAGAAGGTTGCCACTCGCGTCCCTGCGCCAATCCTTGTGGATTCGACTGAGGCCGATGTCGTCGAAGAAGCTCTGAAGCGCATCCCCGGCAAAGCCATTATCAATTCCATCAATCTCGAAGACGGAGAGAAGCGAACATCCAAAGTCCTGCCGATGGCAAAGCGCTATGGCGCAGCCGTTATTGCGCTGACCATTGACGAAGACGGCATGGCGCTGACCGCCGGCAAGAAAGTTGCGATCGCAAGACGCATCTACACGCTGGCCACGGAGAAGTACGGTCTGCATCCGGAAGACCTGATCTTTGACGCACTGACTTTGCCGATTTCGACGGGCCAGGAAGATTACCGCACAGCGGGAATTGAAACCCTGAATGCCGTGAAGCGCATTAAGCACGAACTGCCCGCGGTCAAAACGATTCTTGGCGTGAGCAACATCTCTTTCGGCCTGGATACGTATTCCAGGCGCGTTCTCAACTCGGTCTTCATGCATGAAGCTGTGGATAATGGCCTCGATATGGCTATTGTTAATTACAGCAAAATCTATCCGTTGTATAAGATTCCTCGTGAAGAAGTTGAATTAGCGCGGAAGCTTATTTATCGCGATGAATCGGCAGGCGATCCGTTGCAGATTCACATGCAGCATTTTGCTGGAACCAAGGGCAAAGCGCAGGCCCAGACAACGGCTCATGTGGAAACCCTGTCGGTGGATGACAAGTTAAAGTACGCCATTATTAATGGCGAAAAATCTGTCGGAAGCGGAGCGCAAAAGAAGTCACTGGAAGAGTTACTGGAAAGCGCATTGGCCGAATACACGCCGCTGGAATTAATTAACACGGTTTTGCTTGACGGCATGAGGACCGTTGGCGAATTATTTGGAGCACGCAAGATGCAGCTCCCGTCTGTGCTCGATTCAGCGGGCGTGATGAAAGCGGCCGTCGCCTATCTCGAACCGAAGATGGAAAAGAAAGCGGGTTCGCAGAAGGGAACTATCGTTCTCGCGACGGTCAAAGGCGATGTTCACGACATTGGAAAGAATTTGGTGGACATCATCCTCACCAACAATGGTTTCAAAGTCGTAAATCTGGGCATCAAGCAGGCAGGGGATGCGATCATAAAATCCGCTCTGGAGCACAAGGCCGACGCGATCGGTCTCAGCGGTCTGCTCGTGAAATCCACGCTCGAAATGAAGTACGTAATTCAGGATTTGCATCAGCAGAAGCTCACGTTTCCCGTGATCTGCGGTGGCGCGGCGCTCACGAGAAAGTACGTAGAAGATGATTTGCGGCGCGAGTATTCGAGTGGCGTGTTCTACGCCGACGATGCTTTTGCGGGCCTCCACCTCATGGAAGACCTGTCGTCCGAGAATGGCAAACGAGCCGAACGAATCGTCGAAGGCCGGAAGGTGAAGGAGTATGCCAAAGCCGTGGCTGTTGACGAAGAGACAGGGCCAGTATTCGTCGACCGCAGCCCAGTGGTCACGGATGCGCCCGACATTCCACAACCACCTTTCTGGGGCGTAAGGGTTAGGAAAGACTTCGATCTGCGGGAGTTGTTTCCTTATATCAACGAAACAGCGTTGTTCAAAAACCAGTGGCAGTTAAAGACGGCATCGCAAGAAGATTATTTGCGGCTGGTTGAGACCAAGTTCCGCCCTATCAAGAAACAGTTGGAAGAGGATGTGATTGCGAGCGGCATCTTCGAACCCAAAGTGGTCTATGGATTTTTTCCAGCGCAGGGCGAAGGCAACGACATTGTTGTCTATGAACCGTATGAAGGCGCGCGTACTGGAGCCATCGCACACGGAACACAACTGAAAGAATTGTTGCGCTTTACCTTCCCCCGGCAAAGAGAGGGGCGGAAGCTGTGTATCTCCGACTTCTTCGCGCGCAAGAATTCCGGCGTGATGGATGTTCTTGGCCTCTCGCTTGTGACCATCGGCGACAAGGCTTCGGTTGAGACCCAAAGACTATTCGAAGGCGGGGAATATACCCGTTATCTCTACCTGCATGGATTAAGCGTCGAAACTGCTGAAGCACTGGCGGAGTATCTGCATAAGAAAATGCGCGAAGAATTGGGAATTCAGGCCGAGGATTCGCCGCATGTCCGCGATCTATTCCATCAGAAATATCGCGGCTCTCGGTATTCGTTTGGCTATCCGGCGTGCCCGAATCTTGAAGATCAGACGAAATTATTCGCTCTGCTCGAACCAGAAGAAAATGTGGGCGTGAAACTGACGACAGGCTTCCTGTTGGAACCGGAGCAGTCAACATCCGCGATTGTGGTGCACCATCCCGCAGCCAAGTATTTTGTGGTTTAGCAGTGCACGTTTTAGCGATACTTTAGCCACACGTACCCCATCACATGCAGCACAATGAACGCGAAGATGCTGATACCCAAAATCAGCATCACTGAGATGGAGGGCTTTCGGTTCACGCTCTCTTACGTTAAACCATGTTCACGCTCAGCGAATCTATTTCTTCCGGTTATAGGTCAGATCGTACTCGACATTCCAGGTCTTGCCGCCATCGGTCGAGCCCTGGCTGAATTGCCGTACTTTGTCCGGACCAAGGTTGAAGAATTGCAAGTGGCGTTTGAGTTTTGTGCCGTCCGGTTGCGGAATTTCATCGGTATAGAAATCCATGACGCCGTTATTCAGATTGCCATAAAAATGGATCATGCCGCCCTGACTGTCCACCCAGAACTGCTCCCATCGTTTGAAGTTGGCATTGTAGATGTTGTAACTCTTGCCGGTATAGCCAGGGTTTCCTATGGAAATCCAGTTTTCCCAAATGACGCAATTACCGATCGTGCGCTCGATGTGGCTAAGGCCTGCTGGAGTCGATCCTTGGGTGGATACTACATCCCAATCGCCCACCCAGAAATCAAACTGTCGATTTTCTGCAGTGTAATCGCAAGGAGCCTGATTATGCTTTGCCTGCTCAACTAGAGCGGCGAAACGTGGGTCGGCATGAAGCGATTGAAGATTGGGGTCGCTGCTCATTTGGTCGGGCTGGTTGTAGCCCTGCTTAATTGCGTCTCCAAGTTCATCGAGGGCCTTGTCTGTTTGTCCCATCGTGGCGAACACGGCAGCAAGGTTATAACCAACAATTCCAACGGGTACGCCCTTGGCTTGGGCAGTTTGATATGCATTCAGAGCCTTTTCGTGGTTGCCTAAGCTCTGATAGCAAACTCCGAGGCGGTACCACATTCGGCCGTTGTCAGGCTGGCTCTGCGTGAGCTGCAGGTAAAGCGACTGCGCTTTGCTCCAGTCTTTTGCTTGATAGGCTGCGTTTGCAGCCACACTTAGATCATCGGAGGGGTTTTGCGCAAATAACGGAGAAATCGTCGCGAAAAACAGAAACAAAACAATACACATGCTGTTGGTGCGAAAAAACCGGTTCATGAATGTCGCCCCCAGTAGAAAGGACGACAGCCAATGCGTTCGGATAGCAAAATTTCAGGCTAGCGGTCGGGAATTGCAGCGGGATAATACTTCTCGATCATCCGGCCCGTCATCAATCCGCCTTCATATTCTGGAATAATGACCTCATCCGCTCCCGAGTTTCGCATGGCTTGCGCATAGCGTTGCTGGCCCGCGCGGGTGATGATTTTGGCTTTCGGATTGAGCGATTTCGCCGTCACCGTGATGTACAGGTTTGCCGCATCGTTATCAATAACCACGCAAACACCGCGGGCCCGCTTGATTCCAGCGGTCTCGAGGACATCGTGACGCTGGGCATCGCCCTCAATGACCATGAATCCTTCTTTCACCAGTTCACGATAGAGGCCGTCATTCGTCTCGATGAGCACGAAAGGAATCTTCATGCGCTTCAGTTGGTCCACAACAGTTCTTCCGACCTGGCCGTAGCCGCAGACAATGAAGTGGTCCTTGACCGTTTCAATATTGATATCGTTCACCATCGACCTCCAAGCTTCCATGCCGTGACGGCTGAAAATTGTGGCTAATACGCGTTCTGCCACCCAAACTTGAAAAGCAAATACAACAAGAAAAACAAAAATGGCAAAGAATTTGGTTGCGTCGTGGACGCGTGTGTATTCAATGGCGTGGGGATGAAACATCCAGAAAAGCGCGTCCTGCCAGCGCAGCCCTTCCAAGTGCATATAAACCCGCACGCAGAGCAGGGTAAATCCGGCAAATACGGCCACTGGCAGCGCCAGCCGCCGCACAAACAAGATCAAGACACGATTCATGGATTGGGCATGGTACCATCCGGCTTCGGGCAAGGGAAGAGAAGGTTCGGGGATTCGATGATCCTCGAATTCCGGCGAATAAAATTAGCTAAAGTGATGCAACGATAAGTGGAAAGAACAAAGGAAGCACGGTGACGGTGAAGCAAATCTTGTGGCGAAGCCTGGGAGGCGTGGCCGTTCTCGCCAGCTTAATTTACGCAGGCGATTATTTTTCGCTTCGATTCCGAATCCCGCATAACCGGCAACAACTTGGCAGCATTGAGGTGCAGCCGTATTATGCCATCGCAGAAAAGAACAACAAAACCGAATTTATTTCCGCCGACCCACAAATGGTGACGTGCGTTCACTCATGGTTCCCGCACTTTGGCTATCAGCCTTGCTGGTATGTCGCTCGTCATACCGACAAAAGGATTGACGAATAACGCAAACGCCGGGAAGCCTAGACAGCGGCTTCCACTGGCGTTTGCAAACCTGTGATTACTTCGTCGTCATCCAAGATCGGCTTATGCGTCTTAGCAACCAGCATATAGATTGACGGCACCACGAAAAGCGTAAACGCCGTACCGATAATCATTCCGCTGACCAGCATAATACCGATGCTGTTACGTGCGCCGGCGCCTGGGCCGGTTGCGAACACAAGAGGGAAGTGCCCGAAGACCGTGGCCGCGGTCGTCATCAAGATCGGGCGAAGGCGAGTAGCCGCCGCTCCGATGATGGCCTCAAGTTTGCTCTTGCCGGTTTCCTGAAGGTGATTGGCGAATTCAACGATCAGAATTCCGTTTTTCGAAATCAGTCCAACGAGCGTGATGAGGCCGACCTCACTATAGATGTTAAGCGTAGTAAGGTTGAGGAATGAGAACAGCAGCGCTCCGGAGAGAGCGAGTGGAACAGACCCGGCCAAAATAATGAAGGGATCACGGAAGCTTTCAAACTGAGCGGCCAGCACCAAATAAATCAGAATGGCGGAGAGTAAGAAAGTTCCCAGGAACTTGCTGCCTTCCACGCGCAACTGGCGTGACTCGCCTGCATAGTCAATGGTGAAGCCTTGCGGCAGAGTGGCCTTCGCCTGGTCTTCAAGAAAAGTGAGAGCCTTATCCAGCGGAACGGGAGGCGGAATAACACCCTGAATACGGACCGCATTCAACTGCTGGAACTTATTCAACGAACGCGGCTCAGTAGTGGTCTTCAAGGTGGCAAACGTCGATAGCGGAACGAGTTGATTGGCCGAACCTTTGACGTAAATCTGGGAGAGTTGGTCGGCGTTCAAACGGTCCTCGCGTTTTACCTGCGGAATGACCTTGTAGCTTCGGCCTTGAATGCTAAAGCGATTGACGTAATTGCCGCCAAGCATCGTCGAGAGGTCGTCGCCAGCCTGGCTTAAGTCCACGCCCTGCGAACGCAGTTTGTCGCGGTCAAAGACGACTTGAGTTTGCGGCTGGTCAAACTTCACATCTACGTCAGCGAAGATGAACATGCCGCTGGCCATCGCCTTCTGTACGATCTGGTTGGCGAATTCACTCACCTGCTGCGGTTCCGCCGCGGAATTGATGACAAAGTCCACAGGGAAATTGCCGCCTCCGGGAAGTGGCGGAGGCGTCAACGGAATCACGCGAAGCCCGGCAATCTTCGACAGCGGGCCGGTTGATTCCACCAGTAATTGTTGCGCAGTTTTCTTGCGCTGGCTCCACGGTTTGGTAACCATGCCGCCGAAACCGCCGTCCGGACTGGTGATCTGGAAAATGCTTTCGCTCTCCGGGAACGAGTGATATACGTCATAGACTTCCTGAGTAAACAGGTTCGTCTGGTCAAGCGTGGAATTCGCTGACGACTGAATCACGCCGAATACAACGCCCTGATCTTCCGCAGGCGCTAATTCGTGTTGCGAAAATGTGTAGAACGGCACCATCAAAAGGGCAACGATGATCCATAAGGTCAGGACTACTGGCCGGTAGTTCAGCGTGCTCGTCAACATGCGCGTGTAAAGATTGCGCACGCGATCAAATTGACGATTGATGACGCCCGCGAAGCCATGCTCCGCATCGCCGGCCCGAAGCAACTTCGATCCCATCATCGGCGAAAGCGTTAATGCTACGACGCCGGAGACCACCACTGCACCCGCGAGGGTGAAAGCAAACTCGCGGAAGAGGGCTCCAGTCAATCCACCTTGAATTCCGATGGGCGCATACACAGCTGCGAGCGTGATGGTCATCGCGATGATTGGACCGGTAAGTTCGCGCGCTGCATCTCTCGCTGCCTGGAACGGACTCTTGCCCATCTGTAGGTGGCGTTCGACGTTTTCCACCATTACGATGGCGTCGTCCACCACGAGGCCGACGGAAAGCACAATTGCAAGCAATGTGAGCAGGTTGATCGTGAAACCCGCCACCAACATCAGGAAGACCGCACCGATCAAAGAAATTGGAATGGCGACAACTGGAATCAAAACCGATCGGAACGATCCCAGGAAGAGGAAGATCACGACGATCACGATCAGCAGCGTCTCAGTCAACGTGTGCAACACTTCGTTGATTGCGTCTTGAATGTACGCCGTCGAATCGTAAGGGATGCCGACCTTCATGCCCGTGGGTAGTTGAGCTCGAATTGCCGGTATCTCGTCACGCACTTTCTTAATCACGTCCAGCGAGTTGGCGTTGGGAAGCACCCAAATGCCCATGAAAGTCGCGTTTTCACCGTTGAAGCGAACGTCGGAATCGTAATTTTCCGCGCCCAGCACGACATCCGCGATTTCACCGAGGCGGACCACTACGCCTTTGTCCTGCTTAACCACGAGCTGCTTGAATTCTTCCGGGGACTTTAAGTCGGTGTTCGCGATCAGGTTCACCGAAACCATGCTGCCTTTGGTCGCGCCAAGTGCAGACAGATAATTGTTGTTCCCGAGCGCGACGCGCACGTCGGAGGGCGAAACGCCGCGGGCCGCCATCTGGTCAGGTTTCAGCCAGACTCGCATGGCGAAGGTGCGATCGCCTAGAATGTCAGCGCGTTGCACGCCGCTGATCGCGCTTAGCTTAGGCTGTACGACACGCGTTAGGTAATCCGTAATCTGGTTCTGATCCAGATCTGCGGACGAAAAGCCGATATACATCGCCGCGAACTGCTGGTCCGCGGTTTCTAAATCAATGACCGGAATCTGTGCTTCGGGCGGAAGATCATTCCTGACCTGCTGCACCTTCGCCTGAACTTGTGTCAAAGCCGCAGTGGTGTCGTAATTGATCTTTAGGTGCACCGTAATGGTGCTGAGTCCCTGCGCGCTCGTGGACTCCATGTAATCAATGCCGTCCGCACTGGCAACGACACGCTCGATCGGCGTTGTAACAAACCCTCTGACCAGGTCGGCGTTGGCGCCGACATACACCGTCGAAATCTGAATGATGGCAATATCGCTACGGGGATATTGGCGCACGCTCAGTGAACGTATCGCCTCAATGCCCGCGATCAAAATCACCAGGTTGACGACAATCGCAAGAACCGGACGCTTTACAAATAAATCGGTAAACTTCATGGCCTCTAGCTATCCTCAGGCTTAGGATTCGGATTATTTCCCGGCTGAACTTTGTTGTTGATTACGACGGAGGCGCCATTGCGCAGTCTAAACACGCCAGAAGTAACGATTTCGTCCCCCGGGTTGACTCCGGAAATGACTCCCACCTGGTCGCCGCGCGTGCCCTGCAACTTGACGACCTGCTGGCGAACTCCGCGATAGCTATTGCCCTTAGGATCTTTCATGTCGGTCACGACAAAAACCGAGTCGCCATAAGGCGCATAGTTGATGGCGGACGCAGGCAACGCAATCACCTGCTGGCTCGCTCCCAGCGGAAGCGAGACCTGGACAAACATGCCCGGTCGCAGGCGATTTTCAGGGTTGGCAATCGTCGCTTGCACCTGAATGTTGCGAGTGGACTCATCCACTACCGAATCAAGCGCGTTGATTTTGCCGTTGAATACATACCCCGGTACATCGTCACTGCCAATGTGCAAAGCAGTCCCAATTTTCAACTTGCTCGTCGTCTGTTGAGGCACGCCAAAATTCACATACACCGGATTCAGCGATTGCAGGGAAACGATGGCTTGACCTGCGGCCAGATACTGACCGAGATTTGCCTGCCGGAGGCCGAGAATGCCGGAAAACGGCGCGCGGATGGTTTTGCGCGCGATAGTCGCCTTAATTTCCCCCACTTGACCATCAGTGACCTTCTGTTGCGAGATCGCGTTATCAAGCTCGGTTTTAGCGACTACGCCTTCCGCCGCTAACTTTTGTGTCCGGCCATAGGTGATTTCGGCAAGGTCGCGCTGGGCTTCCATTTCAGCCAGTTGTGCCCTCTCCTGGCGGGTATCAAGCTCGACTAGTATGTCTCCTTCGTGTACCCACTGGCCGGACTCGAAATGAATCTTGTCCACGGTGCCGGGTAGGTCAGCACTGACCGTTACTCCATGAATGGCCGCAACGGTTCCAATGACGCTAAGGGTCGGCGGCCAGGTGGCTTGTTTGGCTATGACCGTAGTGACGGCGGTCGGAGGCATTTGAAAACTCGCGCCTTGCGCGATTGCCGTCTGAATTTGGCGGAATTTTACAAATCCCAGGCTTCCTAGGACGACCACCACAATGCCCAACATAAACAACATTCTTTTCAACATAAATCGCGCTTGCTCCGTGACAAAAACAGCTTGTTTTGTAGTCGGTCTGGTACGGCTATGCCCCCGACTCTGTAGGACGGGGTTTCCTAGTATCAGATAGCATTTACTTTAAATTAGATTCAAAGTGATTTACAGATTTTGACACTGCTGGTGCCCCTCAGGGCGTAGATATTAGTCTCAAAATGAACGGCAAGCGATTGCGGTCTCATTTCTGGCTCAAAGGGCCTGGAGCGAGGCAGATTTTCGAGACAACCGCCCACTCAGCGCGGCCATCGAAATCGCGGACGAACTAACCCTCCTAGGAGTTGATCGATGGTCAAGTCTTTGATAATTCTTTGCCTTAGCGCGGCATTGAATGCCGTGTCTGCTTCCGCGCAAGTTTCCTCGGCCAATTTGCAATCGAACTCACCCAGCACCCCGGTGGCCTACGTTTATGTGGTCAGCAATCCCGGAAGCGGAAACCCGAATACCGTTTATGGTTATTCCGCAGCCGCCAATGGCGCGCTGACCCCGATTCCCGGCTCGCCTTTTCCGCAAAATATCAATGCGATGGCGGCCAACGGAAAGTATTTGATGGCCACGGACCAGGGGAACCCTCCCAATATTGACACCTTCCAAATTGCCTCCAACGGGGCTTTAACCTACTTGTCGCAAACGTCGTGCGCTCAGGCGGGGAACGGTTGCATTGGAGTATTCAATCTTTTTTTTGATCACACTGGCAGCGATCTTTATGTCATGGGAGTCGATGGATCCACGAACGACAACACGGCGTCATTTGCTATCGATAAAGCAACTGGCGCCTTAAGTTATTTAGGCGATTCTGTAACCGGCGCTTTCCCCGGCGATTATACCGGTACTTTTTTTATCGGCGATAACGTCTATGCCTATTCGGCCGATCAATCCGCCTGCATGTATCCCGGGATATACGGGTTTCAGCGCGAGAGCAACGGCCTGCTCAACCTCATCAATTTTAAATACAACAACCCCACGCCCCCGCAGGGTGTTCGGATTTACTACCCGGACCTTACAGTCGCCGATCCCAACAACAACCTGGCCTTTCTTGAGCAACCTGCCAATCCGCCCGGTTGCGCCGCCGGTCCTATACAAATCGCTGTTTATACCGTGGACTCGAGTGGCAATCTCAACACCAACAGCACCTACAAAGACATGCCGGCAACTTTGATCAAAAGCCCGTCTGATATGAAGATGTCGCCTTCCGGCCAATTGCTCGCTGTGGCCGGCATTGAAGGTCTGCAAGTGTTCCATTTCAACGGCGCGAATCCGGTAACCCATTACACAGGCCTGCTCACAACGGAGCCGATCACGCAGATGTTTTGGGACAATAGCAACCACCTCTACGCCATCAGCAGTGACAACAAACTATACGTCGGCACCGTAACTCCGACAAAGCTCGCCATGGCTCCGGGGTCACCCTACTCCATTGAAGGCCCGGAGAGCATCATCGTTCAACCATTGACACAGTAGAGTACACAGGCGCGAGCATCTCGCTCGCGCCTGCTGTTTTCTAGGATCAATGGAGGCACATCCCCGCCAGTGCTGCAATCGATTTTTTTTCAAGATATTTCACCCCGGCCATTGAAACGGTGGATAATAGGAGCGCTATCTCAACGGGCAGAATCATAAAAGGAGAGCCATGAAAGACAAGAACAAAAAGAACGCTGCCGTTCAAGAGCTGATTGAAGGTTTGCAGGAAGATCTTTCACGGGAATATCAGGCGATCATTGCCTATACGGTCTATAGCAAAGCGCTCAAAGGCGCCCAGTGGATGAACATTGCTGGCGAATTGGAAAAGCACGCGCACGAAGAGTTGGCGCACGCACTGATTATCGCCGATCAGATCGATTATCTCGGCGCCATGCCGAATGCGTCCCCAAGGCCGGTGAAGATTTCTGACAAGCCGGAAAAGATGCTCAGATTTGATCTCGACAACGAGACCGAAACAATCGCCGCCTACCGCAAGCGCGTGAAACAGGCCGAGGCAGTTGGGCACTATGCGCTGGCCGAGCAAATTCGGCAGATTATTTCCCAGGAGCAGGAGCACCAGCACGATCTCGCCACCGCGCTAGGTATAGATGTGCCAAATATTTTGAAAGAGGGAGCATAGGGCCTTCCAGACTAGTACGAATTTTAACGCCTCCGCAGGCGCCCGGGCTGATGATTTAAAACGAAGACCGCAAAGCGAGTAGCAGCGTATGTTGCGGCCTTTCTTAATGTTGGAGGAGCATTCATCGTTTGCACAAGAGTAGCCTTCCTATGTCTTAACGCCCAATTATCTCCAAGGAGCTTTGCAACCTTGCTGGCGGGCGACTAGCTTGTGTGTCACAACCTTGTCATTCTCGGAGTACATCCGTAACTTGTGTCGCCTTTGCCGGCGTAGTAACAACTAGGCTGGAGGCATATAAGTTTATGAAGAGACTAGGGTTTTTAGTCGTGTTTTTCGCTACTTCGTTAGCAGTTGCTCAACAGCCCCGCCCTTCCGTATATATCGAACCACAGCAGGGATTTGAAACCTATCTGGCGGCGGCTATTTCGAAGAAGGGCGTTCCAGTGGATGTGGTGACCGACCAATCGAGGGCGACATACGTTCTGCGCTCGGCGCCTGTGGAAGTGAAGTCAGAGTCAACTGGCGGCAAGATTGCGCGCTGCCTGTTCGCGGATTGCATCGGCATCGAAGACAAAGGAAATGTGTCTGTCCAATTGATAGAAACGAGCTCGACCAAGATGGTGTGGGCCTACTCCGTTAACAAGCAGCGAGGTGGAAGCAAGAACGAACAAGCCATGGCCGAAGCCGTGGCCAAGCACTTCAAGGACTACGTGAAGAAATAAATATGGCGGAGAGGGTGGGATTTGAACCCACGATACCCGTTAAGGTATGTCCGCTTTCGAGGCGGATCGTTTCAACCGCTCACGCACCTCTCCATGCCGTGCAACTTCTCAATTTTAACTGCGCGAAGCTGGTTAGGGGCTTCGGTCCTTCGCTACGCTCAGGATTTCGCCTGCGGGCTCGCGCTTGCGCTCACGCCCGCAACCGGCTCAATTTCAACCGCTCACGCACCTCTCCGCGTCGGACAAAATTTGCCAACCTCGGCGGCTAAAGCCGCTTAAAACTTAAGTTCGATTGCAGCCCGTATCAAGAATTCTTTTCTTCGCGCTTGGCTCGGAAAAAAGCTTGCAGCATTTCGGCGCAACGTCCCGCGAGAACGCCTTTGCGAACCTTCATTCTGTGGTTCGTTTTGTGGTGATTTACCACCGTCAGCGCCGAATAGACGGCGCCCGCTTTTTCATCATCCGCGCCATAAACCAGGCGGCTGATACGCGCGTGAACTAACGCGCCCGCGCACATGGCGCATGGTTCGATTGTAACAAACAGCTCGCAATCAACCAGGCGATGGTTGCCGATGCGCGCTCCGGCCTCGCGCAGTGCCATAACTTCGGCGTGAGCGGTCGGATCGGAGTCGCCGAGATTGCGGTTCCAGCCTCGTCCGACGATCTTGCCCCCGAATATGACCACCGCTCCGACTGGCACTTCTCCGGCGTCGAGCGCGCGTTGCGCTGCGCGGAGAGCCTCCTCCATCCAGAGCTCGTCAGAATTCAGGCCCGCAGCGGCATCCGTTGTCATCGATAACTAATTCTACGTGGACGCCGCAGGTTGCTGCTGCGTCATGCAATGGATGGTGCCAAATCCCCAAACGAGATCGCCGCAATAGATGGGTATGATGTCGCGGTCAGGGAATACGTCGGCAAGAATGTCGAGCGCAACGCGGTCGTTCGGGTCGTTGAAAACCGGAACGAGAACAACGCCGTTCGCGATGTAGAAATTGGCATAGCTCGCCGGCAGGCGTGTGCCGTCAAAAATCACCGGCGAGGGCATAGGCAAATCGATCGTCGCCAGCGGTTTGCCGTCCTGATTGAAAGAAGCACGCAGGCGGCGAATATTTTCGCGCAGCGGCTCGTAGTTGGGATCTTTGGGGTTCGACTCCATGACCGTGACGACTGTATCAGGAGAAACGAAGCGGCTAAGGTCGTCCACGTGGCCGTGGGTGTCGTCGCCCTTGATACCATTGCCGAGCCATACGACGTTTTTAATGCCGAGATAGTCGGCGAAGATTCCCTCATAGTCCTCGCGCTTCATGCCGGGATTGCGCTGCTGGACTTTACTGAGCAAACATTCTTCTGTAGTAAGCAGCGTACCTTGTCCGTTGACATCAATCGAGCCACCTTCGAGGACGACGCGTTTGCGATTGAAAAGTGGACGGAACTCCGGAGCTTTGCCTTTCGCGGCCATCAGGCTGCCGATTTTGTCGTCATGCCGGAAATTAGGATATTTTGCCCATGCATTGAAGCGCCATTTGACAGCAGACAGCCGAGGAGCGTTCTGGTTGATGAGAAAACTACAGCCGGAGTCACGCGTCCAAACGCGATTGGTTGGCCAGCGATGAAAACGGACGTTTTTATTTAGCGCATTCGCAAGTTTCAGAATTTTGCGCGCATTTTTTTCGGCTTTCGCATCCTTGACGATGACTTCAACGCGTTCGTGACGCGAAAGATTGCGAATGATCTCGGCATAGACCCAAGGAATTGGCTCAAACTTTCCCGGCCAGTCGTTGCGAAAGTATGGCCACGCCAGCCAGGTCGCTTCGTGCGGCTCCCATTCAGCGGGCATGTGGAAGTCACGTGGAGTTCCAAAATGTTGCGCAGGTTTCTGTAACTTACCTCGCAAGATCAGACTCCGAGATAATTTTATGTACTTTGGGCGACTCAACGTATTTACAGGCAGCAACTTTTGCCCCTATGGAATAAGCAGCTGTTCGGATGAACACCAGTGTGAATACGAAGAAATTCATGCACTCACGTGACCTAATGCCATTTACGCATCCCTGCCCTGAGAAATGAGACCAAAAACTGACGCGAGAATTGATTAGGGGATCCATCACGCTGTGTGGGTGTATTTCAACAGCGTTGATTATAATTCCAAAACCGAACCATATCGCAGCGACAATCCATACGTGTACAGAAGTCTTACTTCGCAGCCGCCAATATGCGATAAAACCGAGCACGGCTGCGCACAGAAAGCTCAATATCCATTCTCGCGCAATAACGGAATTAATTGTGTGAGCGGGAATTGTCCTCTCCAGGGGTGACTGCAAAATAGCTGTGCCCAACATTGCAATAAAAATATCTAGTAGCACCAATCCGAATGAGCGAACCCAGTTCATAGTCAGTCAATCATCCGGCGCGTAATCGGCGCGTAACTGTCAATTCGGCGATCGCGCAGGAATGGCCAATTGCGGCGTATTTCCTCGATGAGCTTCAGGTCCACTTCGCCGATGAGTATTTCTTCTTTGTCATGCGAAGCTTGCGCAATCACGCGGCCAAAAGGGTCTGCAATAAACGATCCGCCCCAGAACTCTAGTCCATCGCCGGGAGCCGCTTTACCGCGAATATCTCCATGCTCTTTTCCGACACGGTTGACCACGCCGACATAAACACCATTGGCAATCGCATGAGCGCGTTGAATCGTCTTCCATGCGTCGTATTGTGCTTCGCCAAACTCAGCTTTCTCCGCCGGATGCCAGCCGATCGCCGTGGGATAAAACAGTACGTTGGCACCCTGCAATGCCGTCAGCCGCGCTCCCTCGGGATACCACTGGTCCCAGCAAACTAATGTGCCGATATTGCCCTGTGAAGTTTTTGCGGCCTTAAATCCCAAATCGCCGGGAGTGAAGTAATACTTTTCGTAGTAAAGCGGATCGTCGGGAATATGCATCTTGCGATACATACTTATTAGCGATCCGTCGGTTTCAAAGGTCACGGCGGTGTTGTGATAAACACCCGGCGCGCGCTTTTCAAATAAAGACGCGACCAAAACGATTTTCAGCTCTTTCGCCAGATCACCCAGCTTTGCGGTCGTTAGCCCCGGAATCGGCTCCGCCAAATCGAACAGAGACGCGTCTTCCCGCTGGCAGAAATATTGCGTCTGGAAGAGTTCCGGCAGGCAAATTACCTGCGCGCCCTTTTTCGCGGCATCGCGCACATGTTGCATGGCGCGCTTAAGATTCTCGTCGGGATCGGGCGTCGCCGACATTTGAATCAGCCCGACGCGGAATTTCGATGGTGGCACGATGTTCTCCCTGTAGCGGCAATAGGATACCAAACGCATTAGATGGCGCTGGCCAGCCGGCGATGCAAGCGGTATGATTCTCGCTATGAATCCCTATGCATCATTCCTCGGCGCACACGATCCGATCCAGGTCATTGCCGCTACACCCGCGAAATTGCACCGGATTGCGACTGAACTCGGCCCGCAGGGCACGGAGCTTTCCTACGCGCCCGGAAAATGGAGTGTGAGAGAAATTTTCTGCCACCTGGCCGACTGCGAAGTTGTCTTCGCTTTCCGGCTAAGACAGGCGCTTTCGCAAGACCATCACGTCGTGCAGCCTTTCGACCAGGATTTGTGGGCGAAGAATTATGGAGCATATTCGGCGAGTGATGCACTGGCCTTATTTTCGGCGGCGCGGCTGTGGAATTGCTCGCTCATCAATTCACTCGATTCGAAGGCATTTGACAGGGTGGTGACGCATCCGGAGCGGGGAAGCATGACATTTCGCACCATGATCGAGACCATGGCGGGGCACGATTTGAATCATCTCGGTCAGGTCGAAAAAATTGCAGGCGCGCGAGCGGCGTAGTTTCGCGCTACACCAAAGCCATACGCAGGATAGGCGCTCCTGATTTTGACCTACCCCCTCATTCCGCGATAACTTACTTCTTCCGCAAAATAATAATTTCGACTTTTAGTTTTTACGGGGGCTCTGTGAAACACGAAAAGCATGAAGGCGCAGGCATCGAGCGCAAGTTGCATAATGCGATCGAAGACAAGCTGATTCCGCTCGAACCGCTCGACTTGGGCAAGATTCGTTCGATTGACGGATTGGTTCGCGCCATGTCGAAGACGGCCTTCACCGGACGCCAGCTGGGTGAGGCTGCCGATGTTCTGGAGGCCATGGCACGGGATCAAGACTGCTTCGTGGTGATGACGCTGGCCGGCGCCATGACCGTCGCCAAGCAGGGTCTGATCATTTCTGAATTGATTGACCGGGGAATTGTGAACGCCATCGTTTCCACCGGGGCGCTTATGGCGCACGGGCTTGTCGAAGCCACGGGGCGCTCGCATTTCCGTTATAACCCCGATGTGCCCGACACCGAGCTATACGAGCAGGGATACAACCGCGTGTATGACACGCTGGAGCCTGAGCAGAACCTCGATGATGTACAGGAAGTCATGGCACACATTCTCGAGGGTTGGGACCACAACGAGATTATGTGTTCCTACAAGCTTAACCACGCCATAGGCGCGCATTTGGCCAAGCGGGATAAAGATCAGCGCGGAATCTTGCGGTCGGCGTATGAAAAAGGTGTGCCGGTATTTGTGCCGGCGTTTACAGACTCCGAATTGGGGCTCGATGTGGCATTAAGTAACCGCTTGCGCGAATCCACCGGCCGCCACCGGTTGCGGTTTGATCCTTTTGAAGATTTGGAGCACTTCGCCGCGACACTCCTTCGCCAAAAGCGGCTGGGAATTTTTACGATTGGCGGCGGTGTGCCCCGCAACTGGTCACAGCAGTTTGGGCCATTCATTGAATTGCGGCATCGGCGAATGGGTGAAAATGTTCCGCTCAAGCGTTATCACTATGGCTTGCGCATTTGCCCGGAGCCCGTCTATTGGGGCGGATTGTCGGGCAGCCCATACAGCGAAGCGATTTCGTGGGGGAAATTCGTTCCGCCCGCGGAAGGCGGCATGTTTGGCGAAGTATTCGTGGATGCGACGGTGGGCTTGCCATTGATTGTGGCAGCGGTTCTCGAAAGACTCGGACCAAACAAGTCGTCGAATGGGAACGCGAGCAAGGTAAAGAAGTCAGCGAAAAAGTAACTTCACCGCAACATGAAAATGGCCCGTCTTAATCTAGACGGGCCGTTTTATTTATAGCGCTTCGCTTACTCGAAAATCAGTACGGCGGAAGCGATGACCGTTGTCCACAAACCGCGTTTATCGCCGACCGCCGATTGAGTGACATTGGCCGTACGCACGATTTTGTTCGAAATCCGATAAATTTCTTTTTTCTCATCCCAGGAGCGGTCAGGGTCAAATTCAACATTTAAAGTCGTGGCCAGCATTTCCGCCGCGAGTTCTTCGGCATAGTCGCCGGCGGCGTCTTCCGATTCACCGAAAGAATGATGCTCACTCAAATAGCCGTAGGTGTTGCGATCCGCAGGGATAGCGACGCCGATGCTTGAGGCCAAAAGACGATGCGGTTCGTGGGTGGAATTTTCCGCGACAACGGCAAAAACGACTTCACCGGGCGAAAGATATTTCAATCCTTGGGAACGCGCCAGCAGTTTGCACTGGGGAGGAAAGATGGATGAAACTCGGACTAAATTTTGCGCCGCAATGCCTGCGTCACGCAACGCCAGCTCAAAGGAAGTGAGCCGCTCACGATGTTTGCCGACCCCCTTGGTGAAGAAAATTTTCTTGGGGACCATGTTCTTTCCCAATGCAGTGTTCCTCCGTGTGTTTTCTTGGATTTGCCAGCTTAAATCTAACACAGTGAATTGTGACGGGAATGTGAAAAGTGGGAGTATAACCAAATTATTTTCGCGTCGGCGGGCACTTCGCCGGAACGAAATCTACTTTGTGGGTGTCACCGCGTTGACCACGATGCTGTCCGCGCCGTCAGCTTTGCCGGTAATGCGGGCTTTTTGCCCGGCGAGGTCGCTGAGTTTGCCGAGTAATGCCTTGTCGCTTGTCTCCAGCGTGTAAACCTTGTCGCCGACAACCAGTGCATAGTTCGATCCTTTGGCCGCGCATGCCCGCGCACATTCGGCCTTGCTGCCTTTCATCATGTGTTCGGCTCCGCACATGCTGTCGCTTACTTCGCCGGTGTAACTCTCACCCTTTACCGCGAAAGCAGGGAACGAAAGGGAAGTCATAAGAGCCAGAATTGCCAGCGTATTGGTTCGGCTTGCCATTTCTAAAATCTCCTCAAGCTACAGATTCATTCACGGCAACAAGGTTGCAACTATATAAACCTCATTCCCGGGCGGAAGTTCCGCTTCCCGGCGATCTCAAATTAACGGCAGTATCGATAAAGGCCTGGGCTGCACGGCTCAAGGCTTTGTCTTTCCTGAAAATCAGGGCCAAATCGCGGCGGATCGTTGCATCAGAAATGCCGATTACAGCCAAAACTTTCGCGCGCAGGTCCTCCTGCACATGTGACCTGGCAATAAAGCCAACTCCGACATCTGCGGCCACAAACCGCTTCAACAGTTCGCTGGAGTCGAGTTCCATGGCGTAACGCGGTTTCAGCTTTCGTTCGTAAAACAAATGATCGAGCACGTCGCGCGTATGGCCGCCCTGTGGCACGACCAGAGGATATGCTGCCACCTCAGCGACGGTTACGGATTTTGACCGCGCCAGCTTATGATGCGGCGGAGCAATAATCACCAACTCGTCGTTATGAATCGGCATAACAGTCAGGCGCTGGTCCTTTACCGGGAGCGAGACGACGCCAAAATCCACGGAATTATCGCTGATGCTGTCCAAAATGCGCGCATAGTCTGCGCGTCTGATATTGACCGCAACATCGGGATATTTCTTTCGGAAGCCGGCGAATACTTCTGGCAGCACATGCAGGCAGGTACCTTCATTGGCGCCTACGGTGATTTCCCCTCGAGGCACGCGTTCGGTCTCAGCCACCTCCGCCAGCATAAATTTGCGGGCTTCGAGGGCGTCCTCGGCGTACTTCAGAAAAATTTTCCCTGAAGAAGTGACAGAAACTTTTCCGCCGGAGCGGTCGAGCAGGCGTGCGCCCACTTCTTCTTCCATCAGGCGAATCTGCGATGAGATTGCTGGCTGCGTGCGAAAACGCTTTTCCGCGGCGCGGGAAAAGCTGGCCAGACGTGCAACAGCAAGGAATGTTTCCAGCTGGTCAAAGTCCATAATGCGGCGACGAGTCTCCTGTTGCCTATGCCTTGACCGATGATTGTAACAGGACGCGTTCGCGTTTACTGTTTGAGCAGTTTCTCCACAGCAGACGTTACCTCTGGAGAATCCGGCGTCACCGCAGATTCAAACCTTTGAACAACTTTGCCATTGCGATCCGCCAAGAACTTGGTGAAGTTCCACTTGATGTCGCCCGAGATCGGCGCCGGCGTGTCTTTGGTCAAATATTTATAAAGCGGGGCCTGATCGTCGCCTTTCACTGAAATCTTGCTGTACATCGGGAAAGTCACGTTGTAAGTCCGCGAGCAGAAAGTCTTGATCTCCGCATTAGTGCCGGGCTCCTGCGCTCCGAAGTTGTTGGCAGGGAAGCCGACGATCACGAAGCCCTGGTCTTTATATTTTTCATATAGAGCTTCGAGTGCCGTGTACTGTGGCGTGTATCCGCACTTGCTCGCCACATTGACCACAAGGATGACTTTGCCTTTGAAGTCCGCGAGTGGCATGGGCTTGCCATCAATCGAGGGAAGAGTGAAATCGTAAACGTTCGATGCCGCGAAAGAGCTGCCTGCCATAAGAGTCACCAATCCTGTGAGTAAAACCGCACGTAGAAGTCTTAAGAATGACATGTTTCGTTCGCTCCTGTAAGCATACAAATCCTAGCATGATGAGTCTGAGCGTTTGTCACGGTCTCGTCTTGGGTTTTGATGCGTTATCGGGTAAGCTGCTTTGACTCTAGTTCTATCCATCTACAACTTTGGAGGCGGGATGAGAAGGCGACTGCTTGGGGTTTTACTGCCGGTGATTCTGTGTGGATTCGCGTGGGCGCAGTCTGAAAGTATCACCGAAACAAATGACCGGACATTTTTTCCGAAAGATACGTTTTGGGGATTTGCGCAATTCGATATCGCGCCGCCGCACAATGAAATTGATCCAAACTTATGCAATGCCGCCGCGCGTGACTTTGGCGGAGCCAACGCGCAGTGCAGCATGTTCGCACGTTACATGCTTTCCGGTGTGATTGAAGCGCGCCCCTTTGGTAAAGGCCAGTTCCGCCGCATTTTTCTCTTCAGCGAGCCGCATTTCCTCTTCGGCAAAAACGTGCCCCAGGCGCTCTACACCTGGTCGCCCGATGCCATTGGCGTGGAATATTCCTGGGGCGGCGGAGCCTACATCGGCCGCGGATTTGAATTTCGCGTCACGCAGCACCCTCTATTCGAGCGCTTCGGCGCTCGCACCGGAAACCTCGGTCCCGCCGACCTCGGCCCCAACGGCCCGTGGGGACGGTTCACAACTATAGGTGTTCGCAAATATTTCGGGACTCGGCGCTGGTGAGATTACTGTGACGACGGAGGATGTTTCGACTTCAGACAATAATTGCGTGTTGCCCCAAACGTCGTGATGCCGATATGGCCAATAGATAGCCAGCGCTCCATTTTGTGATGCCCGGTTTTATGAAAGATGTAAGAGATGCCGACGGAAGTTGCCGCTCCGGCCGCTTCCAGCGCCGCGAATCCGGCATTGTTATAAACAATGTCGTCCGGAAGCAGTATCTCGCTTCGTCCCCGCGCTAGAAAGTTTTTCGTGGAGGCAAAATCCAGAAACCGGCTGGCAAAAACTCCCGCGAATAGCCAATCGTTCTCTTTGTCCCAAAAACGATGGCTCGCCAGGCATTTGGTGATCACGCAGCCTGTATTTTCTTGCTTCACTCGCAGGACCGGCAGCTTATCGGCCGGCAAGGTCGGCGCCTCAGGCAAAGATGGTGCTTGATTCTGTCCAGCACAATTCAGTGCGGCCAAGAGTGTAAGCGCCAGGAAGAAGTGGTGGAGGGTTCGCAAGTTCGTTCAGAAAGAAAGAAAAATTGGGATTTCCTTCTAGTCTATCCGCTCTTTTGCTTGCCGCACAGTTACTCCCGTGCCTTTCCGCTTATAATAATTAGTTTTCCATCCGACAGCGAAGGCAGGTAAGGAATGGCGGCTTCATACAATGGTGTGCCGGTTCCGGCGAACGGCGCAAAAATTAATTATGCAAATGGCAAGTATCAGGTGCCCGACAATCCGATTATTCCATTTATAGAAGGCGACGGCACCGGTCGCGATATCTGGAAGGCTTCGGTTCGGGTTTTTGATGCCGCGGTAGAAAAGGCTTACAACGGCAAGCGTCGCGTGGCGTGGTACGAAGTTTTCGCCGGGGAGAAAGCCAAAGCCAAATTCGACAACTGGCTTCCGGATGACACTATCTCAGCGGTTCGTGAATTTCGCGTTGCCATCAAAGGCCCATTAACCACGCCCGTGGGCGGCGGCATTCGCTCGCTCAATGTAGCGCTGCGCCAGATTCTCGACCTCTACTCCTGCATTCGCCCGGTGAAGTATTACAAAGGCACTCCATCGCCAGTGAAAAATCCTGAGCGCATGGACGTCGTCATCTACCGCGAAAATACTGAGGACGTTTACGCTGGAATCGAGTGGGAAGAGGGAACTGCCGAAGTTGCCAAGCTGATCGAGTTTCTCAATAAAGACATGCTCAAAGGCGGCAAGAAACAGGTTCGCCTCGACTCCGGCGTCGGCATCAAGCCGATTTCAATTACAGGCACAAAACGCCTTGTCCGCATGGCTATTCAATGTGCGATTGACGAAAACCGCAAGACCGTTACGCTCGTTCACAAAGGCAACATCCAGAAATTCACCGAAGGCGCGTTCCGCAAATGGGGATACGAAGTCGCCGTCGATGAATTCCGCGACAAAGTTGTCACTGAGCGCGAGAGCTGGATTCTCGACAACAAAGACAAGAATCCTAATATCGCCATCGAAGAAAATGCCGCGCAGATCGAGCCGGGCATGGAATTCGCGCCGCCCGAGTTCGCGCAAGCCGTTTACAAAGAAGTAAAGTCAGTCCTCGATGCGATTTACTCCACTCACGGCAAGGGCGCGTGGAAGAAAAAAGTCATGATTAACGACCGCATCGCCGACTCGATTTTTCAGCAGGTCGTCACCCGCGCCGATGAATACTCCGTGCTCGCTTGCCCGAACCTCAACGGCGACTACATCTCCGATGCCTGCGCTGCCCAAGTCGGCGGATTGGGCATCGCTCCTGGCGCCAACGTCGGCGACGGCTACGCCATCTTTGAGGCCACGCACGGCACCGCGCCCAAATATGCCGATAAAGACGTTATCAATCCCGGCTCGGTGATTCTGTCCGGCGTCATGATGTTCCGCCTATTGGGATGGCCCGAAGCTGCCGATCTAATCGAGAACGGCATGGAGCAGACCATCGTGAATAAAACCGTGACTTACGACTTTGAGCGCCTGATGCAAGGCGCAACCAAAGTGAAGACCAGCGAATTTGCCAGCCACATCATCGAAAACATGCAGGCAATGCTCGCAGCGAAGTAAGGAGACTGTAGCCCCAGATTACGCAGATGTCGCAGATCTGATTGTCGCCTCATCTGCGTTTTCAGCGTTTGTCTGCGGTGAGGGATTTTGATTTGTCAAACGCGCATTCATCGTCGAGTACGCCGAGAGCGCGGAGTTTCAAATAAGAAATGATTTTCTCTGCGTACTCAGCGTTCTCTGCGGTAAAAGAATTTGATTTTATTTACGAAAGGGAATCATGCGAAAAAAAGTAACCATTGTAGGTTCAGGAAATGTAGGCGCAACGGCCGCTCACTGGATTGCATCCAAAGAACTCGCTGACGTCGTCCTCATTGACATCATTGAAGGCGTGCCGCAAGGCAAAGGCCTCGACTTGCTCGAAGCCATGCCCATCGAAAAACGCGATTCACACGTCACCGGCACCAACAATTATGCCGATACTGCGAACTCCGATATCGTCGTTATCACCGCCGGAATTCCGCGCAAGCCCGGCATGAGCCGCGACGATCTTCTCAACACCAACGCTGGCATCATGAAGGCAGTTGTCGGCGAAGTCGTGAAATATTCCCCCAACTGCATCATCATCGTCGTGTCGAATCCCCTGGATGCCATGGCTCAGGCCGCTTTCAAGCTCAGCAAATTCCCCCGCGAGCGCGTCATTGGTATGGCGGGCGTTCTCGACTCCTCGCGCTTCCGTACCTTCATCGCCGAAGAACTGAAAGTCAGTGTGGAAAACGTCACCGCCTTCGTTCTCGGTGGACACGGCGACACCATGGTCCCGCTGCCGCGCTATTCGACTGTTGCGGGAATTCCGATCACCGAATTGATTGAGAAAACCAAGCTCGATGCATTAGTCCAGCGCACGCGCGATGGCGGCGCCGAAATCGTGAAGTATCTAAAGACTGGCAGTGCATACTATGCTCCATCAGCTGCTGCAACCGAAATGGTCGAGGCTATCCTGAAAGACAAAAAGAAAATCCTGCCCTGCGCCGCGTATCTCGACGGAGAGTACGGCATTAAGGGCCTCTTCGTCGGTGTTCCAGTGAAGCTCGGGGCCAAAGGCATCGAGCAGATCATCGAAATCAAGCTCACTGCGGAAGAGCAGGCTGCGCTGAACAAGAGCGCGGACTCGGTGAAGGAGTTGGTTGGCGTGATTGGGATGTAAGCAAACGGTTTATTCGAAAGATAAGAACCCGCCTTCGAGGCGGGTTTGTTTTTACCATTAAAATCGTCGGATTTTCTGCGAATATCCCCAAAATTGACCATAGTCATTGACCATAGTAAAATGCAGCCATGAAGGAAGTCGCCATCTCGGAGTTCAAAGCCAAGTGCCTAGGCATTCTCGAAGAGGTCCGCAA
>JAJPHW010000002.1 GCA_021325035.1 Terriglobia bacterium
AGTACAAGAAGACATCCTGCTTGTGCAGTGGCCGCAGTACCGTCAGTTGTCGGCAGGCTGCCCACAATCACCCATCCGCTCTTCAAGACCGCGAGAGCTGTGGTCAGTCCGATTCCGCCAGGGCAGGGGCCGGGCAGATTGTTGGCGTCAATTTGTGCGAACAAGCTGAAGTTGCCGTTGGGGGAAATTTGTACGATGGAGGTTCCGGTGCCTTGCAAGTTCGAGCTGTTGTTAAAGTTGCTGATGAGGAAACTTCCCTGTACCAGCGAACCGATGCTCGCGGGAACTACAGCAATACCGTAAGGGTTAATGTCACCATTGCTGGGAATGGTGGATGCAATTTCGTGAATACTGTGCGCCTGGGCGCTGCCGATAGCGACGATAACGGTGAAAATGACGGCCGTCAGCTTCGCAGAACGGATGCGCGGGGTGAAGCGATTTACGACTTCCATGGGTGGCCTCCTGAATTTAGGCAAATATTACCTAGCCGCCCTAGTATTGGAGTTTCCCCATGAAAGCACTGTCATGAAATTGTCAAATGTGTGTCACTTCTGTGCTGAATGGGCTGTTGGGCGCGCATCACAGACGCGATTCGGGGTGATTATCCACCGGCGATAGCGCCGATGATCACGAAGGGTTCCTTACCAGAAACGACGTCTTGCGGAAGAAGTTCATCGGGCGATTGATGCGATAAGTCTTCTTCGCAGGCAAAGAATCGCAGGAATGCCCGGCGCTCTTTAGTGGTGTGATCGCGTATGGTCCCTTGCAGCATGGGATAGCGGGTTTCAAGTGCGTCCAGCACTGAACGGGTAGTGACGGGAGATACAACGTCGAGCGTGATTTCACTCTCAGCATGAGCCAGTGTGCGCAGATGAAAAGGAAGAATGATGCGGATGGTCGCGCTCTCGCTCATCTTCGTTAGGTTCCGAATCGCAGCGCGGCGCGAGCTTTTGCCTTAGCGGCTTCTTCTGCGCGGTTTTTAGGGGCTGCCTCTGTTGCTAGCGAATGAAGAAGCCGCGACGAAACGGCAGCGACTTCATCAATTGCACGTAAGAATGCCGCTTCATTGGCTTTTGAGGGTTTGTTGAATCCGCTGATCTTTCTCACAAATTGTAACGACGCGGCACGAATCTCCTCGTCCGTTACTGGAGGGTCGAAGTTAAAGAGATTTTTGATGTTTCGGCACATAGTACCTAACCTTCATTCTGAATATTATTACGCTAAATCGTGGGAACTCATGGCCATCCTGCGCCGGGCGCCGCTACTTCTGAGCTTGATTCCAATCCCGTTCTAGCTGCTACTACATCCGCAACTTTATCCTGACAATTAAGACGCGATCCATTGTCGCAAACGGGTGGCGCGGTATGAATTAATCTTCATTCACCATTTATGCCAGCGTCTGCACTTCCACGCTCAACACGGCCGGCAGATCGCGCACGATCGGATTCCAACTATCGCCTGCATTGGCGGAAACATACACCTGGCCACCAGTGGTCCCGAAGTACACACCGCATTCATCGAGCCTGTCCACGGCCATAGCATCGCGTAGGACGTTCACATAGCAGTCTTTTTGCGGAAGCCCCTTGGTCAGCGGCTCCCACTCATTTCCTCCCGAGCGGCTACGGAAGACGCGTAATTGTCCATCGAGAGGGAAGTGCTCGCTGTCGCTCTTGATTGGGACAACGTAAACCGTCTCCGGTTCGTGAGCGTGCACATCGATGGCGAAACCGAAATCGGTCGGCAGGTTGCCGCTGACCTTTGTCCACTGGTCGCCCGCGTTGTCGCTGCGCATCACGTCCCAATGTTTTTGCATGAAGAGTACATTCGGTCGAGCAGGATTCATCGCTATGTGGTGCACGCAGTGACCAACTTCGGCCGTCGGATTGGGAATGTATTTGGAATAGAGTCCCTGATTAATCGGCTTCCATGTCTCTCCACCATCATCCGTCCGAAATGCACCCGCAGCAGAAATGGCAATGTAGATTCTCTTCGGATTGCTCGGATCAAGAATGACCGTGTGCAGGCACATGCCTCCCGCACCCGGCTGCCACTTGGGCCCGGTACCGTGGCCGCGGAGTCCGGGGAGCTCCTTCCAGTTTTTTCCGCCATCGGTGGAGCGGAAGAGCGCGGCATCTTCGACGCCGGCATAGACGGTTTCCGCATCCGTAAGTGACGGCTCAATATGCCATACGCGTTTGAACTCCCACGGATGCTGCGTGCCGTCATACCACTGGTGCGTTGTAAGCGGAGCGGCCGAATCGTCATAGACAAATTTGTTGCTCTCGCCCTTGGGCATTCCGCCCGGCGCAGCAGATTCGCCGGGAGGTGTGCCGGGTTGGTGCCAGGTTTTACCACCGTCGTCCGAGCGCTGAATGACTTGCCCGAACCAACCGCTGGTTTGCGAGACGTAAATGCGGTTGGGATCCACCGGCGAACCCTTCATGTGGTAAATTTCCCATCCCGCAAAGTGGGGCCCGGAAACCGTCCAGTTGTCGCGCTTCCCAT
>JAJPHW010000144.1 GCA_021325035.1 Terriglobia bacterium
AGCGAATGGGTATAAATGACAGTTGCGACGGCGTTGGCCGTGTCATGAAAGCCGTTTACAAATTCGAAACCTAATGCGACAAGCAAGGCAACTCCGAGGAGGACATAGGGAAGTATCGAGGTGCTATGAAAGCTCCCCAGATCGCGGGCCAGATTCATTCCTGAGTAAACAAAGCCAATGATTAGAACGGCGCCGAAAATCGCCATTCCGAAAGTGCCCGGTGATTTGGATAGTTTCGCGTCAAGTGCCGACGATGCTGTCGCCATAATCCCTCTTGGATGTTCGTATTAGAAGAAGACGAACCGCGAATATACGGGAAGATTGTTACGCGAATGTGAATTTTGCGAACTAGGTAGTGGCTGAATTCAGCCACTACCTGCGAACAACGATGCGGTTGGCATAGATTCAGATATGCAACTGCTTGCATATAACGACTGTGAGCCAGGAAGAGCCGACCTCAGTTCGTGATAATGTGTTTTCTTTCACCTAACGCTTTCTGACAGTTTGACTACGCCCACTCAACCCGAGTTTGCTGATTCTCCTGAAAACCCAAACCAGCCCAAACGCGTCATGGGCGTACGTGACCTTGTCCTCTTCTATGTAGTCACAGGAATTAGTCTGCGCTGGATCGCAACCGCCGCGGCAGCTGGCCCCAGTTCCATTGTCATTTGGATTGGCGCGTGGCTCTGTTTCTATACACCGCTCGCCCTTTCGGTGATTGAGCTTTCCTCGCGCTATCCCAATGAAGGCGGTCTTTATGTATGGAGTAAGCGGGCCTTCGGCGACTTTTCCGGCTTCATGGCCGCGTGGACTTACTGGACGAGCAACCTTCCTTATTTCGCGACCGTACTATATTTCGCCGCCAGTAACGCCATCTATATTCGCCAAGGCGCATGGTCGCATCTCTCGGCCAATGCTACCTATTACATAATTTTTTCGTTGCTGGGCTTGGCCCTCGCAACCGCGCTAAATGTCGTCGGCCTCGACCTCGCACGCTGGCTACACAATGTTGGCGCCATCGCCATGTGGATCCCAGTCTTAATTCTTGTCGTGATGGGCGCAATCGCTATGCACCGCTTCGGACCCGCGACCCAATTCACCGTGCGTACGATGACCCCTAGCGCCCATTTCAATGACATGATTTTCTGGTCGCTGCTGATTTTTGCTTTCGCCGGATGCGAAACCGGTTCGATGATGGGAGAAGAAATCAAAAATCCCCGGCGCACGGTACCGTGGTCTCTATTTATTGCAGGAGTTACCGTCGCACTCTGCTACATTCTGGGGACCGCGAGCGTCCTCGTCGCCCTGCCCGCATCGGAAGTCGGCAACCTTCAGGGGCTAATGCAGGCCGTTTCCAGAACTGCCAGCCGCGTGGGTCTTGAAGGCATTATTCCGCTCACTGCATTCCTCATTGCACTCAGCAACATCGGAGCGTGTGGTGGCTATCTTGCAGCGACGGCGCGGCTGCCCTTCGTCGCCGGCATTGATCATTTTCTGCCACCTGCATTCGGGCACCTTCATCCCAAATGGAAGACTCCTTGGGTCTCGCTCCTGACACAGGCCGTTCTCGGCGGGCTGTTCATCTTCCTCGGTCAGGCGGGCACAACCGTCAAAGGCGCATATGACGTGCTCGTCGCTATGACTGTCATCGCTTACTTCATTCCTTTTCTTTGTTTATTTGCCGCGATGATGAAGTTGCAAAGCGAGCCCACAGGCTCAGAAGTGATTCACGTTCCCGGGGGCAAGCCGGTCGCCTATGTAATCGCCATCGTCGGATTTCTCACGACTCTGCTGACGATTGTGTTGTCTGTGATTCCGCAGCCGGACGAACCGAACAAGCCGCTGGCAATCCTTAAAGTTGTCGGAGGTTCGATTGTTCTGGTGTTGATTGGCGCGAGTATTTATTGGGCGGGAAAAAGAAATATGGCGCGAGCGTCGCCCTCGACCGCGAAATAGGACCATGTAGGCACGTTCACACTGGCACCGAGGTTTTCCTCGCCGGATTGAAGAACGGCATCATCACAATCCTCGCCGTCACTTTGTGGCGAATCGCTTCAATCGTGATTTCCATCTGCACTTTCGCGCCCAGCTGCGCGTGATCGGTTTCAATGCTGGCCAGCGCAATCATCTTTTTTAGGACGGGCGACCATGTGGTAGTCGTCGCCTTCCCAACTTGCGTTTCGCCGCAATAAACCGGTACTGCGACACGTGAAGCCTGCGCCGGTGCGGCTGGCGTTAGCCCGTATTTCTCATAGCTGGCTTCCACTTCCGTCCAGTCAATTTCGAGTCCAACAAACTGCCGAGGCACACCGTCTTTGGCATCTTTTTCCAGAGCCGCTTTACCGATGAAATTGTCTTTATTCAAATGCACCATTTTGCCGAAGCCCAGCTCAAAGGGCGAATAGCGTTGGGATGGAATCAGCGCCTTCTTGCTACTGGTGTAATCCACTTCAATCAGCAGCAATCCGGCCTCGACGCGCGCCACATCGAGCGCCAACATCCCGGCCGCGTGCAGATCGAAGCGCTTGCCGGTTTCCGCAATTGCGTCCCAGACCTTGACTGCATCGTTCCACGGAACCCAAATTTCGTAGCCGAGATCGCCGGTATATCCGGTGCGCGAAATGTCCACAGGCACGCGCGCAATTTTGCCGCTCGTCATACGGAAATATTTCAAGTTCGCCACATCCGCTTCAGCCACGGACTTCAGCAGCTTCCCAGAAGTCGGCCCCTGTAGCGCCAGTGCCGCCGTCTTCTCGGAGATGTCTTCAATCTCCACATCCATGCTGATCGCGCTTTGCTTGAACCAGCGCAAGCTGGGGTCGGCCGCCGTCCAGCGATATTTATTTTCTTCGAGGCGCGTGACCGTGCCATCGTCAATCACTTTGCCCTGCTCGTCGCACCAGCAGCAATAAATCACCTGGCCGACGGCGACTTTGTTCACGTCGCGCGTGATCACGCGGTTCACCAGCTTGGTCGCGTCTTTGCCGCTGATCAAATATTTGTAGAGTGGAGAAATATCAATGAGCGCCGAAGCATTGCGAATGGCGTTGTACTCGTGCTCGTGATGCACTTCGTACACGCTGACCGTGTAATATCCCGACCACTCGCGGTAGTTCAGGCTCTGGCAAAGCGGAAATGTTCTCTCGTGAAACGCGGTTCCAATGGGCAAGGGGAGACCTCAATTCGAAATCAGAGTGAATTATATGCAGCGTGAGCATTGTCGCCAAGTGAAGCGCTGACTGGAAGTCACCCGATTACACGAATTATGTCATCCCGAAGTCCCCACGTTTTCTCCTGCGGGGCGAGGGACCTCGAGTGTACCTACCCAGCATACTATGGCGTTATAAATCCAGACAAAACTGCCCCTTCAGGATAGAATGGCGTTGCGACTATGCCCGTGATTTCAACATCGTTGTTGACCATGCTCCGCAACTGGACCATCCTTCCCAGTGGGCTCTGATTTCGCTCGCCCCGCCCTTTTTCTTTCGGCCGTAACTGCTACAATCCTTGCGATTCCGGCCTTTCCGCAAACTTTGCGCTCTACACAAAAGGCAAAAGCGATATGGCAGCTTCCTCAAAATATGACGTGATTGTGATCGGCGGAGGCCACAACGGCCTCGTCAATGCCGCGTATCTGGCGCGCGCCGGCAAAAAAGTTCTCGTGCTCGAACGCCGCCATGTGCTCGGCGGTGCGGCAGTGACCGAAGAAATCTTTCCCGGATTTAAATTTTCCGTTTGTTCTTATGTCGTCTCGCTGCTTCGACCAGAGATCATTCGCGACCTTGATCTCCCCCGCCACGGTCTCGAAATTCTCCCGCTCGATGGAACGTTTACGCCCATGCCCAACGGCGATTATCTCTGGCGCGTGAACGACCACGGCAAGACGCATCGCGAGATTGCCCGCCACTCCAAGCTGGACGCCGAAGCCTACGACGAATTTGGCAAGTCCATGCAGGCCATGTGCCGCTTCGTGAAGCCAATTCTTTCCATGGTGCCACCTGACCCGGCCACTCTGAATCCCAAAGAATTGATGAAGCTGCTCTTCCTCGGCCGCCGCTTTCAGGACATGACCAGCGAGGACAAATACAACCAGGTCCAGCTCATGACGATGAGCGCCATTGATTTTCTCGATCAATGGTTTGAGACCGATGTGCTCAAGGCGACGATGTCGGCGTCGGGAATTATCGGAACATTTCTCGGTGTGCGCTCGCCGGGGACGGCATACGTTCTGCTGCACCACTACATGGGAGAGATCGACGGCGCGTTCCGCTCGTGGGGATTCGCTCGCGGCGGCACCGGAGCAATCTCGAATGCTATCGCGGATGCAGCAGTAGAAGCTGGAGTCGAAATCCGCAAGCAAGCTCCGATTGCGCAGATCATTATTAAGAACGGTTCAGCAAAAGGGGTCGTCCTCGCCAACGGCGACGAGATTCATGCCGACATCGTTTCGTCCAGCGTTGACCCGCGCATGAC
>JAJPHW010000201.1 GCA_021325035.1 Terriglobia bacterium
AAGCTGAGTGAGTCGGCTGCGTTGAAGGGGAACTGCTTGACCGAGGTTTGGCCGGTGGTGCTGAGCGTGATGTCCACACGGCGGTTGCTGGCCCAAACGATGACTTTCTCGTTCTTCATGATGCGGGCCCGCTCTTCAGGAGAGAGGTCAGGGTTGTTGTCAACCATGTCCTTCACCTGTTCCGGAGTGAGGTTGTCGTCTTTGCCCAGCGCCTGCGTCTGGATGGAGTCCGCAGGAATACCGTGCTCGACGAGGAAGCTCTTTACGCGAGTGACGCGGCGTTCGGAGAGAGCTTTGTTGAACTCTTCCGTTCCGCGCTTATCGGCGTGACCTTGCAGGGTCAGGTGAGCATCCGGCTTGAATCCAAGATAGGTCTTGAAGTCTTCAGCCAGCTTGGTCAACGTGGTTTCCTGGCTGGCGACGAGGCCACCAGTCGGGTTCTGCGGCGTCGGCTTCGCGGTGGCGAAGTAGATGCTGTGCAGAGACAGGCGATGTTCGAGTTCCGCGGGCGGTTGCGGCGGAGCTTCGATGTTGATCTGGGTCGAAGCTTGTGCCGAGAGGCCACGGGAATCGGTACAAGTCGCGCCAACGGTTATCGCTCCGGGCGCTGCACCTGCGGTGTTTTCGGTTGCGCTGCTGCCGCTGCCGGTGATGGTACCGCCGGTGGCAGTCCAGCTGTTCACATTGACCGGCACGCCGTCAGGGCTGGTGCAGGTGCAAGTGACGGTCACAGAACCACCCGCTTGCAACGAAGAAGGATTGGCCGAGCAAGACATGGTCGGCGGGTTCTTCGGTGGCTCCTTCACCGTGTAGGTGGCGGAGCAAGTGGTCGGTGGCGCTTTCTTCAACTTCGGATCGGTAATGGTCGAAGTGACGGTGTAAGTTCCACCCGCGACGCCGTTGGTGTCAATGCTCGCGGTGTTGTTGTTGCCGGTGACTTTGCCGCCGTTGCCACTCCAGGCATAGCTCAGAGTGTGCTTGGGGTTAAAGTTCGAGGCGGTTGATGTTGCCGTAACCGGCTCGCCGACCATGACTTCGGAAGGTTGAACCGAGCAAGCCGCAGAAGGTGTGGTTGCCGGCGGGTAGCCGAAGTTCCACAAAATACCGGTGCGCAGACGCAAACCTTCCAGTGAAGGACGGCGCAGATCGGGGAACGAGGAAGAAACTTCCGTCGCGTAGTTGTGACGCGCCCAAACGTAATCGCCTTCGATCACGCGCAAAGTGATGAGGTGCGTCAGAGGCATGTCAATGCCGCCGCCGAGAATCGCGCCGATGCCGCTATCCGAAGGAATTCCGGGCGCGCTCAACTGGTTCCAGCCCACCAAAGTGTGCAGGAAGAAGTTTGCATTGTCAGTGCGGAACATGAGGCGGGGACCAATCGACAAAGTCTGCTCGTTGGTGCCTTTGCCGTCGGTCGTCCAGTTCTTGCCGTAGTCGCCTTCGAGGGCGAGGTAACGATTGAAATTCCAGGCCGCAGCCGCGCCTATGCCCCAGGGAGCGTCCGGCAGGTTCTGGCCAACTGGGGCGTTATAAGATCCGAAAGGAGACGGCACGGTGCCGCCCGGGTGCGCCCATTGATATCCGGTGAAGATGTCGTATTTTGGAACTTGTTGATCCTGGGCAAAAGCACTGAGAGACAACAGACCCATCAGCGCCATCATCATCAAACTTACCCACAGTGAACGGCTGTTGCGGGCTTTCGTACAATCCATGTCAAAATCCTCCAATGAGAAAAAGCTACAGTAAAACGGTTCAAAAATTAGCCAATAAACCCGTAGGAATAGGCCACCTTACCGAAACTCGCGATTGAGTCTCCCCGGCCCGTCATCTTTGAGAACCAATAACCACAGATGAATTTTTAGACTGTATTAACACTTTACACTAATTGATGCTCTCCCAAACCCGGAATGTTTAAAAAAGTTTCGACAAGCCCTTTAGTCTCATATTGATACAAGTGAACCCTGGCGCACTTTGTCTTCAAAATGAACATAACACTATGCAGAAAGAGTCGAAATGGGAGCTTATTATGGCCCCTTCACAGTACAATTTGCGGAACACATTACTGCGCCCCTTCCCAGGAACACTAGAAAACGTAGTTGCCCTTCACCATATCGCTTCGCTTTGCGCGCCGGAGTTTTGTCTTAATATGGAAGCCGGATTGGAAACTTATGAGCCAAGAGAAAGTACTCATTGTTGAAGATGAGGAAAATGAACGCACCGGCCTCGCCGAGTTGGTTACATCCTGGGGCTACCGCGCTGAAACTGCGAAAGATGGAGTCGATGCTTTAGAAAAGACGAGCACATGGTCTCCATCCATCGTAGTGACCGACTTGAAGATGCCGCGCATGGGCGGCATGGAATTGCTCGACAAGCTGGCGGCGGAAAAACATCCGATGGCGGTAGTGTTGGTCACGGCGCAAGGCACGATTGATAGCGCGGTGCAGGCAATGCGCAATGGCGCATACGACTACATCACGAAGCCGATTGACACGATCCGCTTGCGGACGATTCTGCAAAACGCCTCGGCGCTTCTCGAAAGCCGCGCGGAAAATGAGGCCTCTCGGCGCAAGCTGCGCGACGGCGGCTTCCTCGGTTCGCTGATTGGCCCATCCAAGAAAATGCAGGAAATCTTCCGGCTGATTGAGATGGTTGCGCCGAGCACAGCCTCCGTTTTAATTACGGGAGCCAGCGGAACGGGCAAGGAACTGGTGGCCCGGACGGTGCACGAACTAAGCCCGCGGCGAAATAAACCGTTCGTTCCCATCAATTGCGCGGCAATTCCCGAAACCCTGATTGAGAGCGAAATTTTTGGCCACGAAAAGGGAGCATTCACGGGCGCGCTGGAACGGCGCATCGGATGTTTTGAACTTGCCGAAGGCGGAACATTGTTGCTCGATGAAATTGGTGAAATGCCGGTGGCGACGCAGGCGAAATTATTGCGCGTGCTGGAAGACCGCAAACTCCGCCGTCTTGGCAGCAAAGTCGAAACTACGATTGATGTTCGCGTGCTGGCCGCAACCAACAAGAACCCCGAAGAGGCGGTTGCCCGCGGAGAGTTGCGCAATGACCTTTTCTACCGCTTGAACGTATTCAACATTCACATGCCGCCGTTGCGGGAGCACAAAGAAGATATTCCCGATCTAGTGCAGGCGTTGATTGCGGACATGGGCAGCAAGCACGGACGAAAAGTCGCGGCTGTGAGCGAAGCTGTGCTCAACGCATTCAAAAGCTATTCATGGCCGGGGAATGTGCGCGAGATGCGGAACACGCTGGAGAGAGCCGTGATTGTCTGCGATACCGCGATGATTGAAACCAGGCATTTACCGCCGAATTTTGGGCAGGCGCGGCCTCCGGTGGATGGCGGCGATATGGTTCACGTGGGCGTGGGCACGACGGTGGGCGAAGCCGAGAAATTACTGATCTTAAAAACGCTCGAAACCACTGGGAACAATAAAACGCGGGCCGCGGAGATGTTGGGAATAAGCCTAAAGACCTTGCATAACAAAATGAAGGAGTATGGCAGCGCAAGCGCCGAAGCGCAGGAAGAACCAGCCGACGACGCAGCCCTCCGCTAAATGCTTCGCAGAACAAAAATCGTGCTCGCAATCACGGTGATGGTCACTGTTTTGGCTGCGGCATTTTCCTACCTGTACATTTTTCAAATTCTGAACCAGCAGGTTACGACCGCCCACGATACGGCCGCCTATCTTACGACCCAGCTTGCGTATCTAGCCGCGGATGCAGCGCCTGACTTGACCAGCACGCGAACAAATACAAGTAAGCCCGAGTCGGTGAGACGGGCCACGGCTTACTATTTGGGAACAGACAAGGACCTTAACGTCATGCTGGCGTCGGTAGTCGGCAACTGGCCCACGGTTTACGATGCGTCTTTAGTTGACCCTGACGGCAAAGTCATTTTGCACACCGATCCAGAATTGGTGGGCAAGCAAATTCCGGATCGCCCGGATTTTCAACAAATCCAGAACGCTGGCTTCCGACGCAAACTGAGACTCATCTACAACCCGCCCACGATCTATGACATTCGCCTGCCCCTGCAAATTAACGGCCAGCCGTTTGGCACAGTTCGAGTCGGCATTTCCACCGTGCTGGTAAGAAATGAGTTGACGCCGCGATTGCGGCACGCATTTATTCTCTCGGCGATTGCGATTCTGCTTTCCCTGATTCTTGCAGCCGGCCTTTCCCGTCTTGCTCTCGGGCCTCTCGAACAAATCAGCCGCAGGCTGGACAGCGTTTCCACTGGAAACGAAGACGAGATTAGCGCGGATGAAGCCGGCAGCGACGAGTACGGGCTGGTTTCGTTGAAAATCGCGCACCTTGGCCGCCAGATGCGGGACGCGAGAGAAATCTTCTCCGCTTTGAAAGACAACGTGGATCAACTGATGAGCAATCTGCAAGATGGCCTCATGTTGTTCACGAGGGATTCGCGTGTGGTGCTGGTGAGCGCCTCGGTTGAGAAATTCCTGGGAAGGCCGCGCCATGAGTTGCTGGGCCGAAACGTAAATGAAATTTTCTCCACGGACACTGCGCTGGGAACGATGTTGCTTAATTGCTTTCAATCACGAAGTGCACTTGAGCCGCGAGAAATTGATGCGCCCAATGCCAAGAGAATTCAAGTTGCGCTGGATTTTATTCAGGAGCGAGGCACGCCGATTGGCGCGTTGCTAACTTTGCGCGATGCGGAGTCGGCACGGCGGATTGAAGACGAAATCGAGATGTCGCGGCGCATGTCCGCCAGCGGACGCATTACGCGCGGCGTGGCGCATGAAGTGAAAAATCCCATCAATGCCATTGTTTTGCACCTGCAATTGCTGCAAAGCAAACTGCAACGCGTTGACCCTGACACGCGGCGGCATATGGACATTATTGACAGCGAAATTCACCGGCTCGATCGAGTGGTGCAAACACTGGTGGAGTTCACACGACCGCGCGATTTGCATTTGGAACAGATTGACCTGCGGCGGATTCTGGAAGATGTCGTGGTCCTGGCCATGCCGGAGGCCGAGCAGCGCAACGTCACAATTACGCGAGACTTTGAATCTGCCCCGCTTCGCGTGAAAATTGACACGGACTTCATCAAGACGGCCATGCTCAATGTGGTCATGAACGGGATTCAAGCCATGCAAAACGGTGGCGTGTTAACGGTTTCTCTGCACCGGGAAGGAGATATGGCATTAACTGAAATTCGAGACCAGGGCATGGGAATTCCGCATGAAGCACAGGACAAGATTTTTGAACTTTACTTCACCACCAAAAAAGATTCCGGCGGTAACGGCATCGGGCTGGCGCAGACCTACCAAGTCATGCAGTGGCACTATGGCTCGGTGGATTTTGAGTCCATTGCCGGGCGAGGCACTACATTCGCGTTGCGCTTGCCGTTGATTGAATCCGTAGCGGATGCGACGAATGAATCAGTGTCGGCTAAAAGCACAGACTTTCCCACGAAGGCTGTGGCGAGTTAACGATGAAGCCTGCGACACAACTCGCGCTGGCTTTATGTTTGCTTGGCGTTGGCATTTTGCGTTCAAGCGCGCAATCTGCTGACGAGCCCGCGTCCCCAGCCACGCAAGAATTTGCCCCTAGCCAAAATTCTTCGAATTCGCCAGCGAAACAACCTTCGTCGGCAGGCGATTCTCAAAAGAAGATAGTTCGGAACGGCGGGACATCCGACCCCAGCATCAGAGTCGCACCTATGGTTTCCGCACAACAGGAATCGGAGCAGACCCAAAATACGCAACGCCTACTTTCAGTCGCGGAAGCAAATCTGAAGATTCTAGCGGGCCGTCCGCAGGAAGGAGGCTTGCCTACAGCGATTTCTGAAATGAAGAACTATGTAGAGCAGGCTAAAGCTGCACTGGACGGCGGCGACATCGAGCGCGCCCATAAAATCGCAGTCAAGGCAAGCATCCTGACCAACGACATGGTCAGGCACCCCTGAGAATTCTATTTCGCGTGCGGACGCGCGGCATTTATTTTTGCCAATAGATCTTTAGCCGGTTGCTGCATAGGACCTGCAATGGAGGCCGCTTCAGCCAAGGCTGCTTTTGCGTCGGCAACTTTGTTGATCTTTGCTTCGGAATATCCAAGCCGGTAGAGCACGATGGCGTACTGCTGGTCATCCTGTCCTTTCAGCAAGCTGGCTGCGGTTTTTAATTCGGGGATGGCAGCCGCGGTTTTATCCTGCTTCATCAATACATAACCCAGCGTGGAGTGAGCGGCCCCGGCGGAAAGTTTGCGGGAACGGTCAGCATCTGGGGCGTCGGCTTTGGCAATATCAATGGCTTTCTGCGCATAAGCAGTCGCTTTAGCTGGGCTGGCCGGATTGGAATCTTCGGAGTATGCATTTGCCAGCAACAACAATGCCGGCAGGCTTTGCGGGTTCGCTGCCAATGCCTTCTCGCCGTAGGCCACCAGCCGCGGCATGTCTTTAAGCTCGGACAACGACATCATGGCGTAGGAAGAAATAGGATCCGCGAAGCGGGAGTTGGGGAAAGCGGGAGTGAAACGTTCGATGTATGTCATCCGCTTTTGGGCATCGCTTTCGGCAGCGATGGTATTGAAGGCAGTCACCTCGAGAAATTCGTAAGAATTTTTCGCGGCGTCTTTGTCCTGGCTGATTCGGTTGGCGAAATCAGCATCACTCATGCCTTCCGGCTTCGGCTGCTTGTCCAGCGTGCTGTAGGTATTTCCTCCGGCGACGGCGCAATTCATCACCTTATCGGAGTTTTTTGCCTGCTGCGCAATGCTGGCCTGCGTGACCAAAATATCGAGATCGCGGGGCTCGGCGGCAATTGCTTTATCGCCATATTCGAGCGCTTTGGGGAGATCACCCCCGGCTTGCGAGATTTGTGCCAATTGCCAGTAACCATAGGCAACGGCCTGAGAGTTCGAAGAAAACTTTTGGATAAAATCCGTGTACATTGCGGCCTTCTTCTGGGCATCCGCTTCGCTGGAAATCGCGTTGAGGGCCTGGTCTTCCGGGGTTCCTGCGGCAAAGACAATTTTGGTAATTTGCGCGGAGGAGTAGGAGACAAGAGTTATCAGAGACGCGAGAAGAGCCAACAATCGGATGCGATGCATACGTCACCCCAAGCAGGAATTTTCAGCGCGGGAATCTTAGCTCCGAGCGCGTTGATATGCAAGTTACATGAATAGCTTCCGCGACTTTACATGCTGTAGTCTGAGTTCATGGCTGATCTTGCGACGAGCCGATCGTTAAACCAAAAGACATCGCCGTATTCTTCGGCGAGTTCGCGCAAGCTGACGCATTCGATTTTTTTTATTGTGCTCGTGGCATTCTTTCTGCGGGTTGCGGTCATCACCGTTGGACACACCTACAAGATCACGCCGCGGCGCGATCATTTTCAGTTTGGATGGGAGATGGGGCGCTTGGCGCGGTCGATTGCGCTGGGAAAGGGCTTTAGTAATCCGACTGATTTAACAACTGGAGCGAGCGCTTGGGCGCCGCCGCTTTATCCGTACATTTTAGGTGGTGTGTTTAAGGTTTTTGGAATCTACACTGCCGCGTCGGCGTGGGTGATTTTGACTTTCAATAGCATCTTTGCTGCACTCACCTGTCTCACGCTCTATTTGATCGCCCTGAGAATTTTTGACATTCGCGTTGCTCGGGCGACAGCGTGGACATGGGCGCTTTTCCCTTATGTTTTGTATTGGCCGACGCGCGTCGTTTGGGAAACCAGCCTTACGGCTTTTTTGCTGAGCCTCGCGTTGCTGATGACACTGCGGCTGGCCGAAAACGAATCGCAAAACACTCTGGAATGGATTGGCTTTGGCGCGCTCTGGGGCGTGATATTGCTGACCAACACTGCCGTGGTTTCTCTGCTGCCCTGTTTTTTATTGTGGTTGTTGTGGAAATCACGCGAGCGCGCGAGGCTGCTTGCAAAAGCAAGCATGTGCATTGTGGTGGCGGCGATTGTGGTGAGCCCGTGGCTGGTGCGCAATTACCAAGTTTTTGGCAAGTTAGTTTTTGTCCGCGACAATCTGCCGCTGGAATTGCACATGGCCAATAACGAGCACTCGGAAGGATTGTGGACGCGCAACGAACATCCGGGAAATGACGCTGACGCGATGCGACAATTCCAGGAAACCGGCGAATTGCGATTCATGGAGCAGAAGAAAATCGAATTCAATCAGTTCGTGCGGGAACATCCTGGCAATTTTGTTTGGTTCAGCCTGCAACGAGCAGCGTATTTTTGGATTGCGCCGCCATCGTTCACCAACTTCAAAGGTTACGACCTGGAAATTTCGCGCCACATGAATTTCTTTCTCGGGGCAGCGTTTGCCTTTGGAGGCTTGTGGCTGGCGCTACGCAATCGAATTCGCGGCGGATTTTTGCTGGCTTGTTGTTTGCTCGTGTATCCACTTCCCTATTACATGGTGAATCCGTTTCCCCGCTACAAACACCCCATTGAGCCGGTGATGACTTTGCTCGTCGTTTATCTGATGATTGAAGCCAGCAAAGTACAAATTCATTGGCCATTCAAAAATAAATAGCAATTAAGTTACAAAGCAGCCTCGAACGTCGCGCACACCAAC
>JAJPHW010000152.1 GCA_021325035.1 Terriglobia bacterium
TCTGTCGCGTCTGACAACACGGAGGCTTGGAGTTATGTCTATACGGAACATTCGCTATGGTCTTCTTGCAGTTCTCGCCCTAACCATCGCCGCAGCTGCTCAAACCGACGATTCCCGCGAATATCACTGGAAGGGAACACTTGCAGCTGAAAATATCGTCTTCGTGAAAAATGTCAACGGCAATATTGAAGCCGACGTCGCCACCGGTAATGAAGTTGAAGTCACAGCCGAGAAGAGCGGCGAGCACGCCGACGAAGCCAAAATTGGCATGGTGCAGTTAAAAGACGGCGTGATGTTCTGCGTGATCTATCCCGGATGGTTTGATGACCACTGCGAGGAGTCGCACTTCCATCATCAAAGCGGCAACGGCCCCAAGGTCCACTTTACGATTCGGGTGCCAGAGAATCTGCGTTTTACCGGCGAGAACGTCAACGGCAATGTCACCGCCGAGAACATGGGCCGCTTTGTGAAAGCCACTTCGGTGAACGGCAAGGTTCGAGTCTCGACCAAATCGTGGGCGGAGTTGTCGTCGGTCAATGGCAGCCTGGAAGGCAAGATGGGCCACGCCGACTGGACGGGTACGCTCAAAATCGAAACCGTCAACGGCTCCATTTCTCTCGAGATGCCCTCCGACTTAAGCGCGGACGTCAAATTTGAGTCGGTCAACGGGCGCCTGCACACGGAATTCCCCATGAACGTACAAGGCAGTATGGATGCTCATTCCATTCGCGGGCAAATTGGCAGCGGCGGGCGTGAGCTGAAGATTGAAACCGTCAACGGCGGCGCCGAACTGCGAAAGGGCACCATGTAGCGTTCAATTTTGAGGAGGATGCCACTCATTCGCGCAATGGTTTTGTGAATGGGTGGCACATTTCGAGTGGCACAGCTCTACTGCTTCTGTGCCTGCCCTGTAAATGCGCCCCGGAACTTAGGATTTCCCTTCACTTCCATCGCCCAGTTGTTCTTGCCATCGGTAACCATGTAGATCTTGTAGCCGAGCTGCCATAGAACTTCTCCGCTGATCGAGTTCGAGTCATTTTGGAACAGCCTTGTAGCCCATTCTGCCGTGGCTTTCTTGTTATGAATCACCAGCGCCGGTCCGCCCGGCATATTCTCTTCGTCCGTCGCGTAAATATCACCGCCGAATCGGCGTGTGACCTGTGGCAGCAGGCTCTTCCTTTGGATGGGATTGTCCAAATGCCGCACATCTTCGTTGGCAGCCTGGGCTTGCGGCAAGTTAAGGGCTTGCAAAATGACGCTCTCGGAATCGTGATAAACCACGGCAAATCTTCCCGTGTGCATCATGTAGTTGAACCACTCCGGCGGCGGCGCAGCGGGGTAATCGCCGACAAAAATGTAACTTACTCCCTCAGGCACGACTTTCGAGAACAAGCTTGAGATTGCCCCGGCGGGATCAGCTTCAGAATGATTCGAGAGGCGCTCGGTGAGCTGCCCCAGCTCGGGATGAACATCCAGCAGGTATATCGGATCAAGCCCGGAAACGTAACGGTGCATCGTGTCGTAGAAAAATAATTTCCCAAAATCCGACCAGTTCACGTCGTAGATCATCGCGCCTGCGGGAATATTTGCCATCATCCACTGCGCCGCTGCTTGGTAGTGATCGGTGTTTTTGGTCGAAGCCCGCATATTGATTCGAGCAGTGTGGAAGTTGTAAATCGCTCCCGCCAGCAAAAGCACGCCTGATAAACCAATGCACCACGATGGTGCCGTCCGCGAAACCGTGGTTTCAGTAGCCGCGGCATGTTCGCCCTCGGTTTCTTGCCTTCCACTCCAAATTTCATTCAGGGTAAAAGCCGAAAAAAGGACAGCAAAAGGGGGCCAGTATTCGATGAAACGCACGGAGCGCAGGCTGATGATCAGAAGGAAACTGGAAAACAACAAAAACAGCAGCGGGCCCGCCAGCCGCTTGCGGTCGTATTGCAGCGCTATTAAATATCCGAAGGCAATCAATCCCACTACCGTGGCCAGGCACGCTACCAGCGCGGAGTTGGTGAAGTTCCACGTTGGCAGGGAATACCACTCCATGCCTACGACTGCCTGCGAATTGGCCGCTCCAGACTTGGCGGCCAGATGCTCAAAAAACAACTTCACATTGCGCGGAAAATAAGGATGAACCACAAACCCCGCGATCGTACCCAAACTTGCCCACAAAATCGGCCGTAACTCGATTCTCTTCTCGGTCCAGTACACGACCACAAACCAAATCGCGGAGAGGATTAGCAACATTACAAACAGGTTGTAAGTCCATACATAGAGGAACGCCGCTGGCGCCAGCCAGAAATATTTGCGTTCCAGCAAAAGAAAAATTCCCGCAACGATGAATATGATCGAAAGGCTCGATGCCCGTGTCAGGCTGAGGCGAACATAAAACAACCACGAACACCCAAGTAGCGCGAGCAGCCAAATCAGCGCATAACGGATCCTATAGCGCAGCACCAGCCAATAAAGGGCAAAAACCGCCAGGCTGCCAAACAGCGCCGTCCCTAATTTTGCGCCAAGACGCAAATCACTGAACCACGTAAATGGAATCAGCAGCAGATGATAGAGAAAATGCTGGTCGGCATAGCGCGAAGCGCTGAGCGTGGTCAGCGGCAGCCAGGTGAAAGCCGGCAAATGCCCATGCCGTAGGCCTTCCCACAATATCCGGCTCCACTTGATGTGGTAATAGCCGTCGAAATCTCCGCAACAAACATTGGAGACGGAAAATTGCAGCCAGGAAACGGCGGTCGTAATCGCAAGTGCCCCAACAATCCAATACAAAATGCCGGGCCGCTCAGGAGTGTTGGCAGAAGTGTTGGAAGATGAGTTCGATGGCATTTCTACCCTTAGGGTACGAGATTCGGCATCCGAAATACCCTAATCAAGTCGGCGAACCAATGCAAATTTTAGTAGATTAGCTGCCCGCGGCGAATCCGCCGGCGCCGGCCATGGTCAAACGTAGATATTTGCGAGGATTGACCGGCGTGTCGTTGATGCGTACTTCGTAGTGAAGATGCGGCCCGGTACTGCGCCCGCTGTCACCGACGTAGCCGATGGTGTCGCCACGGCGGACTTGCTGTCCTGCCATTACCGCAAAGTTCGATAAGTGCCCGTAGCGGGTGCTAATGCCGTGGCCGTGATCGAGCACAATGGCCCGTCCATAGCCGCCCATAAAGTCTGCAAATTCAACGATGCCGTCGGCTGGGGCAATCACCGGCTGGCCAACGGAAGCCGAAATATCCACGCCCGCGTGAAATGCGCCTTCGCCGTTAAACGGGTCAATGCGCTCGCCAAAGGATCCCGTCACTGGGCCTTCCACCGGCCAGAGGTTCGGCGCGGCATTGGCGCGCATCCAGTCTGAAGGGGTGGCGTTATGGGTCAATCCCAACGAAATACCATTGGTCGCTGCCCCGGTCATCGCCGTAAGTTTCAAGGTGTAAAGCCGGTCAAGAGAAGAACTTATGGCCGCGTCCTGAATATCTTCCGAAGCCGCTGTCACCATGCTCGGCTCGCTCTTCAAACCATACAAAGCCGAAACTTCGCTGGCCAGCGAACCCAGCGACGCCACCTGTACGTCACGCTCTTTTGCCACCTGCTCCAGTTCGGAGTAGTTCTTGGTCAGCTGTTCTTTTTGGGTGCGGAGCTCGTTGAAGTGCGAAACCTTCACGAGCATTCTCAGGTAGGAACTGGCAATACCGGTCAGGCTCAGAACGCCGATGACCGTTCCCACGAGGAATACGTAGAGATATTGGGCTGGAATGGGAATCTTGCGCAGCTGGCCGTCATCGCCGCGCGCCACGAATAAAATGTAATACTTCTTCTGCAATAGTCCCTTCCAACCTTCGTAACTGATGCTTAGTTACCGGAGGCAGTTTGCCCCGGTTCAACCCCTGCTCTTCGTGCCACGCTCTCCCACTTGAGAATGAGACTTGTTCATGGCCCCGCCCGCCAGATCAGGGAAATCGGCCTATATTCGCCGCAATCCAAACTATATACAGCACTTAGTTCGGCCAGAGATGTATTGAAATGCTTCCCAAAGGTACCAAACCAGCTACCCCCTGTCAACGAACAGGGAGGGCTAATTTTGTTACTCAAGTGCGGGTAACCAGAATCGGCCTTTAGGGGTATTCCTGTATAGGGCCTCGGGTGAGTGCTGTACCGATTTGAAAACAGGGGCGGACGATTTCGTTATCATCATGAAAGCAACTTATGCCCTTACCGGAAAAAGCCTTAATTGCAAGGATTCGGCGCGCGGTCAGAAATAAGGCCGCAATTATTACTGGAATCGGCGACGATTGTGCGATTTTGCGAATCCCCACCGGCCATGAGGCGCTGGTCACGACCGACTTCAGCCTGGAAGGCATTCATTTCCGGCGCGATTGGCACCCGCCGGATGCCATTGGGCATCGCTGCCTGACCCGGGGACTGAGTGACATCGCCGCCATGGGCGGAATTCCGCTGGCCGCGTTTCTCTCGCTGGCGCTTCCCGAGACCCTACCCCAAAAATGGGTGGATGAATTCGTGCGTGGCTTGCTTCGCCTGGCAAAACAGCATGACATAAGCCTCGCCGGCGGCGACACTGCCCAATCGCCCTCTGGAGCGATGGCCGATATCGTCGTCTTAGGTTCAGCCCCCAGGGGCAAAGCGATCCACCGCTCTGGAGCGCGCCCCGGAGACAAAATTTACGTTACAGGGACGCTCGGTGGCGCGGCAGCAGCTTTGGAAATGCAGCGTGCCGGTAAGAAACTTCATCCCCGCAATTTTCCCCGTTATTTCTACCCTGAACCTCGCGTCGCGGTCGGCAAATATCTCCGTGAACATTCGCTGGCTTCGGCCATGATTGATTCGAGCGATGGCCTTTCCACCGATCTCGCGCACATCTGCGAAGAAAGTGGCGTCGGAGCAGAGGTCGACGTAAAACTGATTCCGCGCGCCACCATCGGAAAATCTTCCCGTCGAGTTGACATCAACTTCGCCCTCCACGGCGGGGAAGACTACGAATTAATTTTCACCGCGCCACATAAAAAGAAAGTTCCTGCGAAAATCGATGGGGTGCTGATTACAGAAATTGGCCGCATCGTGAAAGGGAAGAAAGTCGTGTTGATTGATACGAGGGGTGAGCGAAAAGAATTAAATCCGGAAGGCTGGGAACATTTCTCGCGGAAGTGAACTAAAATTCAGTGTCTATGGCAATTCGTTACGTCATTGTAAGTCTGGTTCTGGCGATTTCAGTTAGCTCAGCAGCCCAAGGCAATTGCACCAAAATAGACAGTTCATCTCGCCCAGATTGTCCTCAAGCTCTAACTTTCTTTAGTCGTATCCAAGACGCGTTGCGAAACAATGACCGTAACACATTGTCGTCGTTAGTTCACTATCCGCTCCGAGCGACGTTGAACCATAAGACTGTACTCATCCATAACCGCAAGGATTTCCTGAGGCACTTCGATGAGATTTTTGATGCCGAAGTTCGTTGCGCTGTTTTGAACGCTAGCGCGAAAGATGTGTGGGGTAATTGGCAGGGATTTACCGTGGCTGGAGGTGCTTTGTGGTTTGAAGGTATTATTCCGCAAGGCGAAAAGCCTGATATCGATGCGCCAGATTTCTGGACCAAGTATCCTCTTAAAATTAAAACTGTGAACAATGATGCCTACTATCCCTGCGCCTCGCCTTAATCGGCTCATTACCTTCGTTCCCCGGAACCTTGCCTATCTCTATTTTCCTTTCTCCAATCGGATTAGATTTAAATCATGCGATCCCCACGTAACAGCATCTTCACGCTCGCATTACTGGCGTGTGCAACATTTTCGTTAGCACAAGCAGCTCCGTCAGCCATTGACAACGCCTTCGTGCAAAAACAATTTGGCTCGAGTTGCACGGTTGTGCCCGGAATCAACTCCATGGTCGCCGACATGAACGGCGATGGCGTGGACGACATTGTGATTCCTGCGCACTGCGCCAACCCGCTGCGCGACGCGGACGATAACAATTACGTAGTGATTGACCCCTACGACACATTCTTCGGATACGGCAACACCAAAATAACCTCCACCTTCGCCTCGGAGGATCCCGACCGCAAAGGCTACGTGCTTCTGATTATTCACGGCAGCGGCCCACAAGCCTGGCGCGCGGAAAAGCCACTGGCCAAATTTCTCGTCATCAACCTGCCCTACAAAGAACTGAACGTCAAGAAGATGAAAATCAAAAAAAGAGACATCCCGGCGATTTATGCCGTCGAGAACGGCTCTGACGCCATGACCTCCGCCACCTTCTGGGATGGCAAGAAGTATCGTTACACGCCCATCGGCTCCAGCATGGAGTAGGCTGTCGTTTGCTGCAAAGCCACTGGGTCATCTTTAAGGCTGAACGCTTTTCTCTGCGAGCTCCGCGCTCTCGGCGGTAAAAATTTCCTTCAGCCCCTTATAATTCTCCTGCGATGGATCTCGAACAAAAATTGGAAGAACTCAAAAAACGCGACTGCCTCGCCGAAGAGGGCGGAGGCGCGCAACGCCGCGAACGCCAGCACAAAGAAGGCAAAATGTCGGCCCGCGAGCGCATCGAATTTCTGCTCGATGAAGGCACCTTCGAAGAAACCGACAAGTTGGTCACGCACCGCTCCAACGATTTTGGCATGGCCGAGCAAAAATTTTATGGCGACGGATTCATCACCGGCTATGGGCGTATCGAAGGGCGATTAGTTTTCGTTTTTGCCCAAGACTTTACTGTCTTTGGCGGATCGCTCTCCGAAGCCAACGCTGCCAAAATCGTCAAGATCATGGACATGGCCGCCAAGATGGGCGCGCCGGTCATCGGACTCAATGACTCCGGCGGGGCACGGATTCAGGAAGGCGTGATGTCGCTCGCAGGCTATGCTGACATTTTTCTACGGAACACGATTTATAGCGGCGTCGTACCGCAAATTTCCGCCATCATGGGGCCATGCGCCGGCGGCGCGGTCTATTCGCCGGCCATCACAGATTTTATTTTGATGGTCGATAAAACTTCTTACATGTTCATCACCGGGCCCGACGTCATCAAGACGGTCACGCACGAAGAAGTCAGCAAAGACGAACTCGGCGGGGCGGAGACCCACAACGAAACCTCCGGCGTGGCCCACTTTATGGCGCACGATGATGCCGAGTGTCTTTCCATGGTCCGCGAGCTGTTGAGCTTCATTCCTTCCAATAATCTCGACGATCCTCCGCGCAAAACCTGCACCGATTCCATTGACCGCGCCGACGAATCACTCGATCGCGTCATCCCCGACCAATCGAATCAGCCTTACGACATTAAAGACGTCATTCACTCCGTCGTGGACGACGGCTACTTCTTCGAAGTCCACGAGCACTACGCCAAGAACATCGTCGTCGGCTTCGCCCGCCTGAACGGCAAGCCCGTCGGCATCGTGGCCAATCAACCCGCATTTCTTGCGGGCACGCTCGACATCAATGCTTCGGTCAAAGGCGCGCGCTTCGTGCGCTTCTGCGATTGCTTCAATATTCCGCTGGTCACTTTTGAAGACGTTCCCGGATTTCTCCCCGGCACCGCCCAGGAATACGGCGGCATCATCAAGCACGGCGCCAAGTTGCTCTTCGCTTTCGCCGAAGCCACCGTGCCCAA
>JAJPHW010000180.1 GCA_021325035.1 Terriglobia bacterium
AACCACGACACGGGATTGACCGATATCATGTCGCACCTGGTCGGGGTGCGGGTTTATCAGGAATATGCCTGGAATTACATGGGATTGCGGCATCTGGCGATTCATGGGCACCAGTTCGACAACGTGGGCATCAACAACATGCGTCTAAATCATTTGGGGACGCTGTGCTACTTCCAGATACAGAAGCTGGATTTCAAGAACAAGCCCATCGCGCGCATGATTGACCGGCTGAACACGCGCTGGCTGCGGTTATCGCCTAAAGTGGCGTCGGGGGCTTTGAACCATGCCCGATTTCATCAAGCCGACCGGATTTTCTGCGGACACACGCACGACGCCATGCACCAGGAGCGCGACGGCATCCACTACTACAACTCGGGCGCGTGGGTGGACGCGAAACCCACCTACATCACCATTGACCAAGAGGGAGTGCGCATTCATGAATACGAAGACCGCGGTGCAGACGCCAATTTCGAAGAGCACGAGCGAATTGACGATCGTGATTCCAGCGAAGAACGAAGTGAAGATGATTCCGCAATTGCTGCTTTCGCTGACGAAGCAGGATTATCCGCAGATGCGGAATACGAGAGTGTTGGTCGCTGACGCGGAATCGACCGATGGCACGCCCGAAGTGGTCATGGGGTTTGCCGATCGTTTGAATGTTTCAGTGATTCGAGGCGGGCGCCCCTCGGCTGGACGTAATGCCGGAGCGGCTTTGGCCGATAGTACCTATGTGCTGTTCATGGATGCCGACATCGAGCCTGCTTCAAATTCTTTGATTCGCCGCTCGCTGGAATTGATGCAGCGCAAGCAACTGCATTGCCTGACCACAAATATTATTTGCCGCGATGGAAACTTCACAGACAAGATGCTTTATTTCGGCAATAACATCTTCCAGCAGCTCTCACGCCTGCATAAGCCGTTCAGCACGGGAATGTTCATGTTGTTCGAACGGCAGCGCTTTCACGAGCTGGGAGGATTTCACGAGCAAATTCATTTCGCCGAAGATTATCACCTGAGCAAACAAGTCGCCCGGAGCCGCTTTGGCATAGTCCGCGGCGGGGTTTACACCACGAACCGGCGCTTTCAGAAAATGGGCCATGCGAAGGTGGCGAAGCTGTTTTTCTCCGCTGCTTTCAATTTTTGGAACCAGAATTTTTTCCTTCGCGATCACAAGTACTGGGAAGCTGAATCGCGCTAAATCGTTTCAATAAGTTTTGCAAAAGTTTACAGAAAATTTATCTCCACTATTGCGCACAAGAGTAAACTGTTTTCAGGAAGGTAGTTCTGTAGAAAGAGAATTATTATGCTGTCAAAGTGTGCGAATCCTGAGTGCTCCTCCTCCTTCCTTTATTTCCACGAAGGCAAGCTTTTTCGCAGTGAAACTTCTTCCGCTCCGGCAGGCGACGATGCTTCGCCCGACACCGGCATGAAGAAGACCGCGCGGCGTATCGAGTTTTTCTGGCTTTGCGCCAACTGTGCGCCCAAGATGACGCTTATCAAGAGTGGCGACGGAATCGCGGTACAGCCAGCCGTGCGCGCGCAGGCTGCCGGACTATAGAGGGCGCAGCGCCTCAGCGGTTGCGGAATATTTTCCGCACAATGAATTCCAGCGGATGACAAGCATCTCCATAAACATTTTTATGCCATCCCGCAACGGATTGATGCGGGTCCCTTCGCGATGCGACCAAGCCACCGGCACTTCTTCGACCGTAAAGCCTAATCTTTCGGCCAGGTAAAGCAACTCTGGATCGAACCCCCAGCGCTCAATTTGCTGCAATGGGAAAATCGCCTGTGCCGAGCGGCGGGTGAAGGCTTTGAATCCGCATTGCGTGTCTTTGAAGTTCAGGCCCAAAATCAGGCGTAATGCGAGATTGAAGATGCGGCCGAAGATTCTTCGATAGAGGGGCTGCGGGCGAAGTTGAAGTTTCGGATCGACCCAGCGCGAGCCAATGGCGATGTCCGCGCCGCCGGCAATGGCAGAAAATAATTTATCGGCTTCGGAAATCGGCGAAGAAAGATCGGCGTCACTGAATAGAAGCACGTCGCCGCCCGCCCGGAGCATACCGTTGCGGACGCTATAACCTTTTCCCCGGTTGCCGGGGTTTTCAATCAGGCGCAGTGCGGGATTCTGAATAGCCCGGTTCTGGACAAGCTCGGCTGTATTGTCGGTTGAGCCATCATTCACGACGATGACTTCCGCGTCCCAGTGGCGTTGCTTGATATAGGCAAGAAGGTTGTCGAGGGTGTCGCCGATGCGGACACCTTCGTTATAGGCCGGCAGAATAATGCTGTATTTGCAGGGCTCCACAGTTAATTACTTCGACGTTCAAGATACGGCAAAGGAAGCAAAATAGAAAGCTGCTAGGCGACGCGGCGCTGTTGTTGCAGCATGAAAAAGAACTCCGCCACCAGTTCCGGGTCCCACAGGCCGGCACGGGCTTCTTCCCGCATGGTCACGGCCGCTTGTTCATGGTTCAACGCAGGCTTGTAAGGACGGGCCGTGCGCAGAGCATCGTAAACATCCACGACTTGCAAAATGCGCGCGAGCAGTGGAATTTCGTTGCGCTGCAAATGGTCAGGATATCCGCTGCCGTCACAATGCTCATGGTGATTGCGGATGATGGGCAGTACCTGACGCAATGATTTCAAGGGGCGGCAGATATTCTCCCCAGTCAGCGGGTGCTGCTTCATGATTTCCCACTCGGCGGGAGTAAGGTTCGTACCTTTTTTCAGGATTTCATCGGGGACAGCGATTTTGCCGAGATCATGCAGAAATCCGCCCCGCCGTAGGGCGATGACTGAGTCCGCATCCAAGCCTAAGTGCAGGCCCAAGGTACTGGCATGTTCGGCGAGACGCTCACAATGGCCCTCGGTGTAAGGATCGCGGCTTTCGACGCTCAGGCCGAGAGTACAAAGAACTGATTCCGCCGTTTCCAATTCATCCGTAAATTCTTTTAACTTCAGCAGAGACTTGACGCGGGCAAAGAGCTCTTCGGGAAAAATCGGTTTGTTGAGAAAGTCATCGGCGCCGGCTTCAATACCGCGCACGCGATCTTCCCGCGCGCTTAGGCCGGTAATCAACACAAATGGAATAAGGCGGGTGGCAGGATTTTCTTTTAATGAGCGGCACAGTTCGTAGCCGGATTTTCCGGGCATCACTACATCGGACAAGATGAGATCGGGAGGCCTTCGGGCGATTTCAACTTCCGCCTGCTCCACGCTGCCAACCGCGGCCACGTCGTAACCGTGGGCGGTAATCATCTCGCGCAGCACAGCAACAATCTCCGGGCTATCGTCCACCAGAAGAATACGGGGAACCTGACGACGGCCTGGGTCTGGCGTCATACCCTGATAGGAATACTTACCCGTCGAAATAGATGCCTGCGGTTTGTCTGGCGAATCCATAGCTCAAGCTGCATTGTAACGGACAGTCCTGGCGATTCCCATTATGGGCTTAGAAATCAGATATTTGTGACATATGACCTTGTGCTTTTCGATTGCATGTGACTAATTTTGGCCATGACGCAAAGAATTGCACTCTTTCTATTGTTGCTTCTGGTAAGCGAGGCACGGGCCGTGTCCAAGCCGCATGTTCTCAGCTTCGGCAAATGGGCGACGGTTTCGTGGTCGGTGGAATCAGACAAGCCTTTGGTCCTGAAAGTTCGCCCGCTCTATGTGGATGGTAAGACCAAAGAATTTACATTCGGATTGCCGCATGAGGTCACAGACCGCTTGTTCGTAGTTCGAGAGGCATTCCGCATCAATGACGCGCTGCCAGATGAGCCGGCAGCTGCGCCGCGCTGGGAGTGGCAGCCGGGGGGCTGGCTGCTTGTTGATCGCGTCAGTGGGCATGTCTCACAGATTGCGCTGCCCGAATTTGATCCTTACTATTCGGCTGCAAGTTGGTATCGAGATTACATTGCCTATTGCGGAATCTCCGATGATGGCAAGAAAGTTTCTGGCGTCGTCAGCCAACTGGGGCGGCGCAAAGTTGTGCTAAAGAAAACAATCGAAGAGGTTGGCACGGGGCTTTCAGGAGCAGATTGCTTTACTCCGGTTTGGCAGCGAAAGCCCTCGCGGGTGACGTTTCGGTTGAAGGATGCACAGGCTGCCACTTACATGATTCATGGCCACGCTGCGGAAATGATGGAAGCGCCTAATGACGAAGAAGAGGCAGATAAAGCGACGGAGTAAAGCGCGAAGGCGGCATTACTTTGCCGTTCGCCTGCTTGACTGCGGTATATGCTTGGAACAAAGCAAGCGTGGCTGCAACCAAAACCATATTGCGCCAGCGCGCGCGGGCGTCCGGCGCATCGGTCAGATGCCGGGCGAGCAATGCGCCTAAAATCAGGCCGGTGACTAATCCGCCGATGTGCGCGGAATTGTCTATGCCTGACACCACGCCGCCAAAAAACAGATTGTAGCCTGCGAAGGTCAACAGACTACGAAGCGTCGCCTTCATCGCAGACGCGGGGATAGGCAGACGACCCAGATAAAGCGCGGCGATGAGCGCGCCCGCCAAACCAAAAATTGCTCCCGAAGCGCCCGCGCCAACAACCAAGGGATGCCACCATAAGCTCGCGATGCTACCGCCGATGCCGCAGACTGTGTAAACAGTCACGTAGGTGACGGGATCGAAAATCTGTTCTGCGAGCGCACCGAGATTCCAGAGGCACCACATGTTCAAGGCAATGTGAATGATGCCAATATGCAGATAATTTGAGGAGAGAATGCGCCAGGGCTGGGCGTTGAGCGATAAAGGTCCCCAATTCGCGCCCCACACTAGCAATTGCTTAATGGTCGGCTCGACGATAGAAATCCCCGATAACGCCATCGCGACAAAAACCGCGGCGTTCAATCCGACGAGAACTCGGGTGACCGGCATGCGCGGACGAACGCGTACGACCGGTTGCGTCGTTTGCGCGCGGTGGGCCCAACGCGGGTCGCCGTTGACGTCAATTGCGGAAGAGCGGCAATCGCGGCAGACATTGCCCTGCTCTCCGAAGGTCAGTGCAGGCAGTTGCCGTCCGCAGGTGATGCAATTCGCCATCTTAGAATCGTAGCATTACGCTGCGGCTGCGGTGGTTTCCACGATGGCATCGCGAAGTTGCGAGACCGCCCAATTAATTTCTTGGCCGGTGATGACAGCCGGTGGCGCGATTAAAAGATGGTCTCCCGAAGTGCCGTCTGCGCAGCCCTGCATGGGATAGACAAGCAATCCGCGCTGAGAGGCAGCTTGCCCGACACGGCCGGCAAAGTTGAATTTCGGATCGAATGGCTTTTTGCTTTGCTTGTCGGCAACGAACTCAACTCCCCAAAGCAAGCCCAAGCCGCGTACTTCGCCGACAACATCAAGAGCATTCAAACTTTGGAGTGCGGATTTCAGCTGGGCCGCTACTGATTTTTCCACCGAGGAATCCGCCGCTTGCACTAATTTGTGATCTTGCAGAAACTTGAGCACTGCGCGGCCAACCGCCACGGAAATAGGATGCGCGTTGTAAGTGAATCCGTGCAGAAAAGAGCCGGAGCCATTGGCGAGGGCATCCACCACTTTTTTCGAGGCAATCACCGCGCCCAATGGGGCATATCCACTAGAGAGACCTTTGGCCGTCACCAAAATATCCGGCGCGAGATTCCAATGTTCAATGGCAAAATTACGGCCGGTGCGTCCCATGCCGGTCATGACTTCATCGGCGATAAATAAGACTTCGCGCTTTCGGCAAATCTCGGCAAGGGCTTGCAAGTATCCCGGTGGAGGCACCACGGCGCCCAATGTTGCGCCACTCATAGGCTCGGCGATGAATGCAGCGACTGAATTTTTCGATGTGACGATTGCCTGATCGAGTTCAGATGCATATTCCAGTCCGCAATTGCGACAGCCGTCGGTGCAGTCGTAGTTGCAGCGGTAGCAGTACGGCATCCCAATATGCGCAAACTCACGCACCATGGGCGTGTAGATTTCTCTTCGGCGGCGATTGCCAGAAACCGCCAAAGCGCCCAACGTTGAGCCGTGGTAGCTCTGCGTGCGGCTGATGATTTGGAATCTTTCCGAGTGACCGGTTTCGACCTGATACTGGCGAGCGAGCTTGAGCGCGGTTTCAATCGCTTCGGAGCCGCCGCAGGTCAAATAAACTGCGCCGCCGGCGAAAGTTGGCCCGGCAAACTCAAGCAACTCACGGGCATACTCTTCGGCAATGGGAGTAGTGAATTGGCTGGTGTGGACAAATTCAAGTTGCGCTGCTTGAGCTGCCATCGCGGTAGAAATCTCTTTCACGCCGTGGCCGATGAAGTTGACAGCAGCCGAGCCGGAAAAATCCAGATATTTCTTGCCGCTGGAATCCCAAATCCATACGCCTTCGCCCCGGACAGCAGCGGGAAAATCTCGAAGGAAGGAACGGCGTAAGACGGCGCTGCGCGAATGGTTTCGCATGGGCATGCATAAATTATCGCGCAAGTACCGAAATGGAACCATTTTCCGCAGATTTACGCAGAACTCACGCAGATTTTTCGCAAATCATCAAACTAATTGGTAGGCTTGCGTACTCAGCAATTTGGGAAGCAGACCTACGTTGACGTAAACATGCAATGGAGGAGGTTTTATGACCTGGGATTCCGAGAGCTATAAGCACCAGGAACTTACTCAGGCAATTATTCAAGTCTTTTACGACGTGTATAACGAACTAGGATTCGGATTTCTGGAGAGTGTCTATGAGGCAGCGATG
>JAJPHW010000057.1 GCA_021325035.1 Terriglobia bacterium
ACCCAAATCGGATTTCCCGTCAGCAGATTTTCATATTCATCCACTTTCGAGGGGAACGTATTGGCGAACTTCCTCACGCGATCAAAGAAATCGAGTGGCGGCTCCAGGGACACTCCACCAATGCGGAAATACGACGTCATCATGCGCTGGCCGCTGATCGCCTCAAATAATCGTAGAATCTGCTCACGCTCGCGGAAGCAATACAGGAACACTGTCATCGCGCCGATGTCCATGGCATGTGTTCCTAGCCAGACAAGGTGAGAGTTAATCCGCGTGAGTTCGTTCATCATCACGCGCAACCACTGTGCCCGCGGCGGAATTTCCAGGCCCAACAATTTCTCCACTGCCAGCACATAGCAGAGGTTGTTGGTCATGGGGCACAGATAATCAATGCGGTCTGTGAGCGGGACAACCTGGTGATAAAACTTGGCTTCGCAGGTCTTCTCGATGCCCGTGTGCAAATAACCGATATCGGGCATGATCCGGACGATGTTTTCGCCGTCAATCTCCAAAATCACGCGCAACACACCATGCGTGGACGGGTGCTGCGGGCCCATGTTCAGAATCATGGTTTTGTCCGCAGCTGGTTCAAGCACCGGGACAGGCGTCATGTGACCCATTAGCGGTAGCCCTCCACCGGATAATCTTTGCGCAGCGGGTTGCCTTCCCAATCTTCCGGCATTAACAAACGCCGCAGATAAGGATGTCCCGTAAAGCGCACTCCAAATAGGTCATAAACTTCGCGCTCGAAGTAATTGGCTCCCGGCCAGATCGAAGTCACGGACTCCACCACCGGGCTATCGCCGGGAAGGCGTACTTTCAGCCGCACGCGCTCTTTCTTGGAAATCGAAAGCAGGTGATAAATCACTTCAAAGCGTGGTTCCTGCGGAAGCCAGTCCACGCAGGTCACATCAGAAAGATAATTAAACGCACAGGCTGGGTCTTCTTTCAACAGCACGCAAGCCTCGCGGATGGCTGACCGCGTGATGTAAATCGTCATCTCGTCGCGATCGAATTTCACGCCCTCAACCGCCGCGGTATTCCAGGCCAATAACCTCGCTACCGCAGGGTGCGACTTAAGTTGCTCCAGATCGGTAATCGCCGGGGCCAGTGCCATTACACTTCACCCCGCTTTGCCGATGGCGCAGCCCAATCCAGAGCACCCTTTTTCCAGATATAGAAGAAGCCAACTAGGAAGATGGCAATATACACAAACATCTCCCAGAAGCCGAACATCTTCAGTTTTCGCAGGATGACCGCCCATGGATAAAGGAACACGGCCTCCACGTCGAAGAGAATAAAGAGCATGCCAACCAGATAAAATTTGACTGAGAAACGGCTCTGCGTATCTCCAATGGGCGTCATGCCGCATTCATAAGGAGACATTTTGGCCCGGCTTGGCCGCCGGTAACCAATGAGCCATGAGAGCGTTACCACCACGCTGGCAAAGCCGACCGCCACCAGAAAGTGAATCAAAAGAGGTAGGTATCGGACGAAATAATTATCTGGCATGGGCGCTAGGTCTATATAATTTGCGACAGAATTTGGGAAACACTCTAGACTAGAGTTGAGCGCGAAGAGTGTCAAGCATTGCGCGCACATTTATGATGAACTTTTAACCAAAATTTCAATTGTCACGTCAACCCTTGACTAGATCGAAGAGTGGAACGCATGATTTTTGGTTTTAACACCGATATTAAACACGACGATACCGTCTATCACGTGCAGAGCGAGGCCCGTGAAAGCGAACTGCTTTTGCAGACGCAGGTCTTCGTCCGGGGCCGCTGCATCGGCAAACGCGCCACTTCCTACGCTGAACAGGCGTCGAGCGGCGGTTTTACCGACCAGCAGAAGGAACAGATCCTGCGCGACCAGCACCGAATGGTGTTGGACTCCATTCGCGACAGCCGGTTGGATTCCGTGCTTGACAAGCGTGACGCGCCCGAGGTTCTGGCCGCCATCAAAGAGCTCGACGTCCATTGGATCAATGCCGACTCTGTGCACTCTAATCAAACGCTGCTTATGCGATTGCGCGTAACCGACGGCGGGACTGCCGCGCAGGGTGCTCGCATCACGGTCCGCTTTGCCCGCCCCGATGCTGCCCCTTTTTATACGCAGGTGGTCACCGACGCTGCTGGGGACGCAGAAATGAAAATTGACGCCAATGAATCTTCGTTACCCGATGCATCCGTGCTGGTGCAGGCCAGTTTCTCCGGGCGTACCGCCACCCGCAAGTTTCAACTGAAGAAAGTGGACGCATAAGGAATAGATCGGCACTGCCTCTACTTCTATGAAACTCCAAATCAACGGTGAGTCGAGGGAGTTCAACTCTCCTCTCACGCTCTCGTCTCTCATCGAACAACTCGGCATGAAAGCAGACCGCGTTGCCGTCGAACTCAACCGCGAAATCGCTCCCCGCGATAAATGGGCGGAGATTCATCTCAAAGGTGACGATCGACTCGAAATCGTCCACTTCGTTGGTGGCGGAAGTTAAAAGTCTCTAAGTAACTTTCATTGCTAACTGCCTGGAAAGCCACGAACTCATCTAGTTACTAGTTTTGCACCGAATCTCTTGTTGACACTGCCTCGACTGGGCCTACAATGTCTCCAAACATTTGTCGCTCAAAATGTTTTAAACATTTCTCCATAAAAATGCAGCAAGGCTTCACATCTCGCGAGGTCGTGGAATTTACCGGCATCACTCCCCGCCAGCTTCAATGGTGGGATGAACGCCGCATCGTGGTTCCATCGCGGCAGGGCCATCGCCGTATTTATTCTCTGGAAGATCTTTCGGAAATTGCCGTCATCTGCGAACTTCGCCGCCGTGGGTTCGCCCTGCAACGCGTTCGCAAAGTGATGCGTTTCCTGCAAAAAGAGTTCGGCAAACGCCTGGCGCAAACCGTGAGTGGCTCGTCTGACTATCACCTGCTGACCGATGGCCGGACCATCTATCTCGAAACTTCAGCGCAGCAGATTGTGGATATTCTCAAAAATTCCGCTCAGCCAATGTTCACGATTTGTCTGAGCGATACGGTTCGGCGCGTGCGAGCGGACATACGCGGCGAAAAAAAAGCTAGTGGATCGTTGAAGAAAAAACAAAGTCTGGTTAGAAGCGCATAGTTGCGGTCAATCCTTACGCTGGAGGAGACGAAATGGTTGGAGAAATTGACGTCCTGAGCGAGTGGATTCCTGAACAGATGCAACCCGGCACGATTTTTGTGCTCGAAAATGCCGGCCGCATCGGCGAAGAAGCCGACCCCTATTGGGCCGTTCTCTCTTGCCCCGATTGCGGCACATTAGGCCTGATTACGCGTAAGCAGATCGCTGGATTGCTGACCGTGATTTGTGGCTCCCATCAATGTTCAGCGCAATTTTTCATCCGCGATAACGACATCATTGCCCGGAAACCGTCATAAATTTTTGCGGATGATGTTATCCCAATGATGTCGAGTCAGTGACGACCGTTTTCTAAATTCGCAAGAATTTCGCTTGGTTATTTTTGCTTTGATCTTGTCTGTGTAAATTCCACCGGTACCTGCTCCACGATTTCAATCCCAAATCCTTCCAGAGCCGCCACGCGGCGGGGATGGTTCGTCAGCAAGCGGATTCGCCGCAAGTTCAAGTCCGACAAAATCTGCGCGCCAATACCAATCTCGCGTTGCGTTTTGCGCTCGGCTTCGGGAAGGGAAGCAGCCGCACGCTCGCGATGAAAGCTGAGCAAGTTTCGTTCACCAACTTTTTCGGCAGAAAATCCCTTCGCAGTCTGGTGAAGGTAAATCAGCGCGCCTCGCCCCTCCTGCGCAATCGCCTGCATCGAGCCTTCAATCGTCGCGCGGCAGTCGCAATTCGTGGATCCAAAAACATCGCCAACCACGCAGTGGGCGTGCATTCTTACCAGCACCGGATCGGTAATGCTCTCCACATCCCCGCGCACCAATGCCATGTGCGCCTCGCCGCCGCCATTTTCGTTTTGAAGAATTTCGCTCTCATACGCGATTACGCGGAATTCGCCGTATTTTGTGTCAATCAGCGCCTCGCCCACTCGATGCACATAGCGTTCATTCTGCATGCGGTAGCGAATCAGCTCCGCAACGGTGAGCATTTTCAGGTTGTGCTCGCGGCAAAACTCAATTAAATCAGGCACGCGCGCCATGGTGCCATCATCGCGCATGATCTCGCAGATAATCCCCGCCGGAACCATACCCGCGAGTCTGGATAGATCCACAGCAGCTTCCGTTTGCCCTGCTCGCACCAGCACTCCACCTTTGCGCGCCCGCAGCGGGAACATATGTCCCGGCCGCGCCAGATCGTTCGGTCGCGTTGCCGGATCAATCGCCACTTGAATCGTCCTGGCCCGATCTTGTGCCGAAATTCCTGTCGTCACCCCTTCGCGTGCGTCAATCGCTTCGCAAAACGCCGTCCCATAGTTCGAAGTGTTCTCTGCCGACATCGGTCCAATACGGAGATGGTCGAGCCGTTCTTCTGTCATCGCAAGGCAAATCAATCCCCGGCCAAACTTCGCCATGAAATTAATCGCTTCCGGCGTAACTTTTTCGGCAGCTAGAGTGAGATCGCCTTCATTCTCGCGGTCTTCGTCATCCACAACCACGATCATGCGGCCCGCGCGAATTTCTTCGAGGGCAGTGGGAACATCAGTAAAGCGGGGATCGAGGCTCATAGGGCGATTCTAGCAAAGCACGCTCCAAGAATCCCACGCTAACTCTCATCCAAAATTGCCGTCTATAGCCAACTAGAGGCGCAACCATGCTAAGCCCAATACGCTGCCAGTTTGTTTATTGTTTTGTGGTTTTGATCTTTTCTGCTGCGGCCCATGCCGACTGTGATCGTCCAGAACTGGCAAACCAAAGCAAAGACGAAGCGACCATTCAAAGGTTGGAACGCGCTTGGGCGATAGCACACATGACTGGTGACGTCGAATTTGAGGCGTGCTTATTAAGCCCAGATTTTACCGAGATTCGCAGCGACGGAAACGTAAATAGCCTTGCCGATGAACTGGCACTGGCTGCGAAGCACAAGGGACAGAAAGCCGACATTACGGGACTGAAACCGCCCATTGTGCATCTTCACGGCGATGTTGCGGTAGCCTATGGCTCATCCGACTGGACGGCTCCCGACGGCAAGATACATAAATTCTTTTTCGCCGATTACTACGTATGGGAGAACGGCGCGTGGCATGCGTACTTCGGACAACAAACCGTAGCCGTTGACAGAGGATGAAGCAGATATTGCCGATTACAAATACCGCGCTGCCACCCACGCCGTAATCGCCGGTACCAGAAACACCAGCGCATGAATGCGCAGTTCTTCCGACGCCGCATACCCCACCTTCACGCCATTGGAATAATCAATGATGCAAAAAATCAGCCACCCAGCGAGAAACAAATACTCACCCAAAGTTTTCGCGCGCCCCAAATGTTTGGTCCCATGCACAAAAGCCAGGGACAAAACCACACCAATTGCAATCGCGATTACAGTTCTCATGTCTCGGCTCTACCCGCTAGTTCGTGTTCCGCACCTTCGAACAGCGCCTTCAACGCTCGAATCACCCATCGCATCACCAGAACCACAATCAGGCACAACAAAATCGCAATTGTCGCTCCAACATACGGATGCTTCACCGACATCCACGTCAGGAAAATTGCCAGCGCATCTTCACCTAGGCTGAGTCCAATGTTGGACAACGGTTCGGGCGATGGCGTTACGGCGGCTCGCGCCGCTGTTTTTCCTCCATGGGCTGCCAGAGCAATTAATCCTCCGGCGAGCGTGGCTGCTAATTGCTCTCCCGGCGAGAGAGCAGCCGTCGCTCGATACGCCAGCAACGCCGCGATGGGCACGCGAATAAACGTATGCAGCGCGTTCCACAGCAAATCAAAGGCAGGAATCTTATCGCCGAAAAACTCTACGCAAAATAAAACCAGGCTTGCTGCGATGATGTACCAATTCGAAAGCGGCGCCAGCCCTGCCGGCAGCGCAATCACACCGGTATGCTGAAGCAAACCAAGCGTTGCCACGGTGGCATAAACATTTAGCCCGGCCGCGAAACTCGTGGCCACCAGCAATGCGACAATTTCTTCGGGCGTGAAGTGCATGGCGAAAGATTACAACTTTCCATCGGAGTTCACTACTATTCCGCCGCCACAAAACGCAACGATACCGGTGCGGGCACGCTCACGGATTGGCCAGTCGGGGTGAGCTTCCCCGTTTTTTCATCAACGCTAAAAATCACAATCGTTCCGCTGTCTTCATTCGCCGCGAGCAACCAGCGTCCACTGGGGTCGAATTCAAAATTCCGCGGAGTCTTGCCCTGCGTCGAAATGTCTTGAACTGTGGTAAGAAACCCGCCCTCTGGATCAATGGCATACACCACGATGCTGTCGTGCCCGCGGTTCGACGCATAAACAAATTTGCAGTTGGGATGCACATGAATTTCAGCGGTGTCATTGCTGCCGGAAAATTCTTTTGGCAGAGTGGAAATTGTTTGAAGAGGCTTGAGCACACCGCGTTGCGCATCATAGGTGAATGCATTGACCGTTGAATTCAGCTCATCCACCACATACACGAACTTCCCATTGGGATGAAAAGCCACATGCCTCGGCCCGGTACCGCCAGCCAGCTTGGCAAATGCCGGAAGATTCGCCAGTAGCGAGCCGTCCGCGGCGTTGAAACGGTAAACCAGAATTTCATCGAGTCCTAAATCGGCTGCCAGCGCATAGCGGTTGTCCGCCGCCGTTTCAATCCAATGCGCATGCGGCCCCTCCTGCCGGTCTGGCCGGATGCTCTTGCCAGTATGCTGCACGAATGCCGCTGCTTCACCCACCTGCCCGTCATTAAGAACAGGAAATGTGGCGACGCTTCCCCCTGTGTAGTTCGCTACCAGCGCATATTTGCCCGTCTTATCGAATGAAATGTAACAAGGGTCAGCTCCCCTGGATGCAACCTCGTTCAGGTAACTCAACTTGGCGGTCTTTCGATCAATGGCAAAAGCGGTGACGCTTCCGCTCGACGCGCCTTTATATTGCGAGAGCTCATTCACCGCATAAAGAAACTTCCGGCTGGGATCGACTGCCAAAAACGACGGATTCAAAGTTTCCGCCTCCAATCCCAGTGGCTCGATCTGCAATTTGTCGCCACTTTCGTCCACGCGAAAGGCGTAAATGCCCTTGCTGCCTGTGTCTTTGTGGTTCTCGTCGCTCGTGTAAGTCCCAACGTAGAGAAGAAATTTTTTATCTGCTGTATGTTTCGCGGGGTTCTTCGCAAACCCAGTTTGAAGAATTGAAAAAAGAATGAAGCTCGCAGCAGCGAGAACTCGAAGAGCCTTTTTAACGTGCATGGAAAAAGAGTTTACGCGACAAGCTGCGATTGCGGGTAGTGGGCCGTTTAGAACGATGACTCAAGAGCTGGCTGGCAAATTATGGGTCGGCTACGTAGAGATGATGTGTTTCAAAAACTAACCTCCTGTTGCAACAAAAGACGTTGTATATTCTCCGGTCGGTTAACACTATGAACACGCATCTGGGCAGGCTTGAGCAGCAAATCCTTCAGATAGTTTGCGCGCGGGGCAACGCGACGGTTAGGGAAGTTCTATCCGGAAAAGAAATGCACCGGATGGCCTACTCAACTGTCATGACAACGCTCGACCGCATATACAAGAAAGGCTTTCTGGATCGTACAAAAGAAGGCAGAGCATTTCGCTATTGGGCACGTTGCACCAGCGACGAGGTCATAATGTTTTTAGCTGTCAGCGAGATTCTCCACTGGATCAAGCCCGCACCACGTCTCAACCTCTCTTATTTCGTGGATGCTCTCGCCGGGCAAGATGAGCGCTTGTTGGATGAGTTGCAAACATTGGTGGAAAAGAAAAGACGAGAACTGAAACCCTAAAAACAAAGGCCGCCCGCAGGCGGCCTTTTCATACAACCCAAAATCTACAGCGTGGATTCAATCTCAAATCCCCAAGCCTCAAGCAATGGCTCCGGAATGTACTTTGAGTTTTTGTTCCGCCGTGCCCACTCCCGTAGCCGGGTCGAGCGCAGGTACTGGTCCGGCGAAAGCTTGTACTCCTTCACCACCTGCTCAAATTCCGTTACCGTCGGAACAACCGGGCCGATCGGCTCCGGCTTGCCCCAATTAGGGTTCCCGCGTCGCTTTGCCATGAAAAATGTCCCCCTAAACTATCAAAAGAATAGTTGCTTACGATTCCAAGCCTTCTCAACCCTTTAGATTCTTTCGCTTATACGTCGGATTCAAGACTGGTTATGTCTAAGCCGTATATGAATTACGAACGTCCACCGTAAGCTTGGAAGATTATGATTCTACAGGGTTTTTGCTGAAAGTCAAGGGTAAAATCGGCTTCAGCCCACCCATTCCCGTTTTTGCACCCACCCACTACCGATTACGCTCGTAATCCGCCCAGTCTTGAACGCGTTGACGCAATGCGCAGGCGAACCTAGAGTTGAGATTAAGAGTAAGTCCAAGCGGAGAAGCTGTGGAACGGATGGGCTCCGCCGGGTCAGAAACGGTTGCTATGAGTCTGAAATCACTGGTTTTGTGCGCGGATGAGCGCATCGTGCGTGTCTTGCGTCGGGTCCTCAGCGAGCTGGAAATTGACATGCACCACTGCGCCGGGGCCGAATTTGCCATCCGCAAGCTGACCCGGTCGCGATTCGAAGCCGTGATTGTGGATTACGCCGACCCCGAGGTAGGCTCACAGGTGCTCCGCAGCGCGCGTTCCGCGCCCGGCAATAAACACGCCGTCGCCATCGCCATTCTCGATCCGCAACAGCCTGTCCGCGCAGCCTTTGATCAAGGTGCGCACTTCGTTCTCTACAAACCGATTTCCATGGAGCGCGCCAAGTCCAGTTTCAGAGCGGCTCGCGCTCTCATGAAGCGCGAACGCCGCCGCAATGCCCGCGTTCCTGTGCAAATTCCCGTGGTCATCACCTCAGAGCGCGATCACGGCCCCATCCATACCAATACGATTGATCTGGGCGAAGGCGGAATCGCCGTGAAGCTGAATCACCGCATCGGCAGCGTGCGCGGCGTCAAAGTCGCCTTCACCTTGCCGGGAACGGACTATCGCGTGGAATGTGCCGCAGAAATTGCCTGGGAGAGCGCCATGCGCCAGACCGGCATCCGTTTCAATAATTTATCGCCGGACGCATCGCATCAAATCAAAACCTGGCTCGCGCGCCATACGCCGGAACTCGAACCCGATGATCCTCCAGCGAAGTGCCGTTTGACCGACCTCAGCATCGGCGGCTGCTATTTGGAATTGAGCGCGCCTTTCCCTGTACGTACAGTTGTGACCCTGTCCATGCAAGCTGGGTCGTCGGATTTCCGCGCTCAAGGCGTTGTTCGGGTCATGCACCCTGAAATCGGCATGGGAATCGAATTTACTCGTAAGACCCTTCAGCAGCGCGAAAAAGTCGAGGCTTTCATTCAGGAACTCGCCAGCGACCGCGGCGTTTTACCCGATCTTTGCGTGGAACCGGAAGGCTTGCTCTACGAAGAAGAAAAAGCATCGGAAGTCGCCGCCGACGGCGAAGATCTTCTATTGAATCTGTTCCGCAAACTGGATTTAACCACCGAAGAGTTCCGCGCCGAGCTGGTCAAACAGCGTGGCTCCCACGAATCCGCTCTGCCCGCTTAATTTCCCTCGGGCGGCTGGTCCACCTTTGAAAAGTTTTTATTGTTTTGTATCACCACATAAGAAGCTGCATGTGGTCAGCGAAAGTTGCGCGTTAGCGAGTGACTCTCTTTGCCGACGCCTCGGATCCAGCTGGCTCACGGAACGGTTCCACAGAAATGCGCTCGTAACGCACTTCCAACACCGTCAAATTTTCCGTACCGCCCGGCAATTGCAGGACCACGCTGTCACCCGCTGCCGACTTCATTAATGCACGCCCCAAAGGTGACACCCAACTGATGTGGTTGCGGTTGAGATCGACCTCGTCGGTGCCCACGATGCTGACCACTCGCTCCGTTCCCGCAGCATTGGCATAGCGCACGGTCGCTCCGAAGAATGCCTTTGCCGCCGCCTGCCCTGATCTTCGAGCCTCCGGGTCCACCACTTCCGCGGCTTCGATTCGCTTGGTGAGAAAGCGAATCCGCCCGTCAATCTGCCGCAGCCGCCGCTTGCCGTACTGATAGTCGGCGTTTTCACTGCGATCGCCATTGCCCGCAGCCCACGCCACCACTTCCACCACCGCGGGGCGTTCCCTGGTGAGCAGAAACCGGTGCTCATCTTTGAGACGCTCGAGGCCGCTCGGCGTGATGTAGTTCTTGACTGGCGCCGTGGGCTCGTCCGGTTGTGGTTTTCTGGTGAAGCCTTTTCGCATCATGTAGTCCTTTGGGGGACGAATCCGTTAGGGGTATGAACGCGGCGACCCCATCTGAATCTTTTCATATTTTCCCGGAATCCGAGAGAAGTTCCCACTTTTTCGCGGGAGGGGAAGAGTGTTCCTTGGGAACACAACGTCACGACCGAATCGGTGCACACAACGGCGTCACGACAGTAAAAACGAAAGAAAACAGGTAGCAGCACTTCTGCCGGTCCTGAAAAGGGCCCCGAAGTGTTTATTCCTAAACTTCCAAACTCCCGGCAATACATTTCTTTACGGACGAATCCCTCTCGTCCGGATACAATCCTTCCCTGAAAGCTACTAACGCCTTTGGGGTTCAGAATAATGCTTCGACCGGTGCGATGGAACGGCATGTTCTTTTTCTATCTGCTCCTTGTCCCATGGACACAACTGATGGCGCAAGGCGTAGCGGTTCCGGGCGATCCCTGCAAGCCGGTGAGTGCGCGAACACAGGAAATTGGCTGCTGGATTCTCGCAGACAATCCCGTAGGTCAATTCACACAACCGCAAGTATTCTGGCATCTCGATGCCTATCCAACCCGCATTGCGGCGCAGGCAGACAAGGGGCCGCGAGGTGTGGTTGTGGAGTCATTTGGCAAAGTCTGGTTGATGACCATCGAGGACGAGAACTGGAGGCCGGCCCATGGTACTCCGGTTGCCAAAATTGGTCCGCTTCCGATCGTGGCCGGAGAAAACTACTCGGCGCAGTTGATGGAGGCCAACTTCACACCCGGGATGACAGCGCCCGCACACGTCCACTCTGGACCCGAGGCTTGGTACGCGGTGGGCGGCGAAACCTGCCTGGAGACCTCCGATGGCCGCATGCAGATCGGTCGAGTCGGGGGCCCGGCAGTAATCGTCCCCATGGGATTATCGATGCATCTCACCGCCATTGGGACAGAGCAGCGTCGTTCTATCGTCCTCATCCTCCATCAGTCCTCGCAGCCACCGACGACTTTGGTCCACGATTGGACGCCAAAAGGGTTATGCAAGGCGAACCATTGAGCTGGGATCTTGACATCCAATAAACTGGGTTACGTTCCGTCCGGAACCTTCGGCCTCGATGACGCGTCAATTTGTTGACCCGAAGGCCGTGCCTTATAGCTATAGCAACGTAATGCTGACCTGTCGTCCGTCGAGATATACATTAAAGTCAACTCCACGTTCGAACACCAGCGTTGTCCGAGGCTGCGTTTCTGGCAGTTCATAAGCCTCTACCCAACAGGCGAGATAGAAGCCTACCTCCGGGCCGAGTCCCTCCTCGGTATCAGAAAGTACGCGGGTGACAACCGCCTGTCGCTCTTGCGAAGGGTTCTCGTCCAATACATTGAACTTGAAACGTTGCCCTATTTTAATTTCAGATTGCATTTGAACTCCTTGATTCGCTTTGCCGTCAGTGGAGCAGTATAGGTCATCGAAATCAGGCGCGTCCTGGGCACGGGGACTCACGTGCCATAGCTTACACTCAAACCACATGCTCAACCGGGGCCATGCCTATACCACAATCATCGGCAGCAAATATCACGGACGCATCCTGCTCTCCCACCTGGCCTGCCTTTACCCGCACTCAACCGCACAAGCGTGGCAACAAAATCTGAACAATCGCGAAGTCACCCTCAACGGCGTCACTGCAACCGGAAGCGAATCGCTCATTTCAGGCCAAACCCTTGTCTGGAACCGTCCGCCATGGATCGAACCCGACACTCCTCAGCACTTCGAAATACTGTTCGATGATCCTTATCTGTTGGCCGTCAACAAACCTGGCGGGCTGCCCACCCTCCCCGGCGGCGGCTTCATGGAAAACACCCTCCTGCGGATGGTGCAAAAGCAAATCCCCAGCGCAAACCCTGTCCACCGCTTGGGACGAGGCACTACCGGCATCGTTCTCTTCGCCAAAACAGCGCAGGCCGCTGCTCAACTCGGCGCAGAGTGGAACACTCCCAGAATTCAAAAAATTTATCGGGCGCTGGCTCAACGCGTTTCACAACAAGACGCCTACGAAATCTGCACGCCCATCGGACTTGTACCGCACCCGCGCATCGGCTCGGTGTGGGCCGCCAGCCCGAGCGGCAAGCCGGCAAAGTCATTGGCGAAGGTCATCTCACGCACCGCAAGCACCACAACATTTGAGGTAAGCCTAAATTCGGGACGCCCTCATCAAATCAGAATCCATCTGGCATCCATCGGCCATCCGCTGGTAGGCGATCCTCTGTACGGTTTGGGCGGCCAGCCTCTTGAAAATCTCCCCGGCCTCCCCGGCGATGGAGGATACTTTCTGCACGCCCAATTTCTGAATTTCCACCACCCCATCACCGGAGAACAAATCAATCTTGAGGCAGCCTTGCCGGCGGGATTCGAAGTGCACGAGTAGGTTCAGGGCGGGATTCAAATCGGGGTGGAAAAGAGTGGCCCATCCACCGCCAAATGTGTCAGTCGTCAGGGTCTGAATCCTCCCAGTCGGTTAGAGCCGAATCCAGCAACTCACAAATGGTTTGCTCGAAATCTCCCCCATGAAGGATCAAACGCACGTTTCCGTTTTCCGGATCCTCCGGCGTTCGCGGCAAACAAAAGACTTGATATCCGGTAATGTGGAATTTCGGCGCTCGTTTGTATCTTTCCAACATCTCAGCCAGATGCGGATCGATTTCGCCTGGGTTCACCTGCAAAAGAAAATCTCGTGGGGTGGCTGGCGGCTGCAGGATCTCGTGGACTGCCGGAATGATCGACTCCCGGACGAGGTTGTCGAGGTCGATCTTGGACGCATTGCGTGGCGGTAGGTAAAGCACGGTGACGCCGCACGGCGTCAACAATGGCGAGAGCAGGGGCGTTCGCGCTTTGGCTTCTAACAGACCTTGGCGCACGCGTTCCCTGAATTCCTTTGACTCTCCTTTTTTCACTGCGCGAGCCCCAAAATCAACGCTCATGAAGGAGTGCTCGTATACAGAAAGAACCATTCGTGATGTCGCTCGCAGTATCGACTCCATCCCGGGGTGCTTCCTGAGGCGGGCGTAACGTGGCCGAAGGAGGGATGCTAAGGTCCGAAGATTCACGCGGTGAATTGAGAGCGCCGCCTCCTGTGCGTCCCGCTTCCAAATCAGTAATGCAGCACCGTCTCGGCGTCCTGAGCAAATGCGCCGACATTTAAGGCTTGCATAATAATCGCGATGATTCCAAAAGCCAATTTCATGATGCTTCGTGCCTCGGCATCTGCGTCGCAATTATACCTTGCACGCGGGTAGCCTATTCAAGCCGCATCTCGGCTTGAGCGAGGCAGTTCGAACGCGGCGACGCGATGCAGCGGCTGGCCCACCTTTACGCCCTCCGTAAAGGTGGGTTGAGGCCAGCTTTACTGCGTCGGCCGCGACTCCGGCGGCACAAGACCTGCGAGGCGGTAGTACACAACGAGCTGGCCGTAGTGTTCTCCGCTATGTTCGATGATGCCGTAGGCAATGTCGAGCACGCGCGCTTTTTGCTCAGGGGTGTACACAACCTCCGTCGTCAGGCCTTTTTCGCCTTTCGCCTGGATGGCGGCTGCACCGTCGGCGAAGGATTTCTTGACGAAAGCGACGACGTCGGCCTTGGACTTGTATTGCTCGCGCTTGGGATCTTCCGCGGGAGGCTTCTGCCCCGTGACCGTGTCCGTGAAGTAGTAGGTTGAGCCCGCCGCGTGCAGCAACTGCTCGGCGAAGCTCCGCTGCGCGGGTGTCGGCTTGAAGTCATATTTGTCCGCGGGAAAATCTTCGGCCATGGCGATGAGTTTGTTGCCAACCTCGTTCCAGGAATCGAGCACGACTTTCAATTCCGGATCGGCAGGTTTGACGGCTGCGTCTTTCTTCGTCGCGTCATTACTTCATTGCGTCATTCTTGGCGTCCTGGGCATCCGCGTGAAATGCGAATGCCAGCAGGACAATGACGATAGCGAGAAACGGTATGCTTTTCATTTTTTCTCCACCACTGAGTTTACAAATTTACACATCAACTTCTTATTTCGCCTGCGCCAGCCCCGCAACTACTGCGGCAACTTTATCGAGTTGCTCATTCCAGCCCTCGAGTTGACCGCTGTTTTTCGCGCTCTCCATGGGTTCATTGCCAATCAAGGTGAGTTTCGTCCGGCCATTCCCGAGATCCTCAAAGATGGTCACGTCGTACGCACCCTCTATCGCCTCATCTTCTATTCCTAATTCCGCAGGGTCAATCTTGTTTCCCCTCGAGTCCGAAAAGTACATGGAGGAAACGATCTTTTCCAGAGGAACAATCTCATGGTATTCAACCGCATTCCACCCCTCCTGCCCATCCGGCGACTTCATGCAGAGCAACAATTTCCCTCCTACGCGAAAATCGACCTCGCAAGCGGGGCAGCTAAAGCCTTTCGGTCCCCACCACTGCATGATGTACTTCGGGTCTGTCCACGCCTTCCAAACCAGTTCGCGTGGCGCATCAAAAATTCTTGTGATCACCATTCGCTCGGTTTCGTGCGCCGTGCTTTTTGTCATCTCTGGCCTCCGCTTTCTTCATTTGATCTTTCTTCATCTGATTTACAACCGCATCCAGTTTGTCGAAACTCTCTTCCCAGAATCGGCGATACCTAATCGCCCAGTCGCTGACTGTCTTAATCGCCTCTGGCCTAAGCGTGCACACACTCTCTCGTCCACGCTTGGTCTTGATCACGATCCGCGCCCGCACCAGGTAGGCAATATGTTTTGAAATCATCTGCTGCGAGAGTGCAAACGGTTCCGTCAATCCATGCACAGAGGCCGGCCCATGGGAGAGCCGTTCGATCATTGCCCGCCGCGTTGGATCGGACAAAGCGGCAAAGGTTGTGCCCAATCTATCCACAACCGTATGGTAGTGGATTATCTAGCAATGTCAAGTGCGGATTTTGCGATCGCTGATTGCTGCTTACTGATCCCCAGTGTGCCAAGTCTTAGCCGGCAATTTGCCGCGAAATGTGTTTACAATTGATCTATGCCGGAGCCATTTACCCGCGACCGCATTATCGAGGCCCTCCAGGCGATGCCGCCAAATGCCACCATCGACGATGCCATTGAACGGCTCGTATTTCTGGCCAAAGTCGAAACTGGATTGGCCGAGCTCGATGGGTCCCAGGGCATTCCGCACGATCAGGCCAAGCGTCGCTTCGGACTGTAATGCGCATTCTGTGGTCGCCACAATCGCTGCGCGATCTTGACGCCATCCACGGATACATTGCCAAAGACTCTGAGCATTATGCAGGCCTGACCATTGCGCGAATCTTCTCTGCCGTTGAGCAGTTGACCCAGTTCCCGCGCTCGGGACGTATCGTGCCGGAGCGAGACGAACCTGAAATTCGCGAAGTCATCGTTGGACATTTTCGCGTAGTGTATAGGCTTCAAGATGAGTTTATCGAAGTGGCGACTGTTTTCAGAGCAGCGAGAGAATTCCCAGAAAAATTCTAAGAAGTGCGGGCCAGACCGGACTGAGCCAAGTTTCTCGGCAACAAAATCGTCCAATGTTGCGTCTCCCCTGAGCTTACCTTAGTGATCCTATCTGTAAACTCGCACAATGTGCCGGCAAGTTTCCGCCCACGCTACCCTAGAACAGGCACCGTGCCGCGGCTCGCTCCTCCAAAAATGATCTCTTTCTCCAACATCAATAAGCAGTATGGCAAGCAGTTGCTCTTCGTGGATGCTTCCTTTCAGTTGAATCCCGGCGAAAAAGTCGGGCTGGTCGGCCCTAATGGGGCGGGCAAGACCACGCTTTTCCGTATGGTGGTCGGCGAGGAAACTCCCGACGACGGCACCGTCTCCGTCCCCAAAAAGCTGACCATCGGCTACTTTCGCCAGGACGTCGAAGAGATGCAGGGCCGTTCGGTCCTCGATGAAGCCATCGCAGGGAGCGGACGCGTCGGCGATCTACACCACGAGCTCGAAGCCTTGCAGCGGGATATGTCAGACCCCGAAAAGGCGGACGACATGGACCGCATCCTTGAGCGCTTCGGGCACGTTCAGGAGGAGTACGACCATCTAGGCGGTTACGCCCTCGAATCGCAGGCCCGCGAAGTGCTCCACGGTCTGGGATTCAAAGACGATCAGATTGACGGCGACGTCGGCGCGCTCTCCGGCGGATGGAAAATGCGCGTCGCGCTCGCCCGCGTCCTGCTTGGAATGCCGGATGTCTTACTGATGGACGAACCGACGAACCATCTCGACATCGAATCCATTATCTGGCTCGAGCAATTTCTCAAGTCCTTTCCCGGCGCGCTGCTCATGACTTCGCACGACCGTGAGTTCATGAATCGCCTGGTCTCAAAGATAGCCGAGATTGATGGCGGCGAAATCATCACCTACTCCGGCAACTACGACTTCTACGAGCGCGAGCGCGCCGTGCGGGAGAGCAATCAGCAGGCAGCCTTTGCCAGGCAGCAATCCATGCTCGCCAAAGAGCAGCGCTTCATCGATCGTTTCAGGACGCACGCCGCCAAAGCTGCCCAGGTGCAGAGCCGCATTAAGGCCTTGGACAAAATCGAAAAGATCGAACTGCCCAAGAAACGCCAGGTCGTTAAATTCGACTTTCGCGTTCCGCCGCGCTCCGGCGAGCAGGTCGCCGTGCTTGAGAATCTGCACAAGAGTTACGGCCCGCGTGTAATTTATGACGGATTCAATCTCACCATCCGCCGCGGAGAGCGCTGGGCCGTCATGGGGAGAAACGGCGCGGGGAAGACGACGCTGCTTAAAATGATTGCCGGAGCCAGCGCTCCCGATGCCGGAAGCGTGCGCCTCGGCGCCAGCCTGCAAATGGGCTACTTCGCGCAACAATCTTTAGACACGCTCAATCCCGATCTCACCGTCACCGAACAATTACAGCAGGATTTTCCCCACGACACTATCGGCTCATTGCGCAACGTGGCCGGAGCATTCCAATTCTCCGGCGAAGACGTGGATAAGAAAATCCGCTCCCTCTCCGGTGGAGAAAAATCGCGCCTCGCCATCGCGCGCATGCTCTTCAACCCGCCCAACTTCCTCGTGCTCGACGAACCGACCAATCACCTTGATCTTGCCACCAAAGAAATGCTTGTGGACGCCCTCAAAGATTTTGAAGGCACCATGATCTTCGTATCGCATGACCGCATGTTTCTGCGCGGCCTCGGCTCCCGGGTGCTCGAACTCGGCGGTGAAAGCGGCACCGACCGCACTCCCACCGTTTATCCCGGGTCGTACGTTGAGTACGTCCAGAAGCTAGGACATGAGGCCCCGGGGATCTATTCGTAGTTGTTCACGGATTTGCAAGTGTTCCTAAAGAAATATCTCGTCATCACGCACACGGGATAACACTTCTGTGATGACCCTTAAGGCCACGGAAACATCGGGAGAAATTGAAAACTAGATGCTTCGTATCAGGGCACGGCTTCAGCCGTGCCGAACCGCCCACCCTCTTCAACTTGTCATCCTGAGAGCCCGCGCTTTTCACCGCGGGCCGAAGGATCTCGCGCGCATCTTTGCCGCCCCAACCTTGCGCGCTTTCCGCCGCCAGGCCATCCGTGGGGTCGGTCCCGCCTGTCCCGCACTTGCCCGCGTGCGGACTTATAATAATTTGGCAAAATCCATGCTCATCACAGAGAAAATGCCGCAAGGCCACATCTACCCGCAGATAACGCAGGCCCCGATCATCTACTTCGACTTCCTGAATTTCTTTCGCGGTGGTCACACAATTGACGACAACCTGGGAGCTGCGAGCATCGCAGAGACCCTGCAAGCCAGCCTGCTCAAGGCCGCGATCAAGAGCGGGCATCTCAGAAAAACGAAGAACATGGCGATGCCCAACGAGTCCCTCGCCGACATTGTTCTGACTGAGCAAGGGGCTGAACAGCTCGCGACGCCGCAGAACTGGCAACAGCTTATGCCGGGCAGGAAATCCGAATGGGAGCGAGTTAAAAAAGAGCCATTAGGCGAGGGCGGACAGAGCAAGGTGTATCTCGTACGTACCCCTGAGAGAACAAAAGAGCGAAAACAGAGCCGCGACGCCATCATTAATCATGCGTGGGTATCTGCGAGTACAAGCGAATCGGCGCTACAGAAATCGAGAATGGAGTACGTCGAAGCGATTCAAACGTACCTGCGGGACGACAAACCCGAAGAGCTTGGCGCGATGAAAGAGTTCAAGATTCGAGACGATGAGAAACAAAGCCTCGACCGCTTGAGGCAGGAAATTGAGGTCCTGCAGCAGAATCGCCCCGGCCTGCCGAAGCTCTTGGGCTTTGACATAGAAGAACGGTGGATGGTCACGGAATACTTCCCAAACGGGACGCTGGAAGATCACCTTAAGGAGTACACAGGGAACGCGGCGCTCGCGTTGAAGGCCTTCCGATCAGTCGTTGCCACCATCGCTCTCCTTCACAACGAAAACATAGTCCACCGCGACATCAAGCCAGCGAACATCTTCATCGGCAAGGACCACGAGTTTGTCCTCGGCGACTTCGGGCTGGTCTTCGTCCCGAACCGCGAGGCACGTATCACACGCCTACACGGGGAGACCGTGGGAGCTGGCGATTTCATCCCTCCGGCGACGTGGAGAGGTATGGGCGCCAGACTTGAGACGGTCAAGACTGACTTCGATGTGTACATGCTCGGCAAAGTTCTTTGGTGCATGGTGGCAGGTAGACCCAAGCTTGACCGTGAATTTTGGGATGAGCCCGAGAACGACCTAACGAAGCTCTTTCCGAGCGACCCGCACATGCACATGATTAACTTGATTTTGGGACGTTCGGTCGTGACCAGGGAGGCGAACTGCTGTGGAAGCGCTAACGACCTGCTGCTCCAGGTAGATACCAACCTGGAGCAGATCAAGCAAGGCGGCCAGCTATTGCACGACGGCATCAGAAGGATCTGCCACGTCTGCGGCGTGGGAGAATATACGCGTCAGGTCTTAAAGGACACCCAGAGCTACAACATGCGACTTTGGAATTCAGGAGCTGCGATCCACGCCGCCGACCTGGGGATCGAGGTCTGGGAGTGCGACACTTGCCATCACATCCAGTTTTTCCGCACTGGCTAAAGAACTTCCTAGCAGCGCCGGCTCTTGGTAGAATCGCGGGCCATGAAACAGCTTCCGGACATACTCACATCTACGACCTTCTGGGCGTCGATCGCAACCCTAGGGGCGGCGTCCGGCGCGTGGTTCACCTACGTCGCCGCCGAACTGGCCTCGAAGCAACGGACCTACGAGGGAATACTCAGCCTGATAGAGGGCCTAGAGGCCGAGTTGGATTTGGTGAGTGCATGGGCGGCTGGCGACGAGGGCAATCAAGGCTATTTGCAGAAGAATCGGGCGCAACTCACCAAGGAACACACCGACTGGTTTAACCCAAGTCGTTCGATCTTCAAGTTCAGCACACCGACCTTGAGCAATCTGACGAACTCGCCCTACGCCAACTATCTCACTCCCATCATCAAGCCGCTCGTTATATTGAACCATTTTATTCGTCGCTTATTCGACAACATAGACCGCTACCAAATGTTCGTTTTTGGCGATGCCGAGAAGTACCAGAGCACGCTCCCAAAGTTTGCGAACAATCAACCTAAACCGGGGCTTTCTGTTATGCCCACGTCTATAGTTTCGCCTCATCCCTCGAAAATCGGCTTGACGCCAGATGAACTGGTCTACGTCAACCATATCTTCATGATGAACGAGGGAATACATCAAGGCATCATTGGCGGTGCTGACTCCGCAGACGAGGGCTGCCTTTACAGATCGTTCCGCACAGCGCGAGCAGCCGTCAGGAAGTTCAAGGAAGAGTTGAAGCGCGAGAAGCTTCCGCGCAAATTTTGGCTGCTGCACTTAGTCGCTGGAGCCATGGCTCTTATGGCAGCCTGGCAGGTCTTGAGATGGTTCGAGGTTCTTAGGTAGCGCCCGCCGCCCAGACCGTCTCCTTGCGGCCAGAGTAGAAAGATCCCGACTGGGATAAATATACTCGGCGTGGCGGGCAGGGTGGCGGGTGGCCCACCTTTACGCTCTTTGTAAAGGTGGGTGCGAGCCGTGAATGCCCTTCAGACACACGAACGGATCTCCGTTACTCGCTCCGACTGTCCGAGCGCGGCGGCAGGAGCACTAAGTCAGCCGCTTCCTCAGCATCTTTGAGGAGCGTCTTGCGCGGCGTGCCTATCCGCGCACGCATGGTCAGGCCCCGCGCAAAATCCGTGACTTGGATCGCGCGCGTGGCTACCGGAAAGTCAGGCGGGATGTCCCCCGCGCTGATCCCGTCCCGGAAACGGCGCTCCACCAGTGCAGCGCCGCCCGCCACCGCGCTTTGCAGGAACCGCTGTACCTCAGCGTCGTCCACAAGCGGCGCGACACACACCATAAGGCAGCCCCGGGCGGACCCTTTCTCGGTCGCACTTTCGACGGCGTACCTCAGAAAGCCCGCGATCGA
>JAJPHW010000020.1 GCA_021325035.1 Terriglobia bacterium
AGGTATCCGTGATGGCCGTAAACGCGTGAAACTGGCTACCGCCATGTTTCAAAAGGAGCAGATGAAATCATGCCGCCCTGCGATCGATTGACCGTGAAGGAAGTGGAAGTGGCAGTGCTGGTGTGGGAAGGTCGCACGAATCGCCAGATTGCCCATGTGATTGGCACGACCGAACAAGTGATCAAGAATTATTTACGCTGTATATTCGACAAGCTTGGTGTCTGGAACCGTCTCGAACTGGCGCTCTATGTTGCCGCGCACGGTGGCGCCAGTTGGAAGCATCCGGTTGTAGGTTCGTACGAAAATCCACCAATGGAAATAGCATCAAAGGGTCTGCGCATGACCGGCACTTAATACAGTGAACATTGAGTTCTTCGTGAACGAATTAAGAACTCAGGCTTTGGTTTTTTGCAGAAAAGTCTTTAGTGCAACAACGTCTTTCTCGGAGATGTTGACGAATTTAATGCCGACGCCGAATCCCGGCGTGCTGCTGGCGACCTCTCCTTGAAACCACATCTTGCTATCGCCGATCCATAAACCGATTTTGAGTTTTTCTGCTTTTTTCAGCGGGATGGCCATTTCCACAAAGCAGCCTCCCATACTCAAATCTGCGGCGTTGGCCCATATCATGGCGCCGTGTTCTGGCTGCAACTCGACCGAGAGCACAACTTTGACGCGGGGGAATTGACGCCTCTCGCCCGCTTTCCACTTGTATTGATCCATTTCTGATTTGGGAAGAGCAATATCCCAAAGTGGTTTTTCGGGCGTCAGATTCAATAATCCCACGCGTCCGGCAAGAGGACTGCCCGGCTGTCCAATCCATTTAATGCGGAAGTGGACTTTTTTCTGGGCGTAGGTGAGCCCAATAATTTCATCTGCTTTAAGTTCTGCCCGAACGCCCGTTATTTGTGCGCCATCCTGGCTTACGTCGAGTGTAGAAACGGTTTCCGAGAAAATCTGGCCGTGCGCGTCCGTGCCGAAAATGCGCACAGGAACCTTCAATTCCACACGTGGTTGGTGTCGTTTTCCCATAAGATACTTTGCTTCTTTGGGTTACGTCGCGCTTGTATGCAGGCAGCCGATGATAAGGCAACTCACCTGATTTTCCAAATCATACGCGCTAGTAGATTACGTCAAACTTGGAAAGCATTCTTGCATCATCTTCGGCATTAGTCTGCAAAAGCTTGCAGTTGTGCCCTTAAATCCAGTTCCGGAAGGCTTTTAAAATCATAAAACGATTGGACTTAGCTGCTTAGGCGCGGCCCTCGAATTGCATAACCACTGACCAGGTTCTGGATCTTCTCGGAAGGTAGGGTGGGAATGGCTTACACAGAAACATTTTGGATGGCATGTGATTCAACCGAGCAGTTGCGCGCAGAATATGGCCCTTTCCACACCCGCGGCGAGGCTGAACTTGAAGCCCGCAAACTGGGTTTTTGCTATGTATTGCGCTATGAGCACGTGATCGGAGAAAAAGACGAAATTCAGGAAGTCCGCTGCATTTTCATCGAATTAGCATCCGTTGCCCCGCGCATGTATCGAAAATTGCATACGCGCTGTGCGACCTGCGGTGAATCTGCCGTCCATGAAGAGAATTGGCGCGCCGAGGTTTGGGCGGATATTCACGAATTTGAACACTCCCGCCATCGCGTCCGCCTCTTTGAGCAAACTCGCAGCGAAGGCTTGAAGGAAGTTGGCGATTGGCGCGAGAATTGCGCTTGATGATCTTAGTAGCTTGTTGAGTGCTTAACCTTTTCATATTAAATAACTTACCACCTTGCAACTGCCCGGGTGTTTTTGCCGGCTCAAATTATCCCTTCGTTCCAACCCTCATTACCAAGGTAAGGTGCATGTCCTATTTCCTCGAGCACTCTTGCGTGGATTCAAGGGAAACTACTGGGTAGGCTTCCCCGGGACTCAAACGGGGGCAGGGAGCATCATGTCATTCGGTAGTGACCAGCCAGCTACGACAACCGCTACGCCATCTATGTTGGCCCGGGCGGAAGAAATCCAGCAGCAAATTCAGCAGCTTACCGGGAGAGACTGGCAGCTTTGGTCCATCGGGCTGCTCATGATTGTGGTTTTGACCACAGGCTTGCTCTCGCTGATTTTGCCGAATCTGGTTTGGGCACAGCGGGTAATTCACATTGAACAGGCATACTTGCCGCAGTTGTTTTTTGGGCTGATCTCGCTGATTTTGCTCTTCAATCTATATTTACTTTCCCAAAAACTTACTCTGAATTCGACGCGGCGTGCTCTCATCAATGAACTGGTATTGAACGAACGGCTGGAAAACCTCTCTCTCATTGATCCACTTTCACAGTTGATGAACCGCCGTGCATTGAACGAAGTGATTCCCCGCGAGGTGGCGCGTGCGAACCGGATGGGCAGTCCGCTTACGTTTATGGCGATTGACATAGACAATTTCAAGTCCATCAACGAAAGATTTGGCGCCATGGAAGGGAATCTTGTATTGGTTGAATTTGGCCGCATTTTGAAGACTGTATTTCGCGGCGCCGACGTGGTGTTTCGCCAGGGCGGGGATGAATTCCTGGTAGTGATGCCGGAGACCAGCGAACCCGAAGCAGATTTCCCGCTTCAGAGATTGCATCGCATAGTGGAAGAGTGGAATACCAACAACGAAAAAGATTACAAATTGTCTTTCAGCTACGGGATTGCTGCCTACGCTACTGGCAGCGATGTAGCCGATACTCTACGCACGGTGGATCGTAAGGTTTATCAGAAAAAGCACAACCTCGTGCCCGTGTTCTAAAACTCACCGTCGCGCCCCTTAATTCTTGCACGCGATAGCTATCGCAGTTAAAGTAGTCGGGTGAGACAGTTCTTTCTTTTTACCTGCATCTTTGCATTTCGGTACCTCGCTGTCCTGCCGTTGGCTGCCCAGAGCTCTTTGTCGTCCGCTTGGTCGGGCACCATCGTGACCAGCGCCTGTAACGCAGATGAAGCCTTCAACGAGTCTCCCGAATGCTCTAAAAACGTGCCGGGCGCGAAGCTGGCTTTATACGATGACACGAATCGTGTCATGTATGGTCTCGAACCGCAAAAATCAGTTACTGCACACATCGGCGATAGCGTAACTGTCCACGGAACACTAACCGACGACACGATTCAATTGGTTTCGATGGAGCCAATGTCTATCGGACTCGCAGTCGGCCAGAAGGCACCGGACTTTTCGCTACGCGACCAACAGGGCAACATTCAAACGCTCGATACATTAAAAGGCGCGAACGGGACTGTCCTCCTATTCTTTCGTTCCGCCGATTGGTGACCCTTCTGCAAAGGCCAGCTGGTCCAGCTGGAGAGCGCATTCCCCCGGTTCGAGAAGCAGGGTATCAAGTTGGCCGTTATCAGCTACGACTCGCCGGAGATCATGAAATTCTTTGCCGACCGGCACAAGATTGACTATCCGATGCTGGGCGATCCGGATTCGAAGATCATCAGGGCCTACGGCGTGCTCAACCCTGAAGCGACGGGTATGCAAAAGGGTTTTGCCCGTCCTGGGTATTTTTTCATTGACGCCAAAGGCATCATCCGGGAAAAATATTTCGACCCGAAGTACCGCGAGCGGATTACGGGAAATAGTCTGATCGTGAAGCTCTTTCCCGAACTCGGTGAGGAAGTTACGGATACCGTCGAGGCGCCATTCTTGAAGCTGGCGCTGGAGCAATCGGACCGAATCGGTGTGCCGGGTACGCACATTACCCTGGTTGCGGAAGTCCAGTTGCCACCAGACGTCCATGTGTATGCGCCCGGAGCCCAAGGTTACAAGCCGATCAATCTGGAACTCGATCCGGTCGCGCAGTTAGAACTCAAGCCGGCATTATATCCGCAGTCTCACGTGCTCTATTTCGCTGAACTGAAGGAGCGCGTCCCCGTTTTTGATGGGACTTTTCGCATTACTCAGGATGTCAAAGTAAATACTGGTGCGGAGTTCTGGGGATCGCTAGGGAAAGACGGCAAGATTTTCACGATTACGGGAAAACTCGATTATCAGGCATGCAATAAGACGACATGCTTTAAGCCTACGTCAGTGCCGGTGAAATGGTCATTGCAAGTGGTTCCACTCGACCGAGTGCGAGCGCCCGAAGATATTCGGCACAAGTAGAAACGCGTAACAGAGTCCTCAGAGTTGGTTGGCGGCTTGTTGATCCACGAACCATATCAGCTGTCCGCCTTCCGGTTTAATTCCCAGCACCGGCAAGTCCGCGCGGTTGTCCTCAAACACGCGTTTGAGAGTCGCAGACTTGTCGGCTCCGGTCACCAGAAAAGCGATTTCTGACGCTCGATTGATGGCGGGATAAGTCAGGGTGAAGCGGAAGTCGCCCATTTTTTCCACCCAGTTGGCGACGAATATTCTCTTGTTTTCCTGCAATGCGGATGATCCGGGGAACAACGATGCCGTATGCCCATCGGGACCCATGCCGAGAAGAACCAGATCGAAACGGGGAAACGCGCCGGTTTTGAGCCCGAAAAATTCCTGTATCGTCTGCTCGTACGCGCTAGCAACTTCGTTAGCATCCTTGCCTTCTGCCGGAATACGGAAAATATTTTCCTGGCGGACAGGAACTTTCGACAACATGGCGTCGTCGGCCATGCGGTAATTGCTTTCTGGGCTATCCGGGGGAACGTGGCGCTCATCACCCCAGAAGAAACAAATCTTGTCCCAGGGAATATTAGGAATTGCGCCGGAAGCAAGCAGAGAGAACATGCCGCGGGGAGTGGAGCCGCCAGAGAGCGCGACGGTAAACCGTCCACGAGCGTTTACGGCAGCGTTGGCCCAAGCAGCAAATTCAACAGCTGCGGCATGAAAAAGATCACCGCTCGTAGGTAGGATGCGAACCTCAGGAGAAACAGGCATGCCTAGATTTTATCTTCGATTTTTATCTCCGGCGTGCCAGATAATGGGTATAGACTTCGGAAAAGCCTAAACAAAAATTCAGGAGGAAGAAATTTCATGTCCGGCGCCAAGCACGAAGCAAAAGTGACCATTACGAAAAATGGACCATATCTGGTGAGCGGGAGCGTTCCGTTGGCAAAGCAGGTCATTGGCGCGAATGCGAAAGGCGAGTCGGAGACGTGGGAGGAAGGGGAGAAATACGCGGCTCAGGAGAAATATGCGCTCTGCCGTTGTGGACACTCAAAGAGCAAACCCTTCTGTGACGGTGCGCATGCGAAAATCAACTTCGATGGTACGGAGACTGCTCCCCGCACGCCTTACAAGATGCAAGCCGAAGTTTTGGATGGGCCTTCCATGCAACTCACAGATGCAGAGAGTCTCTGCGCATTCGGGCGGTTTTGCGATCCCAATGGACAAGTTTGGAACCAGGTAGAGAACACCGACGACCCCGACGTACGCGCTAATTTCATCCGACAAGTAGGGAATTGCCCTGCTGGCAGATTAGTGGCATGGGACAAGAAAACAGGTGAGCCAGTAGAACCTAAACTACCAATTTCGATTGGATTGATTGAGGATCCAGTGCAGAAATGCAGCGGGCCGATCTGGCTCCGCGGAGGGATTCCAGTGGTCTCCGCGGATGGCTCAGAATATGAAGTTCGCAACCGGGTAACTCTTTGCCGTTGCGGCGAATCGCAAAACAAACCCTATTGCGACGGAACACACGCCAGCATCAAGTTCCACGACTGAGGATGCTGAAGATTAGTAATTTATGAAAACGGTGTCAGATTTCTTGGCCACCGTGTGATCTTCCTTCAGCCTGCGTGCAATGTCACCCAGAGGCTCGACTGGTGCGTTGGTTGCAAACTCCCACATTGGTCTCTCACCGTGAGCATACGTAAATGGATTCTGTATCAGCAATGTCTGTTCGGTCGTGAGAGGTTGTTGCGCAGCGCGAACAGGGTGCTCGTTCATTTGAATAGGATGCGCCTGATTGTCGATCAAGGTGCCGTTCTGGGCCACAGCTGATACCGCACCGAAAAGGCAAACTGTAAGAAGCAGCGTTTTCATCTTGAAGTCTCCTACCCGTAATTTTCGCGGGGGTTGACCGTAATATCGCAACCTCGGGGCCAAACTCCAAGTTGCTGGGAATAAGGGTTTTGCTGGGTAACCAGAGGGTAACGCCGCAATCATTTGCACAATTTGAGCGTGGGAGGCTCCGATTTGCAGAGCGGCCTAAATTGAGCTAGCTGCGAGCCTGGGCGCAACGGGCTGCACCGAGAAGGGCAATTTTATCGTTGGTGATCACGCGTACTGGAATGCCTTCCAACAGTTTTTTCATGCGGCCTTTGTTGAGGAAGGCTTCCATAAATAGCGGGCCAGCCAGCCGGGAAACGATTTTTGGGGCAATACCACCGCCCAGGTAAATGCCGCCGAGCGCCAAAAGCTTTAATGCGAGATTGCCAGCTTCTGCGCCATACACGGAAATGAATAAATCGAGGGCGTGCTCACAAAGAGGTGATTTGCCTTCCAAGGCAGCTTTCGAGATGGCGGCAGCTGGGTCCGAATGAAGGATTTGCTCGGCGAGCCATTTGGGTTCTTCGCCGCGGCCGGTATCGCGCAAGAAGTGATAGACATTGACCAAGCCAGGCCCGGAGACGACGCGTTCATAGCTGACATGGCCGAAGAGTCCATACAAATAGCGGAAAAGATCCACCTCTAATTCATTACGTGGAGCAAAGTCGGCGTGCCCACCTTCGCAAGCAAAAATGTGATGTTTCGCGCCATCCCAATACATGCCGGCTTCGCCCAAACCTGTGCCCGCGGAGATTACTGCTTGATTGCCGATTGCGTCGGCATAGTGGGGATTGAGTAACACCAGATCGTCGGGACCAAGCAGCGGGATGCCCCACGCGTTCGCCTCAAGATCATTGATAAGGGTGAGGTGCTCGAGCTTTGTTTCTGCGACAAGTTTTTGGGATTCGATGATCCAGGGAAGGTTGGAAGCCTCGATGCGGCCGTTGCGGACAGGGCCAGCCACGCCGAAACAGGCTTTCTCTGGCCGTTCAGAAGAAGCCGAAAGAAACTTGCAGACAATCTCATCCAGTCCGCTGAATTCGCGGCTGGGAAACATGGAGTAAGAGACTTGGCTGAGTTGGCCGTCGCGGACATCGAAGAAGGCCAGCCTTGCGTGTGTGCCTCCGATGTCGCCTGCCAAAATCATTTTTCGAAGTTCCTCCAGTTACGGCCATCGCGCTCCAGAAGCTCGTCAGCATCCTTCGGACCCCAACTTCCAGCAGCATAGTTGGGGAATGAGCGCGGCGGCAGAGCCTTCCATACATCCAGCACGGGGCTTACCACACACCAGCCGGCTTCAACCATGTCCGCCCGCTGGAACAGAGTAGCATCGCCAATCATGCAATCGTACAACAGTCGCTCATATCCAGTGCTGGGTTGGGAACCGAAATAGTCCTGATACTCGAAATTCATGTCCACAGCTCCCAAACGCATATTTGGGCCCGGCACCTTCGCCGCAAAGCGCAGAGAGATGCCTTCTTCGGGCTGGATGTGCAGGATCAACTGGTTGGGCATGAGAGTTTCCACGGGGGTGTCGCGGAAAAGTACGAATGGCGCCTGACGGAACTGAATGACGATATGAGTATTGTGGGCCGCCATGGCTTTGCCCGTCCGGAGATAGAAGGGGACGTCTGCCCAGCGCCAGTTATCAATTTGGAGCTTCATGGCGACGAAAGTTTCGGTTTTGGAATCTGGAGGAACGTCTTGCTCAGAGCGGTAGGCAGGTACGCGTTTGCCGTCCACCGTGCCTTCGCCATATTGGCCGCGAACGGTTTTACTCAAGACATCCTCCGCGCTCAATGGCTGAATGGCGTGGAGAATTTTAGCCTGTTCATCGCGGACGGAATCGGCGCGGAATGAAACTGGAGGCTCCATCGCAGTCAGACTGATGAGCTGCATGATGTGATTGGGCACCATGTCCCGCAAAGCGCCAGCTTGATCATAATAGCCGCCACGCGTCTCGACCCCAACCGTTTCCGCGACGGAGATTTGAATATGATCAATATAGCGGCGGTTCCAGATAGGCTCGAAGATTCCGTTGGCAAAACGGAACGCCATGATGTTTTGGACCGTCTCTTTGCCCAAATAGTGGTCGATGCGGTAAATCTGGTCTTCTTTGACAACTTTGAGGAGCTGCTGGTTGAGGGCTTTGGCAGATTCCAAATCGTGCCCAAAAGGCTTTTCCACGATGACGCGCCGCCAGTGCTGGTTCTGCTCCATTAATCCATTTGCGGCAAGCTGCTCAACAATCAATCCAAAGTAATTGGCGGCGGTGGCAAGGTAGTAAAAATGATTGCCGTGGGTCGTATGTTCCTGGTCCACGCGAGCAAGAACTTCTTTTAATTTGGTATAGACGTTTTTGTCATCGAAATCGCCGGGAACGTAATAGAGCCGTTTTACGAACCACTCCCAAATATCGTTATCCACAGGCTCCGTGGCGAATTGCTTTATGTCTTCTGTGAGTTTTTTGCGGAAATCATCATCGGACATCACTGATCGCGCTACACCAATGATGGCAAACTCGCGCGAAAGAACCTGGGTTTTAGCGAGGTTGTAAAGTGCAGGGATGAGTTTGCGGCGGGTAAGATCCCCGGCTGCGCCAAAAATGATCATGGCGCACGGATCCGCGACGCGGCCAGAACGAGCTGGCTGGACGATAGGGGCAGTTTCAATCAAATTCATGGCAGTACCTTTTCGAAATCTATTTAGATCAGGCTGTTTTCTTGGGAGCTTTTAATTCAATGTGCCCGCCAAATTTCTGGCGCATGGCGGAAAGCATTTTTTCTGCAAATGTATGGTCTTGACGAGAACGGAAGCGGACAAACAATGCCGCCGAGAGTACATCTACAGGAACCGCTTCATCAATAGCAGCTTGGATCGTCCAGCGGCCTTCGCCGGAGTCTTGGACGAATCCAGTGTATTCGGAGAGCGTGGGATTTTCCGTGAGTGCCATGGCAGTGAGATCGAGTAGCCACGAGCTTACCACGCTACCTCGCCGCCAAACTTCAGCGATGTCAGGCAGATTCAGATCGTAGCGCTGGTTTTCAGGAAGTTCTTTGCTGATAGCATTCTTGAAGATATCGAAGCCCTCGGCATACGCCTGCATGATGCCGTACTCAATGCCGTTATGGACCATCTTCACGAAATGCCCGGCTCCATGCGGCCCGCAATAGATGTAACCATCTTCGGCGGTGCCAGCCATTTTTTCACGACCCGGTGTGCGGGGAATGTCTCCGAGGCCGGGAGCAAGAGTTTTGAATATCGGATTCAACTGCTGGAAGGCATCTTTTGAGCCGCCGATCATCATGCAATAACCGCGTTCGAGTCCCCAAACTCCTCCACTGGTGCCGACATCGAGATAATGAATGCCCTTTTCTTTGAGCTGCTCTCCCCGGCGGATGTCGTCTTTGAAGTAGGAGTTGCCGCCGTCAATCAGAATGTCTCCACGTTCGAACTTCTTGGCCAGAGCCTGCACCGTTTGTTCGGTCGGATCACCGGCCGGAACCATGAGCCATGCCACACGCGGCTTGCCGAGCTTGGTAACAAAATCATCTAGAGAAGACGAGGCAACCGCACCTTCAGAAGCCAGTTGCCTGACATTGTCGGCGCTGAGATCCGTGACGACCACTTGATGTCCGCCACGCATGAGACGACGCGTCATATTGGCCCCCATTTTGCCGAGGCCTACCATTCCGATTTGCATATTTCCGCTCCTTAAACTTTTGCTCAGAATTTGTGCGCTAATTCAGTGCCAGATGAATCGCAGCTTGTAGACTAGCAAGCCCGGCTTTTAAGTCTTTGCCTAAGTGCACGCGCAGTGCACGACGATCACGTTGTGCCAACACTTGAAAGTCACCACGAGCCTGTGCAGCTTTCACGATGCCAAAAGTTTATTTCTGCTCGGGAACTGGCAAATCAACAGCATCATCGCAAGTGATTTGCAGGAAAACGCCGGAGTTTGGGCCGCCTTTATACGCTTGTCCCGTGGAGTGTAAGAATCGCGGACCGAAGCCGAGGCAGGTTGCGACGTGCTTCTTGTCGCGAAGCTCATGCCGAATTTCCTGAAGTTTGGCTTCGTGGGCATCATTCATCTGGATATAGCCGAGCAA
>JAJPHW010000140.1 GCA_021325035.1 Terriglobia bacterium
AACGCGACGGACAGGAGTATCCGCCCCACACGAGCAAGTGCATAGGTCCTTCGCTGCGCTCAGGATGACAAGTGGTTAGGGTTTTCCCACACCAAAAGTAGGTTCCTTCATGCGCCGTCGCTCTTGCTCCGGCTTAGTCGGAATGACACGGTTGTTGTGGCCGGCGCAAAATCAACGCGACGGACAAGGAATGTCCGCCGTCACGAGCAGTGCATAGGTACTTCACTGCGCTCAAGATGACAAGTGGTTGGGGTTTTACCTAGGCAAGCAAAAGCAGGTTCCTCCATGCGCCGTCGCTAGCGCTCCGGCTTAGTCGGAATGACACGGTTGTTGTGGCCCGCGCAAAATCAACGCGACGGACAGGAGTATCCGCCCCACACGAGCAAGTGCATAGGTCCTTCGCTGCGCTCAGGATGACAGGTGGTTAGGGCGGAGGCAGGTAACAGCAGGTTCCTCCATGCGCCGTCGCTCTTGCTCTGGCTTAGTCGGAATGACACGGTTGGCGAATGAGTCTTGTCGAGCTGCGATCAAGTGGGCGGACGAGGCGTCCGCCCCTACGCGAGCATTTCTTAGGCTGAGGCTTTGGTCTTCGTTTTCATTGCCGACTTCAAATATTCGAGGACTTCTTCGGCGTGGCCTTCGGGTTTGACTTTATTGAAAATGTGCACGATTTTGCCGTCGGGGCCGATGATGAAGGTTGTCCGCGCGACGCCGGTAACTTTTTTGCCGTACATATTTTTTTGCACAACCACGCCATAGCTGTCGGCAACTTTGCGATCGGCATCGGCCAATAAAGTGAAGGGCAGGCTGAATTTCTCTTCGAATTTTTTCTGGGCTTTTGAGGTGTCGGGGGAAATGCCAAGCAACACGGCGCCTGATTTTTCCATCTTCTTATAAGAGTCGCGGAACTCGCAGGCTTCGATGGTGCATCCGGGAGTGTCGGCGCGGGGGTAGAAATAAAGCACAACATAACTGCCGCGATAGTCTTTCAGTGATATGACTTTGCCGTCCTGATCGGGCAAGGTAAACTCGGGGGCTTTAGAATTGATTTCCATGAGGGCTTCTCCTTCGATGATGGTGCAGGCGCGAGACGTTCGCGCCTACACGAGCGATCACGACTACAAGTTATACCGTACTGTGCGCGGGGCCGTCATCTCGGTCTTATGCTTTTTGCTGCTGGTGCAAATTGGCGCGGGGCAGAGCGCCTCCGGTTCAAAAAAACAACCAAAGGGACCGCGAGCGTTGGGGCTGATTGAGCTGCAGCCGAAGGGCAAGGCGCGGCTGGTTCCGATTGTGATTTTGGTGGACGGAGAGTACTACGATGCCAGCGCGTATAAAGCCGCGCCGGTGCCGATGGCTCTTTACGCGGGGACGGTGTATGAGGGGTACCGCGACGGAGTTTCTCAGGGATTGTTGACGCTGAGCGCGGCGTTATCGGGGCAAAATAATGTCTGGCTGGGCGAAGGAACGTGGCAAACCACGGAAGAGATTGCGGCGAAGAAAGCAAAGAAGCCAGAGCCGGCGGTTCCGCGGGGAATTGAAGATACCGACGCGCCGCCGAAGTTGTTGCGGCATGCGGAGAAGGTCGAGAAGAAAGATCCGGAGACGAGTGCGCCGGCTTCGCCCGCGCCGGCTGCGCAATCTGAAAGCAAGCCTGCGGAGGCGGCTCCGACACCTGCTGTGACTGCGCCACCTGCGGCTACGCCTGCTGCGAGCGCGGAGCCTGCCCCTGATGCGAATGTCCCCACGTTGAAACGGGGCAAGACCGGCGAGTCTGCTGATTTGGTCACGATCCCTTCCGGCAAGAGCGCGCCAACTTCTGCCGCGAAAACTTCGTTTGCTGCGCCTCAACCGGCGAAGTCAAATTCGGCTGCGGCAGCGGCGAAGAAAAGTGAAGTGCAAACCATCGTGGCAATTTCCGACGCTTCAAGCGTGGAAAGCCATTCTTATGATTTTCCGATGAAGGAAGGCGAGGAGCAAACTTTTCGGAAGAAGATGCTCGATCTTGCGGCGGAAGATGTACTCAAGCGCGATGAGCAACTGGCAGGGGAAACTGTAACGGCTCCGGCTGGGGCGCCGCTTAAAGGCAAGCAGGCGGCGAAGCTGGTGCGTCCGGTTTTTACGGATGTAAATCTGAAAATATTCGATCTCTCGAGCAGCAACGAACCGACAATCATTCTTTCGGCGACGGCAGAAGTTTCGCACACGAAAAGCGCTTCGACGCGGCAATATATGGTGACTTTGATTGCGCGCGAAGATATCTACGGCGATTTGCATCGCGGATTTTCGAGCGTCACGGACGATCAGCATCTGGATGCAATCCCGCGCATGGAATTGATTGACGCGGTGGATGTGGATGGCGATACGCGAGGCGAATTATTGTTTCGACAGATTTATGACACAGGCAGCGCATATGTGATTTATCGTGTGATTGGCGCGCAGGTGTATGCGCTGTTCCAGGGAACGCCGTCGTAGAGTTCACTCCGGGAGACCGATTCCGATTTCATTTCGCACGCGCCGTGAATTTATACAAACCGCCGCTGGAACCATGGTAGCTACGGCCTTGAACGGCGCGGCCCACGATAGGCTGTGGGCAGCCATGCAATCTTCTTCAATTCAATCCCAGGTTATTCAATCCCCGGTGATTCAATCGCAAGGTATGCCGACCAATACGGGACCGGTTTCGTTTCCCAAGAATTTCCGGTGGGGAGCTTCGACGGCGGCCTACCAGATTGAAGGCGCATGGAAAGAAGATGGCAAAGGCGAATCCATTTGGGACCGCTTCGCGCACACGCCGGGCAAAATCAAGAATAACGACAACGGGGATGTGGCGTGTGACAGCTTTCATCGTTACAGCGAAGACATCGCGCTGCTGCGCGCGATGAATTTGAACAGCTATCGTTTTTCGATTTCGTGGCCGCGGATTCAGGCGGATGGCAAAGGGAAGGCTAATCCTCAGGGTATTGCATATTACGGACGCGTTGTGGATGCGCTGCTGGAAGCGAAGATTCGACCGATGGTTACGCTCTATCACTGGGATTTGCCGCAGGCGCTGGAAGCGGCAGGAGGCTGGCCGAATCGTGATACGGCCGCGCGATATGCGGATTATGTAGATGAGGTCGCGCGGGCGCTGGGTGACCGCGTAAGCGACTGGAATTTATTCAACGAGCCGGCGGGATTTTGCAGCAAGGGTTATTTAGATGGGATCCACGCGCCGGGGAAGAAGAGCATCCACGATTTTTTGCGGGCCACGCATACGGTGAATCTGGCGCAGGGCGCGGGATTCAAAGCATTAAAGGCGGCGAGGCCAAAAGCCCGGGTGGGCACGGCTTTCAGCATGTCGCCGTGCGAGCCGGCGACGAACTCCGCGGAAGACAAGCTGGCGGCGGAGCGGTTGCACGCGATTACGAATTTGTGGTTTCTGGAGCCAGCGTTGAAAGGAAAGTATCCGGAAGCATTTCCGATATTTCCTGGATTTTTGATGGGCGTGAAATCCGGAGACATGGATTTGGTGCGAGCGCCGCTCGATTTTATCGGCATCAATATTTATTACCGCACGATGGCATCGGCGCCGTCGGCGGCGGAGAGGACGTTTGATCCGAAGCTGTGGATTTTTCCGGTGAAGATGTATCCGGCGAAGCATGGGCCGCTGACGGGCATGGGCTGGGAGGTTTGGCCGAAGGCGATGTATGACATCGTCAGCAGAATTACGCACGACTACGGGCGGCCGGCGATTGAGATTACGGAGAGCGGTTGCGCGTACGCGGATGTTTTAGGCGGGGATGGCGCGATTCATGATGCGCTGCGTATTGAATATCACCGGGCGTATTTGAGCGAGTTGCAGCGGGCGATGCAGGATGGCGCCGATGTCCGCGGATACCATGCTTGGAGTTTAATGGACAACTTCGAGTGGGAAGAAGGCTACAGCCAGAGGTTTGGGCTGGCGTATGTGGATTTCAAGACGCAGCAGCGGACGATGAAGGAGTCGGGAAAGTGGTATGCGAGGGTGGCGGCGGATGGTCAATTGGTTAGCGCGTAAGGCAAGTTGTCGAGCTACGCTCGACCGGGCAGATAAGGACACCTGCCCCTACGTAAGTTTTTCTAAAGAACGATGTTGTCAATGAGGCGGGTTTTGCCGACGTAGGCGGCGACGGCGACGAGCGCAGGGTGATCAATATTTTGAATATCTTCGAGCGTGTCGGGATTCACGATGCTGAAGTAATCGAGTTTGACGCCGGAATCTTCCGCGAGAGTTTGTTTTCCTGCCGAAATTAATTCTTCGATATTGCGGTTGCCATTTTTAAATAGTGTTTCAATTTTTTGCAGTGAGCGCGAAAGCGCGAGCGCGGACTTTCTTTCGTCCGGCGTGAGATAAACATTGCGCGAACTCATGGCCAGGCCGTCTTTTTCGCGAACAATCGGACAAGCTACGATCTCCACGGGAAAATTCAGATCACGCACCATCTTTCGAATCACAGCAACCTGTGCTGCGTCTTTTTGTCCGAAAAATGCGATGTTTGGCTGAACGATATGAAATAGCTTGGAGACGATGGTGGTTACTCCGCGGAAGTGGCCGGGCCGGGATTTTCCATCGAGGCGATCGCTGAGGCCTTCTACGGTCACATACGTTGTCGCGCCGGAGGGATACATTTCTTCGGTCGCGGGGGCGAAGACGAAGTCTGCGTTGGCGCGCTTTAATAATTCGCAGTCCTGGTCGAAGGTGCGAGGGTATCGGGTGAAATCTTCGTTGGGGCTGAATTGGGTGGGATTCACGAAGATGGAAACGATGACCGTGTCGCATTTTTCTTTCGCGGTGCGAACAAGAGAGAGATGGCCTTCGTGAAGCGCGCCCATGGTCGGGACGAAGCCGATGGTTTGCGCGGCGATTTGGCGAGTGATGGCGCGCATTTCGTGAGCGGTGCGGATGATTTGCATGGAAAAGTTACGACCAGGGGATCCAATTCACGTAGATTTGCAGGTCTTTCAAAGTTCCCGCCACGAGCGCGCGGTTCTTGCGCAGCTGCACTTTGTCATCTTCGGTCGCTTTCGTCTCATTGATGGTCACGGCGACCACCCGCCCGTAAGGCCACGCCGATTGCGGCAAACTAGCAAGCGTTGTTCCCAATTCTTCCGGCTTCAAATCTTTTTCTTCATGATCGGCGACGTCGAGCAAGGCCACGCTGTTCGGTTTCACGATCAAGTATGGATTTTTCCAGGCATGGACATCCACTTTGGCCAACGCCGCGGGATCGGCGGCAGGAATGGATTGCAAAGGAGAAGCCGCGCTGGGCGCCGGCGACACGGGAGTTCGGTTACACGCGCTGCATAAGGCGATGGCAAAAATAGAAATCGCGAGCCCGAATCGCATGATTAAAATTTTACCGCTTCATCGCCTGCTTGCGGGCGAGTACGGTTTCGAGGGCTGCCTGGGTCTCGCGCGGCAAATGATAAGACTCGCTCTCTGCCGGATATTGCCGCGAATGTACATCCGCTCGAAATGCCTGCGCGGCATGTGAAATCAATTCCGCTGCATCGCCGTAGCGGCGGACAAATTTTGCCGGAGGAGCGAAAGTAAGGTTCAGAATGTCATGAAGGACGAGAACCTGCCCATCGCAATCGAGACCTGCGCCGATGCCGATGGTCGGAGTCTTCACTTCCGCGGTGATCATTGCCGCTACTTCTCGCGGAATCCCTTCAAGGATCATGCAAGCCACGCCAGCGCGGTCGAGGGCGACGGCATCGCGCATAAGCTGCTCCACACCGGCGAGCGACTTGCCCTGGACTTTATAGCCGCCCATGACGTTGACGGATTGAGGAGTGAGGCCGATATGTCCGGCGACGGGAATTTCGGCGTCAATCACGCGACGAATTAAATCCGCGCGTTTCTCGCCGCCTTCTATCTTTACGATTTCCGCGCCCGCTTCTTTGACAAAGCGCGTGGCGTTGCGGAGAGCATCGTTGGCGTCGGCGTGGTAGGAGCCGAAGGGCATATCGGCCATGAGGAGCGCGTGCTTGACGCCACGCCGGGCTGCACGCGTGTGATGCAGCATTTCGTCCATCGTGACCGACAAAGTGTCTTCATGACCGAGCATGGTCATGGCCAGCGAGTCGCCGACCAGCACGATGTCTATGCCAGCTTCGTCTACCAAACGCGCGCTGGAATAATCGTAGGCGGTCAGGCAGGTAATGGGCTGAGATTGAGCTTTCTTTTCGCGAAGAGTCGCGACAGTGATTTTCTGGCGAGGAACGCCGATTGAAGTCAGACTCACAACATCCTCCAGTGCCCCTCCGCCTTGGCGGATAGAGCCTGCATCTGTTGGTGCTTAGGGAATTGTAGTCCTTAGGAGGGAGTTCGTCGATAGATCTTCGTATCCAATTGAAAGCAAGTGGTTTATTGCATCGTGGTTTGCTTCCTGTCCAACTGGGCTCAGCGCCTTTATTGACGCGTCACGTACTTCCGCAGCCAGGCGGCGTATTCATCCTCACTTAGGGTGCCTGCCGCCAGCGCGAAAACAGCTTGAGTTGCACTTTCTTCGCTGGCGATGAAATGAAAACCGTGCAGTTCGAGGAAGAGCACGCCGAGCACGAATCCGGTTCGTTTGTTGCCATCGAGGAATGGATGATTGCAGACAATCCCAGCCGTGTACAAAGCGGCCATTTCGATGATGTCGGGCGATTTCGAATAAGTGTGATGTTGCCGGGGACGGGCGAGCGCGGATTCGAGAAGACCGCGATCGCGGAGTCCAGACGCTCCGCCGTGGAGCGCCAAAAGGCGATCATGAATGGCGAAGACGTCGCGCTCCTCGATCCAGAGGGGTGGTTTGCCACGCATCAAGTCCTACTTTGCCAGAGCACGCAGCGTGTTGCGATAGCGGCCCATGATCTGTTCCGCTTTCTCCATCTTTTTCTCGAATGCGGGATCGTAGGGAGTGAGGCGGTAATCTCCATCTGGAGATTCGATGAGGAAGACTCTTTCGCCATCGCCGGTATGGAGGCGGTTGATGACCTCTTTAGGCAGGACCACGCCCAGGGAGTTTCCGAACTTTCGCACTTTGAGTTCGACCATGATTGCCTCCGTTATTACAATTGTAATAACATCGCCGGGCGCATGCAAGCAGAAAAAGCCCCGCGAATTCCGCGGGGCTGTAGGTTATTGATTCGTCTATTACTGCACGGTCACGTTCACCGGCGACGACGGAATTCCGTTTGCCACAACAACCAGCGTGCTCGCGCCCGTCTCGGTTGCTGAGGAAACATCGAAGTTGGTGGAAACCGTCTTCGATCCGGTGGCCACACCCATCGTGCTGTGGTCGTGCGTCTTCGCGTAGAAAACATGACCGGTTGCCTGATTGGTGATGCGCACCAGCGGATAGTTGGTTGCGGTTTGATATTCATCTCCGAAGGCAGCGGCTTGCGACAAGCCATTAAACTGCGTGCCGGAAATTTGGTAGGTGCTGCCACGAGTGACGGTGGTTGGAGCCGTAGTGATCGTCGGCGCCCACGATTGCTGGTAAGTTCCGGTGGACTCATACAGCTCAGAGCCGCCAACCAAAACTTCGCCCGTCGGCAATACCATCAAGCTGCCGCCTTCGGTTGCCGGGCCGCGCTTGAGGGTGGTTCCGTTGAATTCATAGGAATAACCGGAGTTGCCATCCACCAGAACGTTGCCGTTTGGCAGAAGAGCGGCAAATTCGTCGCCAGCATCATCTCCCGAGGGGAAACTGGGGCCGACTGCCCATGTGCCAATCGCTCCATTTGCGCCGGGCGTATAGATCGCAGTATTGCCGGAAGTGCCGCCCTGCGGTGTGCTGCCGGTGAAGAATACAGTTCCATCCGGGCGCAGAATTGCAGGCCCAATTTCTCCCGGCGGATAGTAGCAATACTGTCCATTGGGACCGAAGGGCAGGCAACCGAAGGGCGAGGGCGAATGCAGATCAACGATGGTGCTGCCGGCGCTCGTCCAGGTCTTGGTTGCTGGATTAAAGATTTCAGAGTTGGGCGCGTTCTTCACATCCGCCGTAATGACCGTTCCATCGGGCAGCAGCGTAAAGCCTTCTTCCGCGTTGAAATCGCTTTTTCCCGGAGGCGTACCCGAGATCCACTTCAACGTTTTCGGATCCAGTGCGGCATCGGCTTTGACCAGCTTGTCGCCGATGAAGAACATTCCGTTCGGCAGGACTAGCGCTGGGGAATCGCCGATATAGCTCCAATTTTTCGGAGCCGCCAGTGGTGTCCAGGTATTTTTTGCGGGATCGTAAATCGCCGCGAGGTTTGTTAATTCAAAATTGCCGAAATTATATTCGCCGCCGACAATCACGAGCCGCCCATCAGCGAGCACGGCAGACGAAAACGCATCCGGCACGTAACCCGAGGGCAGGCTGGCCATCTGTGACCAGGTTCCGTTCTGATAGCTGCCAGTAATGTCGGGAGTCAACTTCCACCAGTCGGACTCACTTCCGCCCTGGGCCAGAACTGTGCCGTCTGTAAGCAGGAAGACAATGCCTGCTCCGTCGGGCGGTTGATGTTTCAATTGCTTCAGGCTCTGCGCGCCCGCCGTGGCACACGCAAGGAGCAAGCCTACACATAACCATTTCTTTATCACGCCAATCCACCTTTCCTGGGGACTACGAATCGTAAGTGATTGCGCAAAAGCGAGAACCGGAGGGTTTCGACTTTTTTAACGGTCTCTTGGGGAGAGACGAAGCCAATCGCCTGAAAGCTAACGCCAGTTGCGCATTTATTTTAAACCGTAGGAGGGGCGGCCCAACTATTCATTATCGTTGCACGATCACGCACTAGCCGCGTCGCCGCTGCCGAGGGGAAGGAAGTATTGGGTCCCTTTGATGGGTGCGGAAACCTTGCGCAACAGCTCCTGCAAGTCTTCGTTGCGCTCCACAAAGTCAATTTCCGAGGTATTCACAATCAGGAGATCCGAAGATGTGTAGTGAAAAAAGAAGTGTTCGTACGCTTTGACGACTTCGTCGAGATAGTCTTCGCTAAGCGTCCGTTCGCCTGGCGCATTTTTCTTCTTCATCCGCTTTTTCAGGACTTCCGGCGTGGCTTGTAGATAAATCACCAGGTCGGGCGTGGGCAACTGCGCACGGAAGTGATTGTAATAACGGTTGTAAGTTTCCAGTTCCTGATCATTCAGGTTCAGGCACGCGAACAATTTGTCTTTTTCAAAAATAAAATCGCTGACCACAGTTTTTTGCGAACGCGGCCCGATGTCCAGCGCATTCAGCCGCTCAAAACGCCGGATTAAAAATGTGAACTGCGCCTGAAAAGCCGCACCCTTGTCACCATCATAAAAAGAAGTCAGAAAAGGATTGTTTTCGCTCTCCGAAACCAATTGGGCATTCAATCGTTCCGCCAGCATGCGGGCCAGAGTGCTCTTGCCGACTCGGATGGGACCCTCAATCGCAATATACCGGGGAAGTTCAAAAAGATTGGCCATGTGCTCTTAAGTATTTTGCTCTCGAAGTATCTTGGCAGAATATCCGGTAAGCCGCGAGGAAGCAATGGTGAGGAAGCAACCTCGCGCGAAACACCAGTGAGGACGCTTGCGCCTACACAAGACCATTTACAATCGGGCATCGTGATCGGTTCCATACTCACTGCCGTTGGCATCACTGCGGTTGCCGCCGGATATCAATCCATGGCGCCGACGGGGCAGTGGTATGGCCGGACGTTTACCGGAAAAAACGGGCCCGCTAATTCGCTTGCGCTTACGTATGACGACGGCCCCAACGATCCGCACACGCTGCGGCTGCTGGAAGTTCTGGCTAAAGAAGATGTGAAAGCAACTTTTTTCTTAGTCGGCCGGTATGTGAAGCAACGCCCGGACATTGTCCGCGAAATCGCCCAAGCCGGGCACGCCATCGGCAATCACAGTTTCAGCCATCCCAATTTAATTTTTTGTTCTGCGCGGCAAACCCGCCTCGAATTGCAGCAATGCCAGGACGCTATTGCCGACGCCATCGGCGAAGCGCCAAAATTATTTCGCCCGCCCTTCGGCGGCCGCCGCCCCTCGACTTTGCGCATCGCCCGCTCCCTCGGCCTTACGCCCATTATGTGGAACGCCATGGGTTGGGACTGGAACGCTCCTCCCGCGACCGCCATCGCGCGCAAACTTAATAAACAGTTAGTCTCAATCGCGCCCATGGCCGAAGATTATTACGGAGAGAAAATACGCGAACGAAAAATGCACAGCGCGGTAATTTTGCTGCACGATGGCGGACACATTGAAATAGGCGCAGACCGCTCCCAAACCGTGATGGCGACCGAGGGATGTATTCCTTATTGGAAGGCCGCGGGGTACGAACTCAAAGCCATGCCCGAGATGCTTACGGGCGTGTAGGGCAGGGCTTTACAACAGAAATTCTCTCAACTGCTATAGTGGAAACGCCCGCTGGGCGGTCATTTCACGTTCAAGTAAGGAGCATCGAGTCATGCAGCGCAATCCCAAGTTCAAGTGGTTCTTCTATTTCGTGATTTTCATCGGCGTCTTAGCCTTTCAATCCACTGCCTACGCCGCAGCGCCATCCGATCAGGTTTGCGAGTCGCGCGCGAACGACACGACCGAGAAGCTGCTGCAATGCATCAACGCTCAGTCGCTCTGGCAGCGTCTAGCCTTCTTCCAGAAAATTTCCGATGCCAATCCCGGGCCGAACGGCCACGGCAATCGCAACACCGGCACCAAAGGTTATACCGACTCTGTGAAATATGTCGCCACGCTGATGAAGCAGGCGGGCTACCAGGTCACGGTCCAGCCGTACCCTTATCACATTTTCGAAGTGACGGGCACGCCGCAATTTTCCTCGGGCAATCACGACTACGCATGGGGATCTGAATGGTTTGTCGCGCGCCTTTCCAGCGGAGGCACTCTCAGCGCCCGCATTCAACCCGCCGGCAGCGGATGCGCGGCCGATGAATTCCAATCTTTCATTCCCGGAAGCATCGCGCTGCTGGAGCGTTCCACATGCTCTTATGACACGCAGGTGAAGAACGCATCCCACGCCGGGGCTGTCGCTGTGATTCTCTACAACAACGCGGGAACGCTGTCGGGTGTGATCCCGGGTGTAATCGAAGACAGCCTCGCCGCCGCGCACGCTCGCGGCGATGGGGGAGCATTCCAGGCCCGCCTCACCCGCGCGGTCACGATTCCAGTCATTAGCGCTTCCTATAAAGTCGGCACCGATTTGCAAATGCAATATGTATCGGGAAACAAGCCCGTCGTGAATCTCGATATCCGCACAAAAGTGAATTCGGGCACGGACTACAACCTCATTGCCGAATCGCCTTATGGCGATCCCAATCACACGGTCATTGTGGAAGGCCACCTCGACGCGATTTTCGGCGCGGGCATGTTGGACAACGCCTCCGGCTCAACGACGATCATGCAAATTGCCTTGAACCTCGCCAAGACTCCGACCACCAATCGTCTGCGCTACATTTGGTTTGGGGGCGAAGAGATCGGCCTGCTCGGTTCCGCCTATTACACGACGCACTTGAGTTCTTCCGAACTCGCGCTCATCGCCTTCGATCTTGATGCCGACGTGACGGCCACGCCCAACTACGATTACCTCGTCGCCGATCCGGCAAATGCTTCGAACGTGAGTCAATTTCCCAAGAACGTGGTTCCCGAATCGCGCATCGGCAATGAGTTGTTCGCGGAGTTTTTCCGCCAGCAAGGCGTGCCCGCCGCGGCTGCATGGTTTGGCAACGATGGCACCGACTCCAACTCGTTCAGCCTCGTAGGCGTGCCGAACACGGGCATTCTCACCCAGCAGGATTGCTGCAAGTCTCAAAAGGAAGTGGATTTCTGGGGCGGAGTTCCGGGGAACTACGAAGGCCAGATTCCCGGCCGCAACGGCGGCTGCGTGGATTATCCGGGACGCTGGTGCGACAACCTCGACAACAACGATCCCGATGTTTTCGACCTGGCTTCAAAGGCCACTGCTTACGTGACCTTCAAGCTAGCCAATCACGCGTTCTAAATAGATTTTTCTATCGGTCTCCCCATTCCTTTGCGTTCTTTTGCGTAGGAGTGGGGAGACTTTCCTATTGCTTTTGCCCGCTGGGCGGAGGAACCCCCAATTTCGTGGCCGTCCACTGGCCGGTCTTTCCGCGCGCTCCAACAGTTCCGCTGATCGTGTTTCCATCCACCATGCCGCGGAAGTTCAACACAAATTTCGTATGGGTCGTGAAAAATATGTGCTTGCCATTCACAAAACCCGAAATCTCACCGGATTGGTTTGGTCCTTTGAAAGTCCCGCGGATCTGATTGCCTTCTTGAATGAATTCGACCGTTTTGAGCGCTTCTGTGCCCTCTTCACTCTCTGAAAGAATTGACCAGGTTCCCGTCACATCCACGGCTGGCGGTTTCAAATCCTGCGCGCAACTGTTTCTTGCGGCAAGGATCGCCAAAAATGCAGCGCAAACAAAAGCAAATTTCATAGGAATTCTTTTCATATGTCGCTCCTCTATTAATTCTTAATTCTTAGGCGGGAAATCTTTAAACAATTTGCCGACTGCGCCATCGAGTTTGTTAATCTGCTGCGGTTCTTTTTTCGACACAGATTCCGAAATAAATCCGCGCCAGATGAGCGCCTGCGTTTTCGCATCGAAAATATCGACGATGAGCGTTCCCTGATTGTAGGAAACCGGCTCTGACCAACCGCGCCAGTGCCATCCCGGCCCCATGCCGCCGTAGAAGTGCTCCATCATCGCCGCTTCGCCTGAACTTGTGATGGCGCACAGCGCGGCATCTCCGCCGGAATCCACCTTCGTCCAGCCCTTTTTCGCGAGCTGTGCGTCAATCGTGCTCTTAATGCTGTTCTCCCACGTGTCGTCGGGAGCGCTGATCTTTTGCCAGGAGTAAGTCTTGTAGGGCGTGAAATCAGTATGCGGCGCGTAATCGCTCGCAATCTGTTGCTGCGCCTGTGCTGACAGCAGACATGCAATCCAGAGAGCCATGAGGGCAACAATCTTCTGGAAATTTTTGATGGGAAGATAGCCTCGAATCTTCTAAATTTTGACCGCGCTATCTTATCGCCAACGGCGATTCTTTGCATGTGGATTTTGCAGGTGCGAAAGGTCAGCGCAGGAAGGCCGGCAGCACCAAAAGTTACACCGATGCAGCCGGCATTTTCCTGCTCAACCCAAAGTTGCCAAATGAATCGCGCAGCGCAGCCAAATTATTCCGGCATGGCCGGAACAAACACCTGGCTGGCGTGGAGCAATTGCGCGTTGGGAACTTCGGTCGTCACCTTCACGCTCTGAAGCCCGGCTTTTTTCTCCGGCTTGGCCTGAAACGTCAACAGGTACTGGTGATTGAGCTTGTCCGCGAGGTCGTCGAGGTAGGGACGGAACGACACAGGCGCGCCGTTGCCCAGATAATAGGCTGCGGCTCCGCTGCCGTCGCCGATCTGCGAAAGATAATTTTGCCCCCAGTTCACCCGCCCAAACCCTCGGGATCCGCCGAACCCAGCCCGATTTCCCGGCGTGTAGATGGAGTACACCAGAATGCCCGCTCGTTGCGCCTGATCGAGTGAGGTGTCCACATAAGTGTTGCCGGATTTATTTCCCCAGTAGCGATCCACGCCATTGGTGATCATCAGAACCTCGCGGCGTTCTTTGGCTTCAGGCCAGCGCTTGATGAGATCTTGCAGCGAAAAATAAGGACTGGCGCCGCCGCCCGCGCTTCCCAACGGGAGCCGGATGGCTTTCGCGGCCGCGGCGTGGTCATTGGTCAGCTCCTGCAGCACTCGCGCCGTGCCGTTCTGCATGTAAGCCACGCCAACTTTGGTGGAGGCAGGCTGCGCCTGAATGAAATCGCGAATCTCGTCGAGTTTCGAGCCCAGGCTGAAGTTCGCGGAGTCGTCGATCAGCAAAAAAAGTTGCAGTCCCGCGCGCTCGCCTTGCAGCGGCACCCAGTCGAGGGTCTTGCGGCGGTCGCGCCCTTGATGCACCAGCGCATCTTCCTTCGTCACTTCGGGGACGGTTTTGCCCTTGCGCGCTTGCACCGTTACCACCATCTGTACCGGAACGCCGGGTTGCGCAGAAGCGTCGGTACCCTGCGCTCGGGCTAACTCTGGCGCGGTAATCGTGAACGCGCACGCCAGCGCCGCCACGGCGCTAATGCATTTCCAGGTGAAATTCTGCCACTGTTTTGATATGAGTACCATTGCATACCTCCACGCAAGTTTCAATTTTCAGGATTATCGCATTTTGCAGAGGATTTGGCGCGGCGCGGCAATTCCCATCGCCGCTCCGGAACTTTTCCTTTGCCATGCTCGTACTTCAAGGCGGAGGGATACATGAAGAAGTTGTTTTTGTTGATCGGTCTGTGCGCCGCGCAGGTCAGCTCCTACGGGCAAACTTCATCCACCCAAACGCGGCCGGAAGTTCTTGTGTTGGGCACTTATCACATGGCGAACCCAGGCCACGATGTTTACAACATGAAGGCAGACGACAATCTTTCGCCCCAGCGGCAAAAGGAGATTGCAGAAGTCATCGAAGTCCTCAAGAAATTCCATCCCACGAAGATCGCGATTGAGGCGGACGTCGGGAGCCAGGAGATTGGCCAGAAGTATGCCGATTATGCCGCCGGCAAATATACCTTGTCGCGGAATGAGAGGGAGCAACTCGGTTTCCGGCTGGC
>JAJPHW010000186.1 GCA_021325035.1 Terriglobia bacterium
CCCGAAAATACTTCTCCACTCGCGTTGATGAATGGGACTTTGTGCGCCCGATCGAAGTCATCCTGTTTGAACTCAAGCTCAATGCGGCGAATGATGATTTGCAAATCCTGCACGACGTTCTTGTCTTTTTCCGTCACCGCAGCCACTTTGAACTTGGCGAGTAAATCTTCCGTCTCTTTTCGTTGCGCATCTTCATCTGCCAGCGTGGGCTGCGAAATCTTGGTGTCGTACTCGCTCAACCCTTGATTGGAGCCACTTTCGGGATGGTGGTTCATCTCGATGGCCAGAAGTTGGTTGGTGTATTGGTTGCTGGTCGTGACCCATGCCGGACCGGACTGAGCGAATGCAATCATAGGGAAAATCGTCAACAAAAATAAAAGTGAAATGGCACGCATCAAATGTTCCTCCGAGAACCGAACCACGAAGGCAGGATTGTACCGCTTCCATGGTGAGAAGTTGTTACGGTTGCAAATCAGCGGATCTTGCCAATGTAAACGCCATGGGGCTCCAATGCGATAGTTTTGAATGCCCCTGCCGGAACAGTGGCGCCATTCTGCAAAAGCGTTCGCGCTTGTGGTTTCTGTAACTTCTGCGCCGACAGATCGAAACTCGGTTGCTGTTTTTGCGTGCTCATATTGACGGCAATCAACACAGTCTCAGTTTTATATCTGCGCAAATAAGAAAGCACATTCGAATCGGCAGTGTTAAGCGCAATGTAATCACCTTCGCGTAGCGCGGGTTCTTTTTTTCGCAATTCCAGTAGCTTCTTGTAAAAATTCAATATCGACGCCTCGTCTCTCTCTTCCGTCTCTACGTTGTGCGTTTGGGCACTCGCCGGCACCGGGAGCCATGGCGTACCGGTAGTAAATCCCGCGTTTGCTCCGGGAGTCCACTGCATCGGCGTTCGCTCACCGTCGCGACCTTTTTCCATCGGCCAATTTACTTTGCCGATGGGGTCTTTGACTTCGTCTTTCGTTTTGGGATCGTTATTCGCCATACCGATTTCTTCGCCGTAATACATAATTGGCGTACCGCGGAGAGTGAGGTAAAACGCAGCCATCATTTTAGCAATGTCGTCGTTGTGAGTGCCGTCCCCGTAGCGTGTGTAAGAGCGAATGATGTCGTGATTCGTGATCACATAAGTTGGCCAGCCGCCCGCGGCATCCACGACAGCGATATGATCGCGCAATACTTGGGGCGAGAGTGGCAAGGAAGTCAGCAGCAAATCCATGGGAAGCTGCAATTCGTTGTTGTGCTCGCCGTAGTACGCTTTGAGCTCATTCACATCGGGCGTCCAGGTCTCGCCGATGAGCACAGCGTCATACTCATCAGCCACTTTGCGCAGGCGTTGCAATTCGGTGTGGACTTCCGGCAGACGCCGATTATATTTTTCATCCATGTTGGGGCGGCCGAATTTGTCAGTCCCGGCTATGAACGCGTTGTCATGCAATTGCTCGTCTTCGAAGAGAATGTCCACGGCATCGAGACGGAAGCCCGCCGTGCCGCGCTTGTACCAGAACCTAGTGACATCAAACATCGCCGATTCAACCGACGGATTGCGCCAGTTCAAATCTGGTTGCTCGGGATAAAAATAGTGGTAATAATACTGTCCCGTGGTGGGATCGAACTTCCACGCAGGGCCGGCAAAAATAGAAACCCAGTTGTTAGGCGGATCGTCCGGTCCTTTGCCATCGCGCCAGATGTACCAATCGCGATGTGCCGAGGTTCGTGAGGACTTTGAATCAAGAAACCACTTGTGCTGGTCGGAGGTGTGATTAACGACGAAGTCGAGAATTACACGGATGTGGCGCTTATGCGCTTCCTTGACGAGCCGGTCGTAATCTGCCAGGGTTCCGTACATCGGGTCAATATTTTCGTAGTCGGAAACGTCGTAGCCGAAATCCACCTGTGGAGACGGGAAGCAAGGTGTAATCCAGATCGCATCCACGCCCAGCTTATGCAGATAGTCTAGCTTCGATGTAATGCCCCGCAGGTCGCCGATGCCATCGCCGTTGCTGTCGGCAAAGCTCCGCGGATACACCTCATAAAACACTGCGTGCTGCCACCAGGCGTGACCTTCTTCATCACGCGGGTTTTGTTGTGCGATTGTTATGACGGATGAGAGAAGGATGCCGAGAGCGACGAAGACTACGGGGAAATATCGAGCGGGGGATCGCATGGGCAGATTATAGTCGCGGGCAAGTGTGATCTACTCGAGAAGACTTGAGACAATCTCATTCCACTCGTCTTCGAATGATCCTCGGAATGGTTTCTTTCCAGCGCGGCTATACCAATAAGCCGCGTTCCAATTATCGCCCTCTTTACGATGGAGGTAAGCGTGGACCCAAGCGCCTTGCGGCCTTTCATCTTCCTGCGCTGATTCGTGGGCTTTTGTCCAATCACCTGTTGCATCCCACCAAAGGCCAGTCAATGCTGACCCTAGGTCCGATGGCGGCTGTTCGCGAGTCATTGAATCGCGGAATCGCTTCAGGTCCATAGTTTAAGGTGAGCTTTATGAAGTTTTGGTGGAGGCGGCGGGAGTCGAACCCGCGTCCGAAAATGTTACTGGTCAAGAGACTACATGCTTATTCCAGTTCATGCTCCCGGCCTTCACCGGGAACGTTCGCGGC
>JAJPHW010000196.1 GCA_021325035.1 Terriglobia bacterium
AGTATCGCCGCAGATATCGAAGCGTTTCCCGAGAAATACCGCACGATTGTTGGTGAACGCGGCATTACGCTTTCGGGTGGGCAAAAACAGCGCACGGCCATTGCGCGCGCGATCATCCGTGACCCGCGAATCCTCATTCTCGATGACGCGCTCGCCAGCGTGGACACTCAAACTGAAGACCGGATACTCAATCACCTTCGTGAGGTTATGAGGGATCGTACGACGATTTTCATCTCCCATCGCGTTTCCACCGTGCGAAATGCAGACCTGATTGCGGTGCTCGAACGGGGCCGTGTTGTAGAGTTGGGCACACACGAAGAGTTGCTGTCGCGCGATGGCTACTACACCGAACTCTACAACAAACAATTGCTTGAAGAAGAATTAGCCGAAGTATAGCCTGCCACTCTATGGAACGCGTCCCTACAGCCGAATTACTGGACACGGACGCGGGCACTCCCGAAGAAGTGTCTTCTTCTCTTCGTGATCTCGACAACATTAATCGCTGGTTTGGAGGCATACACGCGACACATGCACTTGTGGCTGAAGTCGCTCGTGTTGCCGGCTGCAATCATTTGTCCCTGCTCGAAGTAGCCTCCGGATCCGGAAACACAATCTTTGCAGTCGAGAAAAAACTTCAAAACGAGGGCATTACGCTCGATTTGACATTGCTGGACCGTTCACCCTCGCATCTCACTTATGGAACGCAAAACGGACATGGGCAGACACTAAATAGACATAAACTCGTGTCCGGGGATGCACTATCACTACCATTTCAGGACAACAGCTTCGACCTTGTGAGTTGCAATCTCTTTGTCCATCATTTGAATTCAGAATCATTCGTGAAGTTCGCAAACGACGCCCTGCGCATATGCCGCCGCGCGGTGATCGTTAACGATCTAGTCAGAAACTGGCCGCACTTAGGTTTGGTTTACGCGGGACTTCCTCTATTTCGCAGCCGCATTACATGGCACGATGCCCCTGCATCTGTTCGCCAGGCTTACACAAGGGATGAAATACGATCGCTCTTAAACCAAACCACGGCCAAGCATATTGAAATCCGTAATTTTTATTTGTTTCGCTTTGGTGCAATCGCGTGGAAAACATGGGACCCATCCGGGACAAAAAGTTAGCCGAATACGATCTGGCTGTAATTGGCGCTGGGCCTGCTGGATCTGCGGCCGCTATCACCGCCGCTCGTCTGGGGGCCAAAGTCGCATTGATCGAACGTGGCACGTTTCCTCGCCAAAAAGTATGTGGGGAATTTGTTTCGGCGGAATCCCTGGATCTGCTTTCTGAATTGTTGAGTGAGTCGAAACAACATTTATTGCACGATGCCATTCGAATCTCGCGCGCGCGGATTCATCTCGATGGGCAAGATATTCGTACAGAAATTACTCCTCCCGCTGCCAGCATCGCCCGCCTGGATCTCGACGCGGCCCTGTGGCAATCCGCTCAGGAAGCCGGCGTTCGTGTCTATTCAAAATGTACGGTTCAGAGTATTTCGGGCGATGGCCCATTCAAAGTTTCCGGCGCCGCCGAGACTTTCCACGCCAGTTCAGTAATTAATGCAACCGGACGATGGTCGAACCTTAACTCGGGTGACGCTGAATATAGCGGCGACAAATGGATAGGCCTTAAAGCACATTATGAAGAGCCGCAGGCTGAACCTGTTGTCGCACTATATTTTTTCAATGGCGGCTATTGTGGCGTGCAGCCGGTGGACTTACTTGGCACTCCCCAATCGCGCCGGGTGAATGTCGCCGCAATGGTCAATTCCAACGTAGCCACCACTCTGCCAAAAATCTTTACGCTACATCCCGCACTCTTGAAGCGCAGCTCAGCGTGGCGTGAATTGGGGAAAGCCGTAGCGACATCACCGCTTGTATTTCGGCAGCCGGAATGTGTCAGTGGAAATATCCTTCGCGTAGGAGACGCTGCGGGCTTTGTGGATCCCTTCGTCGGAGATGGGATATCTCTCGCCCTGCGCAGTGGCTCTCTCGCAGCGCGCAGCCTGAATTTATTTTTCAACCGGCGCGCGACACTCAGCGATGTGATCGCCCGATATCGCCATGAATACAACTTAACTTTGGCGCCAGTTTTTGCTAATTCTTCTCAACTTCGAAGGCTATTGAATATTCCGCGGTCTTTGCGTGCTCCATTGTTGTTCGTAGTAAACAGAACCCCGCGGATCGCCAGATGGGTCGTGAGAAAAACGCGTTAGAAGTTGATTGGGTGAATTATCGTACGACTAAAACTTCGCGAATATTGTCACGCGTGAGAAAGAACTTGATTGAACTGAAGTCCCGGAATAGGGTCTCGACATGGCGATTGTTAAATACGCGTTGTAGCCGGAAACCCGTCCCAATTGCCGTATGTTTGGCGCCAGTCGGTCCTTTGCGCATATGACGGCGCGGTTCAACCGCCTGCATCTCAAGCGTATCCGCATTGACCATGTGATAGCGATAGCAGGGTGCATCCGGGCCAGCCTCGCGCGTATGGAAGAACGCAAGCAAAATACCACCGGGCTTCATCATGGACCATAGCCGCCCTACGACCGGTTTTACCAGGCCCTCGTCGAGATAGTCAGCCAAATTCCAGCAGAGGACAATGTCAAACTGGGCGGATGAATAGGCGAGGTTCTCACTTAGGAAACGCTTGCTATCGAGAACCGGGTTCCCTTGCTCGTCCTGCGTCATCAACTCCGGGTCCGTCGCAGCTTCCAATAAGTCTTCGCTATAAACTTTATGGCCGCGTTCGGTCAGATAACGAATATTGCCAGCCGAGGTGTAGCCGATATCAAGCACGCACAACGGTTCTTCTGATTGCAGACTGCGCGACACTTCCACCAGCGCACTCGACCGGCGAGTGAGCCGCTGTGCGGCAACAGACTGATTTGCCGGCGCTTTTGCGTCAGTTGCTGAAGAGCGGAAAAACTTCATGAAATTATTTGTTACGGATGCCATTTTGCAAATCCTAAAAGCTTCGGCCCGGGAAGAACCTCCACTATCCAATATATCGCGGGAATCGTATGAAACCAGCCTGATTTTGTTGTTTTTTACGTTACGGTAGTGACTTAACTGCCGCCAGAGCCTGCTTCGCCGCGTTGAACATCAAGTTTTCCTTTAAAAAACGCCCCTTCTTCAATCGCGATTCGCTTGGTAACGATATCTCCGGTGGCGATTGCAGATTTCCGTAGCTCGATTCGATCGCCAGAATGAATGGCCCCTTCAATTTTTCCCTCAACCATAATATTTTTGGCGGCAACATCGGCTTTGACTTGTCCATTTGGGCCGATAGTTAGATTATTTCCATCCAGCCGGATCGAGCCTTCTACCTGCCCGTCAATGAACAAATCTTCGCTGCCCGACAGTTCTCCTTTGATAATGACTGACTTACCAATATGCGCAAGTTCTTGCGTTTTCGATGTATCCACGAATCGGCCTCCTCGAATAGATACAAATAAAGCGGAATCAGCGTCTTGCAAGTCAATATACTCTACTGCAATGATTTTTGCGCAAGGTTTAATAGTAACCAATGAAGTCTAGATTGTTATGTACAACGGAAACTGCACAAAAATACGTCTAAACATCATGATGGCACTTAAAAAGTATGCACACATTTGTGCGGTAGCGTTACTGCTATCCGCAAGCAAAGTTGTATTTGCTCAATCTCCATCTGTTTCTCCTGCGGAATTAATGCGTCTCACCGTCGAGAACGAATTGAAGAGCAACAACGGCGATGGCAAATTCATGTTTTGCGATCACAAACAGACCCCTCATGGAACCGAAACAAAATTGTTAGTGGAAACTCGCGAAGCTACAGCCGGCCTGGTGGTTGCGCGTAATGAAAAAACTCTTCTCGGAGCAGAACGTCAGGCGGAATTCGCGCGAGAACAGCGCTATACAGACAATCCTGGTGAACTGCAAAAGAAAATCAACCGGGAGCGGGAAGATCGCATGCACACGACTCAAATTGTAAAGGCGCTCCCCGATGCCTTTATTTTTGAGCAAGCGGGGACAGAGTTGGGGAAAGACGGCGTTGGAAAAACAGGAGATGCATTAGTTCGCCTCAACTTTCATCCCAATCCCGCGTACGATCCTCCGTCGCATACGGAGCAAGTCCTCACCGGATTGCAAGGCTACGTGTTAATTGATGCGCAGCAAAAACGCATTGCAAAGATAGACGGCACACTTTTTCGAGATGTTGATTTCGGGTGGGGAATCCTCGGCAAACTCGACAAGGGAGGGCACTTTCTGGTGGAGCAAGGAGCCCAAGGCGATGGAGATTGGGAACTTACTCGCATGAGCCTTCAATTTCAAGGCAAGATACTTTTATTCAAGAAACTCACCATCGAATCAGAAGAAGCCTTTACCGGATTTCGCCGCGTGCCATCCTCTCTGTCGTTTGCCGAAGGGCTGCGCATGTTAGAAAACGCGTTTACAGAAAGCCCACAAAACAACACCGCGCAGGCTTGTTCTGTCGGCCCCTCACGCTGCTGCCCGTAGAGTTTTCTTTCGCACCGTGAATTGTTCCACCAAATCCTCTCGTACGCGATAACCGGTACCAGGGGTATCTTGAATGAGAATTGTTCCACTCGGCGTTACTTGTACTTCGGGCTCGATAATATCTTCCTTCCAATATCGCTTTGAAGCGGAAACGTCGCCGGGCAGGGAGAAGTTCTCCAGTGTGGAAAGAGCGATATTGTGAGCGCGCCCCACGCCTGATTCCAGCATGCCGCCGCACCAGACCGGTACTTTAAATTCCCGGCATACGTCGTGAATTTTGATGGCTTCGCTGAAGCCTCCCACGCGCCCAACTTTAATGTTGATAATGCGGCAAGCGCCCGTTTCCAATGCCTGCGCAGCATTGCGGGCATGGTGAATGGACTCATCCAGACAAATAGCGGTCCTTAACTCCCTTTGCAGCCGAGCATGATAGTAAATGTCGTCGCTCCAAAGCGGCTGCTCCATCATCAACAAATTGAACTGATCGAACTCACGCAAGTGTTCCACTTGATCGAGTGAATAGGCTGAATTGGCGTCGCAACTGAGCACAATATCCGGCCACCGCGCTCGAATGCGCTCGAGCACATTCAAGTCCCACTGCGGCTTTACTTTGACCTTGATGCGCCGATAGCCTGCAGCTAGCTCAATTGCAATTTTGTCGAGCAACTGCTCAACCGAATCCTGTATCCCTATGGAAACTCCGCATGGAATCTCTTTCCGCGTGCCTCCCAGCAACTTCCATAGCGGAACTTGCTTTTGTTGCGCATCCATATCCCAAATCGCGTTCTCAATCGCCGCTTTGGCCATACGATGACCTCGCACGCGCGCAAAGGCAGGAACACAATCTCGTCCCGATTCAAGCGTCTTTCCCAAAATCGCCGGCGCCAATATCCTCTCGATCACAAGCCACGCGGACTCGGCAAATTCTTCGCTGTAAGAGGGAGTTTCGTCGGCCACGCACTCTCCCCAGCCGTTGATGCCTTCGCCATGCGCCGTAATCAACAAGACCCGCCTGGAGTGTATCCGCCCGAAACTAGTCTCAAAGAAATGCACTAACGGCATGTGCAACTCGCGCAAAGTAATGGCTTCAATTTTCATAGTTGTGAATTGTGTGATTTATTTCGGTGACAGTTCTTTCTGTTTGGCTTGCCCCCATAATGATTCGAGTTCATCGGCAGACATTTGTTCAAGAGGACGTCCCATGTTCCGGCTCGTATTTTCCATCTCTTCAAAACGCAGGCGGAATTTTCTATTCGCCTTTTTTAAGGCCGACTCGGAATCCAAGGACAGATGCCGAGCCAGATTGACGAGTACAAAAAACAGATCGCCCAATTCATTTTCCAGGCGATGCCGTAATTCTTCGGGTACTTGCGCCACACCTGAACCTGCGACTCCTTGCCCCGGCGAGCTTGTGAAAGCAGCAGGGTATCGCTCAATTTCTTGCTCTAATTCGCGAGTCTCTTCGCGCAGCTTCTCCATTAAGTCCGCAATATTGCGCCAATCGAAACCGACCCTCGCGGCTTTCGAACTCAATTTGCCGGCTTCAATCAGAGCAGGCATCGAACTGGAAACCTTGGCCAGAATTGATTTGGGCTCCCTGCTGTCGGCATTTTCCGCTTTATCCTTGTTTTCCAATGCTTTCAATGCTTCCCAATTGCGCAGCACGTCGGAAGAGGTTTCTGCCTGCACGTTCCCAAAAACATGCGGATGACGGCTGATCAACTTGGTGTTGAGACGCTCCAGAACTTCATCAATCGAAAAATGGCCCTCTTCTTTCCCCATTTGGGAATAGAACAAAACTTGCAAAAGCAAATCGCCAAGTTCGGCAGGAAGCTCTTGCCAATCTCGTTTATCAATAGCCTCCAGCACCTCATACGTTTCTTCCACCGTATAGGGCTTGATCGTGTCGAATGTCTGCTCCCGATCCCAGGGGCAGCCGTCCGGGCCACGCAAACGTGCCATGATCTCCACGGCGCGTTCAAATTGGGATCCGGTTGTAGTGCTTGAAGTCTTGTCAGGCATGGCAAACCACTTTAAATGACTCAAGAAAGTTCGAGCAAATCGGGTCTATTCGTACACATGGATTTTTGTTTCACATTTTTAAAATGTGAACGCTCATTTGGTGACAAAAATGCTCCGTGAGAAACCGGAAACATTCTTATGAGCGAATACATCGTACTCTGTGTGGATGACGACGAAGCAATTCGGGAGCTTTACGAAGTCGCTTTCATGACATGGGGACATTGCGCCATTACTGCCGCTGATGGCCCGCAGGCCCTCGAAGTTTTACGTAAACCAGAAACGCATCTTGACGCCGTTCTGCTCGATTACGAGATGCCGGAGATGAACGGCGTTCAATTGGCCGCAGAAATTAAGCGGACCAAGCCCGATTTGCCCGTTGTCATGGTTTCCGGCAACGCCGAAATTATGCGCCATGCCCCACCTTTTGTGGATATCACAATGCCGAAGGGTTCTGATCTCGGACTGCTAATGTCCCAAATTGAAAAATTAGTGGACACGAAGAAAAACCCCAAGCCTACACAGCGGGTCCGTTGGACCCTTGCCGAATCTGCCACGGCCTAAGAACAGCTGCCGTTTAGTCGGCACCTTCTGCCGAGTACTCAGCTTTGAAGAACAATGCTGCCAATGGCGGCAGGGTCAATTTCAACGAATACGGACGCCCGTGCGACGGAACCATCTGGGCCTCTTTCCCGCCCATATTCCCCCAGCCGCTTCCGCCGTATTCAGAAGCATCGCTGTTTAGCAGCTCACGCCAGAACCCTTCTGTAGGTACTCCGACTAGATACTCGTCCCGCGGCACTGGGGTGAAATTGCACACAATTAAAATCGTGTCTTCTGGCTTCTTGCCCTTACGCAGAAGAGAGACCACGGAAGCCTGGCTATCGTTGCAATCTATCCATTCGAATCCGCGTGAATCTGCATCAAGCTCATAGAGCGCTTTTTCATTGCTGTACACGTGATTCAACTGCTCCACCCATTTCTGCAATCCGGAATGGTGAGGAAATCTCAAAACCTCCCACTCCAGCGCAGCATCATGATTCCACTCCCGGCGTTGCCCAAACTCACAGCCCATAAACAGCATCTTTTTCCCAGATTGGGCAAACATGTACCCGAACAGCAGGCGCAGGTTTGCAAACTGCCGCCACTCGTCTCCTGGCATTTTGTTGATCAGCGAACCCTTGCCGTGCACAACTTCATCATGTGAAAGCGGCAACAAAAAATTCTCGGTGAAGCCATACAGCATGCGGAAGGTCAGTAAGTTGTGGTGAAACCGCCGATGGATGGGGTCATTCTCGAAATATTTGAGGGTGTCATGCATCCACCCCATGTCCCATTTCAGGCCAAAACCGAGCCCCCCCAGGTAAACTGGACGCGAAACCATGGGCCACGCGGTGGATTCCTCCGCAATCATTTGAATTCCCGGATATTCCTTGTAGGCTTCCTGATTGAGCTGGCGTAAAAAATCAATCGCTTCAAGGTTTTCGCGACCGCCGTATATATTGGGAATCCACTCGCCCTCTTTACGCGAATAATCGAGGTAGAGCATGGAAGCGACCGCATCCACACGCAGCCCGTCGGCATGGTATTTGTCCAGCCAAAATAGAGCGTTGGACATCAGGAACGTCCGCACCTCAGTTCTGCCGTAGTTAAAGATGTGAGTTTTCCAATCCGGGTGGAAGCCTTGTCTCACATCGGCATGCTCGTAAAGATGGGTACCATCGAAATAAGCAAGACCGTGGGCGTCGGAGGGGAAGTGCGAAGGAACCCAGTCCAGAATGACGCCAATCCCGTGCTCGTGCAGATAATCAACCAGAAACATGAAATCTTGCGGGGAACCATAGCGTGACGTCGGAGCAAAATATCCTGTAGTTTGATAACCCCAAGATCCATAGAACGGATGTTCCATTACCGGAAGCAACTCAACGTGGGTAAAGCCCATACGATTTACATAATCGGCCAGCTTCGGCGCAATATCCCGATAGCTCAACCAGCGGTTCTCCGCGTCACGCATCCAGGAACCAAGATGCACCTCGTACATGGACATCGGCGCGTTGAGACCATTCTTTGCGCCTCGTTCAGCCATCCATTTCTGGTCCTTCCATTCGTAATCGAGCTTCCAAACGACTGATGCAGTTCCCGGAGCATGTTCCTGTAGAAATCCGAATGGGTCGGCTTTGTCTCCCTTATACCCATTGTGGATAGACTCAATGTGGTACTTGTACGAAGCACCCTGGCCAACTTCTGGAATGAATGTATGCCAAATGCCTGAACGCTCTCGCATCTGCATGTGGTGCCGTTCTGGATCCCAACCATTAAAACTTCCAATTACCGAGACTGACCGCGCATTCGGAGCCCATACGGCAAAACTTGCGCCCGCGACGCCGTCCTGCGTCGTGATATGCGCCCCCAACTTGTCATAAGCGCGGTAAAAGCGTCCCTCATTGAACAAATAAAGATCGTGCGAGGTGAGGGCAAGTCCGCTTCGGGGTGTAACTGCCGGATTATTCGATTGCGTCATCGTCCAAGATGATAGTCGAAAACTCCAAATTCGGGCTTTCTTTGTAGCGATTACTTGCAAACATAACCGTGCTAGCAAGATAGGTTACCTGCCGCCGACATGTTCACCTAATGTGCGAGGTTATTGTAGGATGGTGACAAGTTGCAATTTGGTGTTCCCAGCTTCACCGCGCGTTGAAATGATTCAGGGGAGTATTAGTCGAATGAGCGAGGAAAAGCAGAACGCACCAAAAAGTCTGGAAGAAACACGCCACTCCACGAAGAAGCCTTACAAAAAACCCGAATTCCGCCACGAGCAAGTCTTTGAAACCATGGCGCTGGCCTGCGGCAAAGTCGGTATCACTCAACCCTCGTGCCGCTTTAACAAGAAAAATTCTTAATACGATTCAGTGGGCGAGCTTGACACAAATACCGGGAAGGTAAAGCTCGAACTCCTCGCGGATGGCTTACGATCATCCGAAAAGATAAAAATTGCTGCGCTGGGAATTAGTATGCTGCCTGTCATCTGGCCCGGCGATCTACTCACCATACAGCAAGTTCCTTGGAGCGATATCAAGCGTGACGATATCGTCGCCATTGTTCGCGACGCTCGCTGGAGCACGCACCGTGTAGTCGAATTATTTCCCGATCATCTGCTCACGCGTGGCGATGCCATGGACGAAATTGACCCATCAAGCATGCGCGCACAAGTACTTGGCCTGGTGGTTCGTATCGAGAGAAATGGAAAAGAATTCATTCCATCTCGACGCCGCACTTTGGGGGAACGGCTGCTGGCTTGGTTGCTTTGTCATTCCGCTCGCACACGAAGCCTGGCACTTCGTATGCATCATGCAAAGACCGCGCGAAATTCTTTAGAGGTGGCTGCAAAATTACGGCCAAGTACAACACGATAATTGAAATTGGTGGGTTCGCAATTATGCTGCGCAGCGAAAGTCGCGCTTTTCAGCAGACCCTCGAGTCTCGCTACGCGGGCTTTATAAATCCTGCGGCCCATCCCCATGCAATTTTTGATATAGACCTACGAAACTCTCCCGTGGGTTCGAATGCGGATGAAGACTTGCAAGTTGAGTTGAAAGCCGGACTCTGGAGTTTTCAGCGAGGCGATTTCGTTGCGCAGTGGGATCCGGATACAGGCGTCGGCCAAATACACCAAAACGAAAGCCCTTATGGCCTCGACTCTGTTTTACGCATTGTTCACTCCCTTCTCCTGGCATCGTCGGGAGGCATGCTAATCCATGCTGCCAGCGCTATCCGCGGTGGGAGAGCTTTCCTGTTTTCTGGAGTTTCCGGCGCTGGCAAAACAACTATCAGCCGGCTTGCGCCGCCGGATGTCACACTTCTGACCGACGAAATATCGTATATTCGCCGCTCCCCCGATGGGTACGCAGCGTGCGGAACTCCATTTGCAGGTGAGCTAGCTAAAGCAGGTGAAAATTGCTCAGCGCCGCTGGACACGATTTTCTTGTTGGAAAAAGGCCGCGCTAATCGAATCGAGCCAATCCCGGTTGCGCAAGCCGCCCAAGCCTTAATGCGAAATATCTTATTTTTTTCTCATGATCGTGGACTTGTCGAGCAGGTCTTCGAATCAGCGTGCCGGTTGATAGAATCGGTATCTGTTCAGCGTCTGGTATTTTTTCCGGATGCTCATATCTGGGAGATAATAGGGGCAACCGCAGGAGCTACCACATAAGCGATAAATACATCGCGAAGAGTACGGCGATCGCAGCCCGCATGTTGGGCGGGGAAATGATGATTATGTCTGCCCGCGACTCCACTTTTTTTACTCTTAACGAAGTAGCCACAACCATCTGGCAAGCCGCCGACGGCGCAACCACACTCGACAGAATTGTCGAGCACAAGATCTGTGAGATTTTCGATGTCGATCTCACGCAAGCGCGGGCTGACGCAGAAGAATTCGTCACAGAGCTTTCCCGGCACGGCATATTACTGGTATCTGAGCATCCGATCACAGACGCCCAATCGCCAGAAGGCCCTTCAGCATGAGCCTCCTGGTGGAGATGAACCAGAAAGCATTCGACCTCGGCGTGCCTTTGAGCGTCCAATTAGACATCACCTACCGCTGTAATGAGCGTTGCGTTCACTGCTATCTCGATCACGATGATCACGGTGAGATGACGACAGCAGAAATCAAAGGCGTGCTTGATCAGCTCGCCGATGCCGGAGTTTTCTTTCTGACCCTGAGCGGGGGGGAAGTCCTCATGCGCCGTGATTTTTTTGAAATTGTCGAATACGCGCGCGGCCTCCTCTTCAATGTGAAGATCAAGACAAATGCCGTCATGATTCACGCCGCCGAAGCGCAGCGCATTCGCGAATTGGGGGTCGAACAAGTACAAATCAGCGTCTATTCGCATCGGCCCGAAGTGCACGATGCCATCACGAAATTGCCGGGGTCGCTAAAGCGGACGATTGCAGCAATTCGATTCTTGAAATCCGCCGGGCTTAAAGTCACCATGGCCAATGTGTTGATGACGCCCAATTTGTCTGATAATGCAGGCGTGATGGCTTTGGCCCGCCAACTCGGTGTTCCTTATACCCTCGACCCCACGATCACGCCAAAGATGGACGGCGACGCATCTATTCTCGGCTTGCGCGCCCCGGCAGCGCAGATTCGTGAAGTCTTCGAAAATTCAGAACTGGTTGGAAATGTTGATGAGTTCTGTGCCCCTCCGCAGGTGCCCGACGAATCCATCATGGATGGCTATCCTTGTAGCGCGGGCCATACCGCCTGTTATATTTCGCCGTACGGCGATGTCTTTCCTTGCGTGCAATTTCCCTTGCCGAGCGGCAACGTCCGTGAACAGAAATTTTTGGAAATTTGGAATAACTCTCCTGAATTGAATGAGGTGCGTTCCATTCGCGCCCGTGATCTACCTACCTGCTCGACTTGTTCGCACGTGGGCACCTGTACCCGCTGTCCCGGTTTGGCTTACATGGAAGGCAATATGCGCGGCCCTTCGACCGCAGACTGCGAAAAGTCGTTTTTGCGTACCGGCATACCTAGCGCCAATATGCTGAATGGATTCCGCTCCGAAAGAACGCCCCATCTCATTCAAATCCAATCACTTACATAGACTTTCCTTCGTTTTCCAGCTCCAAAAGTTCACTCGAACGCCATAGCACTTTTGTCGCATAAGTACCCGCCTTTTGGACACCGCAAGTTACTTCGGTAAGGGCTGCTTTCCGCTTTGGGTAGATGACAATGAAATAGGAATCATTAGAAGGATTTAAGACGCTCGACAGGAAAATTTGCCCACTTATCTGGGCACTTGAGGTGCAGAATGGCAACACATTGCAGTAAATCAAAGTTCTTGCAGTCGTCGCTTTCGCTCGTACTGGCAGTATTCGTTCTTTCCTCGTGCACGGTTTCAGTACTGGCCGAAGAGCATCCCCAGCCGGAAAGTGAACGGGCCACTCGTGAAGGTGAACGCGCATTGCCGAAGGGAATAGGCCTCCCGCAGGATTGGAGCACTCGCCACGTGCTATATACCAACAATGTTTCACCTGAGATCGCCGCGGCGAACATGCGAGATCCTCGTTTTTGGTACTCCTGGATGCAGCGGAACGGCAACACCTTCGCTCATCCTCCAATTTTTCATTATCCCGGGCAACAACCGGTACGCCCTACGGTGCGTCATCACTCCAGAATTGACTGGGCGGTCTCTCTCGGCGCGGTCGGTGGCATGCCTGTCGGGGAAACGCCGGCAAAATATAGTTTCAGCACCAGCGGCGCAATTACGACCGCGAACTGCACTTCTGATTTCGTCATTTATGTCGTGAATGCGGCCCCTAAAACAACAGGGACAAAGCAGGCAAACATTGTTGCACTGAATAATCTTTATACCGGCACCAGTTCGTCGTACTGTCCGAATGGTTCGCAGACACCTCCGACCAGCGACTATACAAATCCAACTTTCATGTGGGCTTACGCTGCTGGTTCATCTGGAATCGCGCTTTCTCCAGTGCTCTCAGAAGACGGCACAAAAGTTGCTTATGTCGATATGGGTAACCCTGCGACCTTCAACGTATTGACTTGGGTCGCCGGACAAGGAACAAGCGCCACGGCTCCGGTAAAACCGGGTTCCGGTGGATCTTCTTTGGTCCAATTGAGTTACAGCAGTTCAACGGTGACTGGCTGCAGCGCCAGCAGCGCCGCAACCAGCAATGCCTCTCCTTATGTTGACTACAACACTGACTCTGCTTATGTGGGTTCGAACAATGGCAACCTGTACCGCATTACGGGTGTCTTTAAAGGAACACCGACATTGCAGTATTGCATCAATGTGAATTCGACTTCAGGGCATTATTTGACCTCGCCCGTGTACGATCAGGTCAACAACGTGGTTTACGTCTCGGATGGATATTCCTTGTACGGATTTACCCCTGGGGCCAGTGGTTTCACGCCTGCTGGTTCTATCGCTCTGGCGAGCACATCCGCGTCAGACCCCATTGTTCTCTCACCCTATCTCGATACGGGTAACGGCTACATCTACGTCTTTTCTCAAGCTGATTCTACAAATAAATTTTCAACCGTATATCAAGTAAATCTGGCGCTGACTTCAGCAGTGTCAGCCAATATCGGGCTGTCCACCGCCCAATACACATTGGATGGCGACTTTGACAATGCTTATTGGACCTCAGGTCCGAAGACCGGCGCAGGAACACTTTACGCCTGCGGCAGCGACGCGACCGACGGCACCAAACCAAGCCTTTACGCTTTATCATTTTCTGCTCCGAACGGCGTAATGAACACAACCCCGGTACTGTCCGACAATCGCAATATCAACAATGCCACCAACACCGCGGGCTCTTGTTCGCCCTTGGTGGACTTCTTTGATGGAACCACCGATCGTCTTTTTATCGGAACAGGGAACTATCAAGCGACTACCGGCGCCAACATGGTCACTGAGTGGAATGTGAACACCCGTATCACCTCAAGCGCCACCAAACCAACCAGCGCCGCAACTGGATATTGGGGCGGCACAAGCGCATTTACCATTGACAACGTCAGCACGCAGCCGCAAGCGGCCAGTATTTACTTCGGTACTTTGCAACCTCCACCGGCACTGACCACTACACCCTGCGGAACAGGTAATTACTGCGCAGTGAAACTTACGCAATCGGCTCTACAATAACTGCCCTGAGCTCGTCATTGAGGGCCAGTCTTCCAGACTGGCCCTTTGTTTTCGGACACCAAAATTCAGCATGCTAGACTTTTCCCAGCTCTAGAAAACATTTCTCATGCCTGTTTTGCGCGTCGTCATTCTTTGGCACCAGCATCAGCCGTTCTACAAAGATCTGCTCAACGGCCAATACCGCCTGCCCTGGGTGCGAATGCACGCGCTCAAAGACTATTACGGCATGGTCAAGTTGCTCGACGAGTTTCCCGATGTCCACCAGACATTCAACCTTGTCCCTTCGCTTATTGCGCAAATCGAGGACTACGTCGCCGGAACCGCACATGACCCCTTTCTGAATATCGCCGCCAAGCCTTCTTCTGATTTGAATGCAGAGGAGCGCCGCTTCGCGTTGCAGTATCTGTTTCAAGCCAATCCCACCCACATGATTGGCCGCTATCCTCGCTATCGCGAGCTCTTCGAACGCTGGCAAAACGCAGGGCACTCCGACCAGGCGCAAAATTACTTCCACGCTCAGGATTTCACCGACCTTCAGGTGCTTTCGCAAATTGCCTGGTTCGATGAGTTTTTTCTGGATGAGCCTGAAATTGCTGAGCTAATTCAGAAAGGCAGAAATTACTCTCAGGCGGATCAGCAGTTCGTCGTTTCACATCAACGAGAGCTTCTAGCCCGCGTGCTGCCCGCTCATGCTGATGCTGCAAAGAAAGGATCCATAGAGCTCTCCACTTCGCCCTTCTATCACCCCATTTTGCCCCTGGTTTGTGACACCAACATTGGTGGAATATCCACGCCCGGCCTTCCCCTGCCGCAGAATCGCTTTCAGCATCCCGAAGACGCGCGCGACCAACTCTTGCGTGGCCTGGAGCTGCATGAGAAGACTTTCGGCATTCGTCCTCGTGGAGTTTGGCCCTCGGAAGGTAGTGTGTCGGAGGAAGCGTTGGCCCTGGCGCACTCCCTGGGCGTGCAGTGGATGGCCACCGACGAAGGCGTTCTCTCCCGTACTTTAGGGACGCACTTCTCTCGCGATGGGAACGGGCAATTGCCGGAATCGATGGCTGAAAAGCTCTACACCATTCATCGCTACGAGTCCGGCGACACTCAAATGCACCTGATTTTTCGCGATCACACGATTTCTGACTTGATCGGTTTCGTTTACTCCGGCATGCCTCCGCAGGAGGCCGCCAACCACCTCATGCACAACATTCAACAAGCTGCGCAACCAGTTCTAAGTAAGGGGAAAGATGCACTAGTCTCAATCATTCTCGACGGCGAAAACGCATGGGAGTACTTCCCCCAATCTGGCCGCGAATTTCTGCGCCGCTTCTATGATCGCCTGCAAAATGAGCCGGGCGTAGAAGCTGTCACCGTATCCGAGGCCATAACGCGTCAACAAAACTTCAATACGCTCAAGACACTGGTTCCGGGCTCCTGGATTAACGCGAACTTCAATGTTTGGATCGGCGCCCCCGAGGACAATCTCGCCTGGGACTATCTCTATCGCTCCCGGGAATTTTATTCCGAAAATGCACCCCATGCCACGGAAGCACAGCGGCAGCTCGCTTATGAAGAGCTTCTCATCGCCGAGGGCAGTGATTGGAATTGGTGGTACGGCCCCGAGCACCATTCCGCCAACGACCGAGATTTCGACGAACTCTACCGCAAACACCTCTCCAACATCTATCGAGCCCTGGGTGCAGCCCCGCCAGACCATTTGCTACAGCCTATTGCAGGCATCGCCGTCCAACCGCCATTCCTGGCGCAAACCGCTTACATACATCCCCGCATCACTGGCGACCTAGTGCGCTATTTTGAATGGATTGGCGCAGCCATGCACTCCGCCGATGCCCACTCCGGCTCCATGCACGGTAAGGTGTTCCTGCTGCACGCGTTATACGCCGGAATTGACGAGGCTAACTTCTACGCACGGCTTGATTTCTCGGTGCCGGTTTCAACTCTTTCCTGCCAGATTGCGGCAACCGTGGAATACTATCCGCCGCAAGAGAAATCCCAGCGTCAAACTGCTCAATTGGATGCAACTGTACTAAACGGAAAACTCACAGATTGGAGCCTGAACGCAGGCAGGGAAGCGCCGGTTACTAACTCCACGCAATCGCAATCTGAAATCAAGCTGGCGCTGCAACGCAGTTTTGAATTCAAAATTCCGCTGGCCGTTTTCAACGCCGTAACTGGCGGCAAGCTGCGCCTACGCTTAAGTCTCTCGCAAAATCGCCTGCCAGTAGCCATTCTTCCAGAGGAAGGATGGCTTGAGGTTTCGCTGCTGCCCGAAGAGGAAATGCTCGCGCATGGCTCTTAGTCTGTCGCGCTGGCTTTAAGCTGATTTGAACGTTTGTCTGTTGGCATGGTGAGGGCCAACGTTTCCAGCGCCTCCATGCAAGCCTGCCGCATGTCAGCCTGCAAGCTCTTATCAGCACGCCCTGAAATCGCCAATGTCACCATCCCATGCAGCATGGACCAAAGCGCCAAAGTTAACCGGTGATACTCATTAGGCTGACCACCAAAACGTTTGGCCAAGCGCTCTTTCATCATGTCAAACGAAGGCGTCGGCTCCGCCATAATGTGCGCGAGGGCCCAACTTTCCGTAAGTAAACGGTATTCATGGGGACGGCTCAACGCAAAATTAATGTAACTCTCGCAGGTTTCCTGCGGCGTTTCTGTCTCTTTGAGCATGGCATACAATTCCTGCCGGATATGAATGCGCAAAGCCCGCATAATCTCCAACTTATTGCGGAAACGGCCATAAAGCGTGGGGGTGGTGGTTCGAGCCGCGGTCGCAACCGCCCGCATCGTGAGCGCTTTCTCGCCGCCTTTGCGCCACAATTTCCTGGCGGCATCCAAAATTCGTTTCTCTAAAGCTGGATCGGCATGTGGCGGCATGGTCGAATCTCCCCGTGAAAATCGTTATTCTAACTTATACACCGTATAAATAAATATTGACAGCGTTAAACTAACACCGTATTCTTATCACACCCGGACATTCCCAAGAAGAGTAAATTCTCCGTCTTGATTCCGTATTCTTCCGATTTGGAGCTGTAAATGGTGTCCTGTAATAATGAAAAACGGGCCGATGAGACCCGTTTAGTTTCCGACCTAAAATCTGCGTGGATTGAATTATTAAGTGCCCGCTGCGCGACCGACCGTCTGCGCTTGCGCTATTCGCCGCAACAAGTAGCCCGATTGGCAGACCGTTCCACTTTGAACAAAACCATCGAGGCTGTCGGCGCAATGTGTAGTTACTTCTCAGAAGTACAAGGCCACATCGAAGGCTAACTGCCTCGACTTATATAAATTCAGCTTGATTCGGCCAAGGCAGAACTATTGCCCGCCGCTCGCCGGAGCCATCTCCAGCGGACGATCAAGTTCCATCACCAACTCTGTACCTGCCGGCAGGTAAGCGGAGTTGTGTTTCATCAGCCAGTGCGCCGTCGTGACCGTCGCGCCCACCAAGCCGCCAATCAGCACACCCTTGCCGCCGCCGATTAACCCTCCGGCCAACATTCCAGTGCCGGTCCCAGCGGCCACTTCCACTTGATCCACTCCCGTATGGCCTTCGCCTTTGTACTGCCCTTCTTCGTTTACATCCGTATGTCCGCCGCGGTTTGTGTCCACTAAGGTCGCATTGAGCACATACTTCTCCCCGTTCGGCAGCACTAGATTTTCCGGGAGAATCCCGATGGTCGGCCGCCCCGCAATGCGCCTCGGCTCCGTAACGCGAGTCAAACGTCCTTCAACGGTCGTTCCGATAGGAACGATGGTCTTTCCATCCACAACAACGGCTTCGGTCAGCCGCCCTGAAAATGGATCGCCAACTTTATTGTTCGACGTAGTCAGCGTCGTCTCCAATTTCACTTTGAGCGCCGTACCCGCGGGCAGGGAAACGCCACCTTCCGCCCAAGCCATAGCCGCCATCAGCAAAATGCCAAAACCCACTGCAAGCTTTTTCATGACACCTCCTTAATTCGATTACTTACTTACGAATCTAAGTCAGGGGAGTTAACCAAACAATAACTCCCGGAATACCCTGGCCTTTGCCCCGCTGTCATCCCGACCGGAGCGCAGCGTAGTGGAGGGACCTGCTTTTCGGCTATCTAATCGAGACCTCTTCGCTCGTCCGCTATAATTTGTGTTCATCAAACTCATCATAAGGACCTCATCCCATGACCATGATTGCCGACATCATCGCCCGCGAAGTGCTCGACTCCCGCGGCAACCCCACCGTCGAAGCCGAAGTTTTTCTCGCCGATGGAACCACCGCGACCGCCATCGTTCCCAGCGGCGCGTCCACCGGAGAGCACGAGGCCGTCGAACTGCGCGATGGCGACAAGTCTCGTTTTCTCGGCAAAGGCGTATTGAAGGCCGTCAATAACGTCAACACCGACATCGCCGAAGCCCTCGCCGACATGGACGCATCCGCGCAGCGCGAAATTGACGCCGAAATGATCAAGCTCGATGGCACACCCAATAAATCCCGCCTCGGTGCCAATGCAATTCTTGCCGTCTCCATGGCCTGCGCCCGCGCATCGGCCAAAAGTCTCGGCGAACCGCTCTATCGCTATCTCGGCGGAGCCGGCGCGAACATTCTGCCCACTCCGATGATGAACATCCTCAACGGTGGCGCTCACGCCGACAACAACGTGGACTTCCAGGAATTCATGGTCATGCCCGTCGGCGCGCCATCTTTTTCCGAAGCTCTGCGCTGGGGCGTCGAAGTCTTTCACACTTTAAAAGGCGTGCTCAAGAAGCGCGGATACAACACCGCCGTCGGCGACGAGGGCGGCTTCGCGCCATCGGTCAAATCGAACGTCGAAGCCATCGAAGTCGTGCTCGAGGCCATTCAGCAAGCCGGATACAAACCCGGCGAGCAAATCGCCATCGCGCTTGACCCAGCTTCGAGCGAGTTCTTCAAAGACGGCAAGTATGTCTTCAAGAAGTCCGACAATACTTCCAAGACTTCCGACGAAATGGCGCACTACTGGGCCGATTGGGCCTCGAAATATCCCATCGTCTCCATCGAAGACGGACTCGCCGAAGACGACTGGAAGGGCTGGAAGACTCTCACCGACGCCGTCGGCAAAAAAATCCAACTCGTCGGCGACGATCTTTTCGTCACCAACACCAAACGCCTGCAAGAGGGAATTGACAAGGGCGTGGCCAATAGCGTTCTCATCAAGGTCAACCAGATCGGCACCGTCAGCGAAACCCTCGACGCCATTGACCTCGCCCGTCGCAACGGGTACACCTCCGTCATCTCCCACCGCTCCGGCGAAAGCGAAGACACTTTCATCGCCGACCTCGCCGTCGCCACCGGCGCAGGACAAATCAAGACCGGCTCCGCCAGCCGCACCGACCGCATCGCCAAATACAATCAGCTGCTCAGAATTGAAGAAGAGTTAGGAGACGCGGCGAGATATTTGGGGATAAAGGCGCTGAATTATAAGTCATAAATTTGCGTAGCCTGGTACTAGTTGCCCGGTGAAGATTGAGTGCAGACGAATCTCCCCTGCCAACCGAATCCCATCGGCGCTTTTTGTAGAATACTGCCATGCGTAAAAGTAGCGTAACCGCCAGATCGCATTCAGGTGCATGTCGCTGCGAAATCTGTGGAGACAATCGTCCTTTCGAGCTGCCCAAGGATCTTTACGAGCGGTTTATACACGGTGAGGTCGTTATTTTTGCAGGTGCAGGCGTTAGTACAGAGAATCACGCCGTGTATCCGTACACCTTGTATCAAGAAGTTTGTGGTGAACTTGACATTCGCCCTGAGGAAAGGCCGGCTTTCCCGGACGTCATGACTAAGTATTGTAGCCAGCCCGATGGGCGTGCGAACCTTCTCAGGAAAATAAAAGATAGGTTGGAGTATGTCCGATCATTCCCCGAACTGTATCGCAGAGCGACGCGGTTCCATAGCGAATTGTCCACGCTTTCTGTTGTAGAAGAGATTGTTACAACAAATTGGGACTCTTACTTTGAGGACGAGTGCGGGGCTACGCCGTTCGTGACGGCAGAAGATTTCGCATTCTGGAAAGTGCCGGGCCGGAAAGTATTGAAGATACATGGCTCAGTTGATAGCTATGGCTCAATAGTCGCGACTCGCGAGGACTACAACTTGTGCGAACAACGTCTAACTACCGGCGTGTTGGGAAGCACGCTTCGAATGCTCCTCGCAACCAAAACAATCGTATATATAGGTTTTTCTTTTTCGGATGATGATTTCATCCATCTGCAAAGCGCCCTCGTTGCAGAGATGAAAGGACTGTGTCCGCAAAGTTATATTGTGACCCTTGATCATTCGTCAGATGCCAGATTCCGAGAAAGAAATCTAACACCTATATACACTGATGGGACGCATTTCGTTTCGGAAGTGAAAAAACTATTTGTGTCAAAACGACAACTCCTTGGAGATGAGCGATATATAGGGGTGAGTAAGTTCCTGAGAAAAATACTAAAAGCTCATGATCAACTGTCGGACATTGACCCCCAGCGTTTTCCCGATGTCGTGTTCGGGATGAGCTATCAAGATGGATTTATTCATGCGCTTGAGCGGATACTCGCGCTCAGGCACACGGGTTACTACTCACATGCGTGCAACCCGATCAAGATGGCAAAATTTTATATTGATACGCTTGGTCCGGAAAAACTAAAAAGCCGAAAATACCATGATGCGGCATACGCAGAAGGTTACGGGGACGGTCTATTGTTCTTCATCGCCGATGATGACCTTCGCGATATGTTTCCGATGTATTTTGCTTTTGGAGAATCGAAGGTAATTCGCAGTCTCAGAGATTACCAGCGTGCGCTTCGCAGAGCGCCGCGGGTTTCGCCAAGAAAGCACGCCTTCGCCAAACGACTTATCCATGAACACAACACTGAGGCAGGATTTGTTTTGCATCACACGCCGTTCCTTCTTTAAGACTTACGGGGCAGAGCTAAGTGGTGAGCCCCTTAGGGAACCCATCTCTAAAGCCAGACGCAGCCCATAAAAGCGCCGCAGCCAACCTCCGCCAGCCAACGCTGCGCCGTAGATGTTTCCTGCGCTGTCCAGAACCACGCTGGCGAAGGCGCGCCACGCCCTTTACGCCGCACTTTTGAAGCCAAAAGTCCCTGAACTCCCGCATCCACAATCCCTGTTGTAACCGCTCAAAACGCAACCTAAAATAGACCTGCTTTCAAGGAGCTATGTATGAAAACTCGCCTCTTCGTCCGGGAAATCTTCGCCATCGCCATCTTTTCTCTAACTTTGTCTTTACCGCTTTTCGCGCAGGATGCCGCACCAGCCGTTGACCAATCCACCCGCGACGAAGTCGTCCGCTTTATGGAACTCATCCAAGTCAGGTCGCGCATGACGATGATGCTGGACAGTATGCGCGTCCAACAGAAGAAGCTGGCTGAGCAGTCTTTGAAGCAGGAAAAGCCGGACGCAACCCCGCAAGAGATTCAAAGAGTTGATCAGGTGGTGGACACCGCCTTAAACAGCGTTTTGTCTGGTCAAATGGTTGACGACATGATTAATGCGCTCGTGCCCATCTATCAGAAACACTTCTCAAAGGCCGATCTCGACGGCATTTTGGCCTTTTATACGAGCCCGGTAGGGCAGAAGCTGCAAAGCGAGCAGCCGGCCATCATGCAGGAATCTATGCAAGCGACCACCGATATCATTTCCAAGAAACTTCCCGAAATTAAACAGGCGATGAAAGCCCAGATGGACAAAATGGCCGCCGAGGACAAGAAGACGAATAGCAACTAAGAGCGCAGCGTAGGCAGGATACGAGGGAGACCTTTTCCGGCAATCTTCCCAAATTACTCAATTGAGTTAATCTGGTAAGACATCTTCCGGCTCCGAGGCTTCCATTCATGAAACACGCGTTTTTCGTCCTACTGCTTCTCGCTCTCCCCACATTTGCCCAAACCGCCGCCCCCGCCACCAAAGAAGACGTGCAGAAGCTCTTCAACGTCATGCACGTCAAAGAGCAAATCAGTGAAACCCTCGACGGCGTCCGCAAGCAGCAGCGCTCGATTATGCACGAGACGCTCAAGAGTGAAGATCCGACGCTCTCCGAAGCGCGCCTCGCCAGCTACGACCAAGCCATGGATACCATGCTCAAAGACACATCCATTGATGGCATGTTGGAAGACATGATTCCCATCTACCAGAAGCACTTCAATCACGCCGACATCGCCGCCATGACCGACTTCTACGCCTCGCCGACCGGCCAAAAGGCTCTCCACGAAATGCCTGCTTTGACAACCGAATCCATGCAGGCCTCCTATGGCCGCATGCAAAAACAGATGGACGCCGCCATGCAAAAAATCAAGCAGATGGCCGCCGAAGATCAAGCCAAGCAGAAAAAAGCCATGCAGGATTCGCAAAAGTAGTTCGCCCGGATGACCATCCTCGAAACTCAGCGGCTCTCACTTCGCCGCCTCAATCTGGACGATGCAGCCTTCATTCTCGAACTCGTCAACGAACCCGCGTGGCTCGAATTTATCGGCGACAAGAACGTCCACTCGCTCGACGACGCTCGCAATTACATCCTGAACGGCCCCATGGAAATGTATAAGCGGCTCGGCTTCGGTTTATATCTTGTCGAGCTCAAGCAGGGAAGTGCAATCGGCATCTGCGGCCTCATCAAACGCCCCATACTCGACGACGTGGATATCGGCTTCGCCCTGCTCTCTCGTTTCAGCGGACAAGGCTATGCTCTCGAAGCTGCCGAAGCAGTAATGAACTACGGAAAAAATGTCTTACAACTCCAACGCATCGTCGCCATCACCAAGCCGGCGAACGAAAAATCCATCAGACTCCTCACTAAGCTTGGATTGCGCTTCGAAAAGAAAGTCAGACTCGGCCCCGCCGCTATTAAAGACGACACGCCCGAAGTCGCATTATTCAGCTGAGAGAATTACGGCTTCCCAGTAGAAGAATCAGTAGGTAATTTCGGTTTGTGCGGCGTCAACCGCGGAATCACAAATTCCTGAATGATATTCGCCGCCGCGCTGGCCGCGATGCCGATCGCAGTATTCTCAAAAGTCAACGCAGCTCCATTGCGGTCCTGCGCCGGATAATACAGATTCGAAATCCCGCCCGCTGCCAGATTTCCTAAAATGCTCGAGTAATTCGCCTGCCAATGTCCATTGTCTCCCTTGCAGATGACAGCATTGGCCAAGGCATAATCTACGCGCTGCCGCACACTGCCAGTACCCTTATAAAAATATCTTGGGTCTTGCTTAAATAATGAAGGGAAGATCGCTCCCGTAAACATCGTTCCGCTTACGAAATCCGCATAAGCTGCTCCGTAGCGCTTCGCATATCCTTGCGCGCCCTGCCCATATCCCCCGAAAGAATTGCTCGCCTGCTCCACTCCGGCAATCACTCCCGTAATCACGAACGCCGACGGATCCACCAGCGTCTTCCACGCCAGCTTGAATTTTTGCCGCGGAACCAAAGGCGCAGCATTCGGAATGTACGTCACATAAAAGTTGGGGATCACACCGATAATCCGCTGTTTCTCTTGTTCTTGAATCTGCTCTTCTGCAACTTCTTCCTGCGTCTCGGAAACCCGGATGTCCGTCATCGCCGTACCGACTGCCAGCTTAATCTCCGGCACTTCCGCGACCTGCCCCGAACTTACCGATCCAGAAACGGTTTGCGTAGCGAAGCCGCTCGCGCTAACCGTAATCTCAAAGCTTCCCGCCACCACGCGCGGAAAAAAGAAACGCCCGTCGGAGATCGATCCCGTCTCTAGAAACGCCCCGTTGTGCTGTTTCAACCGCACCCGCGCCTGCGCGATCGCCGCGCCCGTCGTATCGGCCACGCTTCCGCTGATGCTTCCCGGCGCACTGTCATTCGCGCCCGTCGCAGGCGCATTCGCTTGCGCCAGAAGGGATCGAGCGCTAATCAGCAGCAGCGCTGCCAGCATAACAAATCGCCAGGGCCGCCATCTCATAGACACAATATCGGCAAAAATCAGAATCCCATCCTGTCGTCGGCCGAAGGCCCATAAGTCGCTGGCAGCGGTTTATCGTTCAAACGCAGATACACTCCCAACTGCGCTCTATGATGCACCAAATGGTTCAAAAACATCTGGCGATAAGCCAAAAATCGTGATCCGCTGAAAATCTGCTTGCCTTGAAAGCTCAGCTTCCACGGCTCTGTCCACGCATCGTCTTTCATGTTCTTGAGTGTGGAGCGCATCTTCGCCGCGCCCTCGTCGAATGCCTTTAAGATGCTGGTTGCCTCAAAGGTCGGCCGCTTTCGCTGGGGAGCGCTGCTGAAATCCAGTTCCGGCGTCGTCAATATCGTCACGCCGAACTCCGGCATCTCCGCCACATGTGGCGTCAGCTTCTCAATCGGCATGGATTTAGGATGCGGCACAAAGCCCGCCTTATCAAAGGGCACCCGCTCCAAAATCGCCCGTGTGGATTTCGCTTCCACTTCAAACTCTTGCAGCATCAGATCACTAATTGCCATCAATACCTCGTGTAGGGCGGACATTCTTGTCCGCTGCAGTGGATGTTGGTTTTACGATTGCTTTTCCATGTTAGATTCTTTCTTCGGCTTTTAGTAGCTTCAAATTTTGTATAGTGGTGCAGTTTGTTGTCATCCTGAGCAAGTGCTTTTTACGAGGCGAAGGATCTGAGCGGGCCGCGCGGCAAAAAAACGCGCGTCTGGCCCGCTTCCTTATCAAACGCACCACTATCATTTCGGAGATTTATCCACAATGTCGCGCCCCAAACCTCTCGTTCTCATCATCCTCGACGGCTGGGGATACAGCCCCAAGACCGAAGCCAACGCCATCGCCCTCGCCCGCAAGCCGGTTTATGACCGCCTGCTCCGCGAATACCCCAATACTCTAATTCAAACCAGCGGCCCTTCGGTTGGCCTCCCCGAAGGCCAAATGGGCAATAGCGAAGTCGGCCATCTGAATATCGGCGCTGGACGCATTGTCCACATGGATAGCACCCGCATCGAGTTGATGATCCAGAACGGCGAATTCTTCCAGCATCCCGTTCTTCTCAAAGCAATGACCAATGCCCGCACTGGCGGCCGTCGTCTGCATCTTTTCGGCTTGCTCTCCGACGGCGGCGTGCACTCCTACCAGACTCATCTTTATGCGCTGCTGCGCATGGCGAAAGAACAAAACGTAGAGCGCGTATTCGTTCACGCCTTTATGGACGGCCGCGACACATTGCCCACGAACGGCGCAGGCTACATGGAGCAGCTTCAGCAAAAAATTCGGGAATACAACACCGGCAAAATCGCCAGCGTCAGTGGACGCTACTACGCCATGGACCGCGACCGCCGCTGGGAGCGCATTGCCAAGGCTTACAACGCGATGGTTTTCGGTCAGGCCGAAGGCGGCAAATACGCCGATCCGGTGCAGGGAATTAAAGAGTCCTACAACAAAAACGTCACCGATGAATTCATCGTGCCCTTCGTCTGCACCGATTCAAAGGGCGAACCCATCGCCACAATTCGCGATGACGATTCTTGCATCTGTTTCAACTTTCGTGCAGACCGCGTTCGCCAAATCACTCGCGCTCTCACACGCGAAAGCGGATTAAACGCTGAAGGCGGTCGCGATCTCCCCGGCGCCGAAGACCTCGACGCAGCTATTCCTCGGGACAAAGGTCCGAAGAATCTCACCTATATCTGCATGACGCAGTACGACAAAAAGTTCAGCTTGCCGGTCGTCATTCCGCCCGAATCCATGAACAATATCCTAGCTAACGTCATGGGCCAGATGAATCTCCGCAATCTGCGCGTCGCCGAAACCGAAAAATACGCCCACGTTACCTACTTCTTTAACGGAGGAGTCGAGCAGCCCTTTCCCGGCGAAGACCGCCTCGTCATTCCGTCTCAGAAAGTTTCCACATACGATCTCAAACCAGAAATGTCCGCTGCCGGCATCGCCGACGCCGTTGTCAAAGCTGTCGAGGACGGCACCTTCGACGTCATCATCGTCAACTTCGCCAATGCCGACATGGTCGGCCACTCCGGTAAGATCGAGCCCACCGTCAAAGCCGTCGAAACCGTGGACGCCTGCCTCGGCCGCATCGAACTCGCCGTGCGCGCCAAAGGCGGAGCCATGCTTATCACCGCCGACCACGGCAACGCCGAGCAGATGATTGATCCTGCCACTGGCGGCCCGCACACCGCGCATACCACGAATCCCGTGCCATTTATTGTCGTTGCCGAAAACGGCAAGAAGTTTTCTCTGAAGCCCGGCGGCTCACTCCGCGACATCTCGCCGACAGTACTGGGAATGTTAGAAATACCCGAACCAAAAGAAATGACGGGGACAGACTTGCGAATACTTAAAAGTTAAGGCGGTGCCCCGCCCTCCTAGCTACGGCACGATTTTAAATACGGTTCCACACCCACTTGGAGCGCTGCAATTAAGGTCACCGCCTTGGTACGTGTTACCGAAGATATTTCCTGAACGGTCGATCGTGACTCCAGATGAGGGATATCCGCCATCGTTGGCGTCTGTAAAACTGTACAGAACTTCCGTTTTACCCGCCGCAGTTAATTCGATGACGGTGCCGAAGTTTGCTGTCCCACCATATTGAGTTGTAGTGACGCCGTTGCCATGCGAATCCGCCGTCAATCCCGTCGCGGGATTGGCCCCATCTTCGCCGGCGAAAACGTGTAGTACCGTATATGCACCGTTTGAAGCCAGCCTGAAAATAACTCCGCATCCAGTGAACCCACCTATTGTGCAACTCAGGCGACCTCCTGCTTGGGCCGTACCGTAGAGATTTCCTTTCACATCTTGCAGCATCGCTCCATTTGCGAATGCACCATCCGTTTCGCGGAATGCGTGCAGCGTGGTTTCGTTTCCGCTTGTATCAATTTCGAAGATCACGCCGCAGCCCGCTCCTGCACACGCATTAAGGTAGCCGCCGTACAGGTTTGTGCCGTATAGATTGCCTTGAGCATCTCTGGTCAAAGGTCCGAAGGGAAAGTAACCGTCGTTCAGGCCCTGGAAGCTGTAAAGAACCCTTTGGTTTCCGGCTTGGTCAATTTTGTAAACGAGGCCGCACCCGTAGCCCGCAGGGAACTGGCAGTTGGAATTCACTATGCCGCCGTAGTCAGCTGTGCCATAGAGATTGCCCGACGCGTCGATAACGAGCCCGTCAGGAAAGGCTCCGTCCGTCCCCCCGTGGAAAGTATTAACGACGCTAAACTGGCCGCCGCTCGAGATTGTGAAAACAACTCCGCAGCCAATGCCTCCTCCAATGGGACAACTCGAATCACCACCAGTTAGTGTCACGCCATAAACATTGTTGGCCTTATCGCGAACCAGAGTCGAACTTGGTCCGGCACCATCGGGGCCCCCAGTGAAGTTGTGCAGCACCGCTTCTTGACCGCTGCTCGTCAGGGCAAAACTGTCCCCGCGTTGAACGAGCCTCCGTAATATGTGGTCCCGTAAAGCGTGCCCCCAATGTCAAGCAAGTTAGACTGACTCGGGTTTGCACCGTTGGCGCCGGTGAATGTGTCCAGCACACTGAACGTCTGTGCGAAGATGTACGGCACAGAGTACGCGAACAACAGTGCTAGGATAAGTTTTGACACCCTACTAAACCATTTCATAAATCGTCTCCATGATCTTTCGCGCTCCGTTTACGGCACCAGCTTAAACACCGTCCCACAGCCATTTGGCGCGCTGCAATTTAAATCGCCGCCAAAGACTGCATTGCTGAAAAGATTGCCCGAGCCATCAATCGTCAAACCTGACTGCGGATACGCGCCATCCGTTCCGCCGGTAAAGCTGTAAAGCAGCTTCTCCACGCCGTTGGATGAAACTTTAAAAATCGCACCCACATTCGCTGTGCCGCCATAGAGTGTCGTACCGTAGCCGTTGCCCTTTGAATCGACGGTCAAGCCCCAGCTTGGATTCGCAGCATCATTCGGCGTTCCTTTGAAGGCGTGGATTACCGTCTCTTTGCCCTTCGGAGTCAGCTTAAATACGACGCCGCATCCTACGCTGCCGTTGTTGCTGCAACTCAAATCGCCGCCGGAGTAGGTTGTTCCATACATATTCCCGCTGGCGTCAAAGAGCAATTGCGACAACGGGGCGCCACCATCGGA
>JAJPHW010000212.1 GCA_021325035.1 Terriglobia bacterium
CGTAATTTGAGGTCAGAACGGTAAACTCACCGATCGCTTCAAGGCTGGGATAAACGTTCAGCGAGGTGTTACTGCCGTTATCCATGTTGTCGCCGCCATCGAGTTCCCAGTTGTTGTACTCGGTGCGGCCCCCGTTGATGCTGTAGCTCACGTTGCCAGATACGCCGACGGTACCCTCGTCCTGTCCAGTTTGGTTGCTGACGCCGGGAACCAGCGTTACGAGTTGCGTGAAGTTGCGCCCGTTCAACTGAAGCTGGCTGATTTCTTTCCCATTGACGGTCCCCGACAATTCCGAAGATTGCGTTTGCACCTGCGCAATATTTTCGCCTTGAACAGTGATCTCCACATCGCTCGCGCCCACTTGCAAAGAAATATCGTTACGAGCTTTTTGTCCAACGCTCAACACGATGCCCTTTGCCTGATATCCCTTAAAACCGGTTGCCGTGACAGAAACGTTGTAACTGCCGATGGGCAGCGCTGGAAAAAGATAGTCGCCGCTGCCATTGGTCGTGGCCGCGCGGTTGATTCCTTGGGCGGTGTTGGTCAGCGCAACCTTCGCGCCAGGTATCGCCGCGCCCGTGGAGTCAGTCACAGTTCCTGTGATAGATGCCGTGTCCTGCGCCCAAACCGCCGAAGCGACAATCAGGACTGCAATAAATACGCCCAACCCACGAAGCAGGATTCTCATGAAATTCACCCCAGTTAATGCCAAAGAAATCGGACTTTCAACGCAAATTGGCGGCGCGATTGCCATCGGACGGAGCTACGCCAATGTTTTATTAAAACGTATGAATAGTGCGTTAATTGCCTATTTACTGTCAAGAAGAAAATTCGGGGAGGTCGCCCCAGAAATTAGCGCAGCTTGATAGTTGAGCTTCGGACAACCAATTCTGGAGCCAGTTTTCGATGTAATGCCGGCACTGTTTTCTTCTCCAGAACACAGTTAATTCCATCGGCAACGATGCCCACCGCCAGCTTGCCCATTTCTTCCAGAGGCTGGCTCACAGTTGTCAGGGCTGGGGTGTACAAAGCAGATGCGGCAATATCGTCGAACCCAATGACTGAACAATCTTCGGGAACACGCAATCCGGCTTGACTTAGAGCGCGGATCGCTCCAAACGCGGTCATATCATCGAAAGCTACGAGAGCCGTAAATGAATGCTTTCGGCCCACCAACTCATCCGTCAATTTAAATCCGGACTCGAAACTGGAGGCTGGATCACGCGATTCCGGCAAGTCCATGATTAAATGTGGATCAAGTTCAAGATTGTTGGCTTTCGCGAAAGAACGAATTCCCTTCCATCGCGGCGCGCTATCGCCCAAAGTCTTGGGGCCACGAATAAAAGCGATCTTCCGATGGCCAAGCAAGTGAAGATGTTCGATGGCAAGGCGGCCTCCGAGTTCGTTATCCACCGTGACGGAGCTGATGGAATCGTTTTCCAGTTCCTGCCCGATCATGACAGTCGGTATGCTGCTCTTCTCCAAATCGCCCAGCACGTCAATATTCACAAACAACCAATTGGCAAGAACGATCAACGCTTCTACGCGACGATCGAGCAGCATCTCGAGATAGCGCTCAAAACGGGCCCGGTCATTATGAACATCCGTCAGAATGGGTAGATAAGAAGCCTGATACAACGCGCTTTCGATACCGCGAAAAATCGGGATACAGTAGGGATCTGTGAGATCGAAGACCATTGCTCCCACGGTATGCGTGCGCTTGCTGCGTAACGAACGGGCAAAAAGATTGGGACGATATCCCAGCTTTTTTGCAGATTTCTCAATTCTCTTTTTCGTGACGGCGGGAATATAGCGCGCCAGCGGGGCATTATTGAGCACAATGGAAACCGTCGTGGAAGAGAATCCGCTGTCTTTCGCCACATCCCGAATCGTTACCATTGCATCCCGCTTACAAAATCGTTTTTGTAGCCGCAAAAAGCAACTTGAATTAAAAGCACAAGCTGGCGGACACTACAGCAGAGAGTTGCATCCAGTGTCAAGCTCGAATCTTCAAACTCGATGGCTATCTGTCATGTTTCTGGGCGCGATTGGAGCTTTTTCCCCGGTCGTTTTGTCCCAGAATCATCCCTCTCAGCCCCAACAAAAAACTTTGTCGTTGGCACAAAATGCAGATCCGCAGCGGCTTTTCGAACAGGGTGAGGCAGCGCTGCGTAGTGGAAAATTGGGGGACGCCGAGCGGGATTTCCGTGGTGTTCTGGTCATAAATCCAAACGTTGCCGGTGCGTATGCCAACCTGGGCGTCATCGCCATGCGTCGAAAGGAGTGGCCTCAAGCATTGGAAATGCTGCACAAAGCGGAGCGCATGGCTCCCCAAGTCGCCGGCATAAGACTGAATATTGGTTTGGTTTATTACAGGCAAGGCAGTTTTCAGCAAGCCATCGCTCCCTTTGAATCGGTTGTGCACGAAGCGCCGGACGCATTGCAACCCCGATATTTATTGGGCCTTTGCTACTTCTTCACGGAGCGCTATGCCGATGCTACCAATACATTGGAACCTCTTTGGCCGCAGGAATCCAGCCAGCTAAATTATCTCTACGTTTTGGGAATTGCTGCCGGCAAAGCGAAACAAACAGAACTGGAACAGCGCGCTTTGAGCAAGTTAGTTGAGATTGGACAAGATTCGGCGGAATTTCATCTCCTGATGGGTAAAGCTCATTTGAATCGCGAGGAGTACGACGACGCCATCAAGGAACTGGGTTTGGCCGAAAAAGCAGACCCCAAACTGCCATTCTTGCATTTCAATTTGGGTCTTGCCTATTTGAAAAAACAAGATCTTGACCGGGCCCGCGACGAATTCCTCAAAGATATAGCTATCGAGCCAGGCATTCCCTACGACTATGACGAACTTGGGGCTGTTTATTTTGCTAAGCAAAATGACGCCGCGGCGCAAAAAAACCTGCTAACCGCATTAAAACTAGACCCGCAACTGGCGAGTTCCCACTATGAATTGGCGCGAGTGTACGAACGGCAAAAACAGTATGCGCTGGCGTTGAAAGAAATTGACGCCGCGCAGAAAGCGAGCCCCGACAACTCGAGTGTTCACTACATCCGTGGCCAAGTGCTGCAAAAGCTGGGGCGTACCGAAGAAGCCCGTATAGAAATGCAGCAGGTGTCCGCAATGGACAAAGAAGCTCGTGACAAGCGCGAAAAAGAGTTGGAAGCCCCGCTGCCCAATCCTGAAGTTAGGGAAGAACCACAGTAACTTCGTCGAACCGCTTAACGCTTCTTCCGTTCTAACTCCGCGCGACGAATTTCGCGGCGGTGCCCTGCATCTTCATAACGCCGAATCTGTTCTTCCGTTTCCGGCACTACAGGCGCTACAGGCAGATGATTGCCCTCTTTATCCACCGCAACAAATGTGAGATAAGCCGAACTCACATGCTTGCAGTCATCAATCAGATAATTTTCCACCCATGCTTTCACGCCGATCTCCATTGAGGTACGAAAAACGCGATTGACGGATGATCGTAAAATCACCAGATCGCCGATGCGAACGGGAACCCAAAAATCCATGTGATCGATCGAAGCGGTCACGACATAGTGCCGGGAATGTCGGAATGCCGCCAAAGCCCCCGCAACGTCAATCCAGTGCATTAACCGGCCTCCGAGCAAAGTTCCTACTAGATTGGCATCGTTTGGTAAAACGATTTCGGTCATTTCCGATTGTGATTCGCGTACGGGTTTAGGCTTAAGTTCATTAGTTGTATGCATGAATATTTATGATCTCCGCAAGAAGTATGGATAACTTTCTATTGTAATGGCCACGTACAAAGAACGAAGAAAGCCATGTTGTAATCTGATTGTCTATGGATCGTATTGCCATGCTGACAGAAATTCTTGCCCAGAATCCTACTGACGCCTTTGCCCGCTACGGACTCGCCATGGAACACTCGAACGCGGGAAATCTGGAAATGGCGTTGTCGGAGTTTCAGAAGCTTCTTGAAGCGCATCCCGACTACACCGCTGGATACTTCATGGCCGCGCAAACTCTGGTGAAAGCCGCCCGTGTGGACGAAGCCAAACGCATGTTAACGGATGGGATTTCATCTGCGCGGCGGACCGGCAACAATCATGCGCAATCGGAAATGACTGCGATGCTCGAAGACCTTTCTTAATCACTTTCGCTGTCTGGCCATTTTTCTCATCGCTATTTCAACCAAGCCTGGGAACAACTGATAAAGCTTGATGACGGGAATCATCGTCCACGGCACGATAATTTCGCGTTTTCCGGACAAACAACCTTTCAGCACAGCGTGCGCGACGCGCTCCGCGGAAATCCCACGAACTGACTCTGGACGCACCTGTTTCAATTCTTTGCCGCGAATCGCATTGGCGCCAAATTCCGTTCGCACATATCCCGGACAAACTGTAAGCACATTAATACCGAATTGCTCGAGTTCAATACGGGCCGCTTTGCCCATCGCATTCATAGCAAATTTCGTGGCGCTGTAAATCCCCATAAACGGCACCGGAATATGCCCTGCCACACTGGATATGTTCGCAATCGTTCCACTGCCCTGCTGCTTCATTACTGGAATAACGGCTTGCATGGCCTCGACCGTACCGAAAAAATTTGTTTCGAAGGTCTCGCGGCATGCGGCCATATCCACATTTGCAATGCTGTCGAGGATTCCGTGTCCGGCGTTGTTGATCCAAATATCAATCCGCTGGAACTGCCTGACCGCAAAATTCACGACCTGATCAATTTCTTCACGCCTCCGCACGTCGCAAGCCAGGGCCAATGTTCGTTCGCCGTGCCCTATGCGAGCCCGCGCCGCTTCTGCGCGACTTAAATCTCGTGACAACAAAACCACGCTTGCGCCTTTATCGGCAAACAACTGAGCAATCGCTTCGCCAATACCCATGGAAGCGCCGGTGATCACCACAACTTTGCCTGCGAGTTCCTGCGATGAGTTCATATTCTTGCTTCTATTCCGATGATGCATCCGCGTCAAGAGCCAGAAAAAACTAGCGTACAATCTGACGATGTTCCACCGCACGGAGTTTCGTTGAGTTCATTGCTCCCAATCTTCCCTCTCGATCTTGTCCTTTTGCCCGGCGCAAATTTGCCGTTGCACATCTTCGAGCCCCGGTATCGGGAGATGATTGCTGACTGCCTCGCAAAAAAGCAGAACTTTGGCGTGGTGCGGGTGGAGATCCATGCGGAAGCCAAAGAACAGCGCGTTGCGGAGGTCGGGTGCACAGCTCAAATTACTTCTGTCACAAACAAATACGAAGATGGCCGCCTCGATATCATCACCCGCGGAGTGCAGCGTTTTGAGATTTTGCGCGTGGATGCCAGCCGCGCTTTTCTTCAGGCAGAGGTCTTGTATTTGCAGGACGCTCCCGGTTCACCAGCTCCTGAGGACATGACGAAAGCCATCGCTCTGCATGGCGAGATACTTACCCTTGCTGGAGTACAACCGGAGAGCTCAGAAACAATTGAAGAAGGCCTGCTGTCTTTTCATCTCGCTTCTTCGTTGCCTGTGGACCTCGATTTCAAGCAAAGTTTGCTCACCATGAACACAGAGAATGAGCGCATTCAGGCACTGATTTCTTTTTTCGAAACGATCCTTCCCAACCTACGCCGCGCAACCCATGTACGCAAGAAAGCCAGCGGCAACGGCCACGCTTTGTGAAGCGTGAGTACGGCGTATAATCAGCGTAGATAGCGCTTCCAGGGAGTCCGTCCTCATGAGTTTGCCCCGCACGCTTGGTGAATTACGCACCAGTCCCTTTTCTGAAAAACAGTTGCTCTCGCGCTATGTGAAAGATGAGTTGCGCGAAAACTTGATTGCCAAGCTGCGCACGGGCGGTCCGATTTTTCCGGGGATTGTCGGTTACAACGATACAGTCGTTCCGCAGATCGTCAACGCGATTCTCTCGCGACACAATTTCATTCTCCTCGGGTTGCGTGGTCAGGCCAAGAGCCGCATCCTGCGTGCGCTCACTTCGTTGCTCGACTCCCACATGCCCTACATCGCTGGCTGCGAAATTCGCGACAACCCCTACTCGCCGCTCTGCAAGCGTTGCCGGGACGAAGTCACCAAACATGGCGACGCTGTTGCCATTGCCTATCTGGGTCCCGAAGAACGCTATATAGAAAAGCTGGCAACTCCGGATGTCACGATTGCCGATCTCATTGGCGACATTGACCCCATCAAAGCCGCCCGCGGCGGCCACGAGATTTCGAGCGAGATGACGGTGCACTACGGCTTGCTACCGCGTGCCAATCGCGGCATCTTCGCCATCAATGAACTGCCCGATCTTGCCGGAAAGATTCAAGTCGGCCTCTTCAATATCATGCAGGAAGGCGACGTGCAGATTAAGGGTTATCCAATTCGCCTGCCGCTCGATGTTGCTATCGTTTTCAGTGCAAACCCCGAAGACTATACCGCCCGTGGAAAAATTATTACGCCGCTGAAAGACCGCATCGGCTCGGAGATTCGCACCCATTACCCCGGCACCGTCGAAGAAGGCATTGCCATTACGACACAAGAAGCCTGGACGCAGCGCAACGGACGCAAACTGCAAATTCCAAGCTATGTGCAGGAAGTCATTGAGCGTGTCGCATTTGCTGCACGCGAAGACAAGAAAATTGATAAGCGCTCCGGCGTTAGCCAGCGCCTGCCAATTTCTGCCATCGAGAACGCCGTCTCAAACGCCGAAAGACGCGCCATTCGCCACGACGAGAAGATGGTTGTACCCCGTATCGGCGATATTTACGCCGCGCTGCCCGCCATCACCGGCAAACTCGAATTGGAATATGAAGGCGAGATGAAGGGCGCCGATCACGTCGGCCGTGAACTCATCCGCACCGCCATCGCCAAAACCTACGACGAATACTTCAAAGGTGTGGAGATGCGCCAGATTGTCCAGTGGTTTGACCTCGGCGGCGAAATCCAAATGCCAGACACCTCGAGCGCCAAAGAATCACTGGAATCTCTGCGTGGCATTCAAGGGTTGATGGAGAAACTTAGCAAGCTCGACGTGGAAGAAGACGAAGCCCCCGAGTTGCTGGCCTCCGCCGCAGAATTTGTTCTGGAGGGCTTGCACGCGCACAAGCGCATCGGCCGGACCGAAGAGCGGCTCTTTAAAGCAGGCGAAAAACAGCCCAAGCCTGCCGAGCGCGCCATGGAACCGGAAGAAAGATTTCGCGGACGACGGCCGTACAACTGAGAGCTTGCAACTGGCAGCTGACTATGAAGCGGATCCGCTACTCCAAATACGTCCCCGACCCCGCTGGCGAAATGAGCCTGGAGGACTTGCTGGGCGCTCTCTCCGACTATCTTCTGCAAAGCGGATTTGAAGGCTACGGCGATCCCATGTATGGAGATGGCGAGCAAACGCTCGACGACCTGCGCCGCGCTCTTGAGCAAGCATTGCTCGAAAGGGGCATACTCGATGAAGAGATGCGCGAACGCCTTGAACAAATGCAAATGGACGGCACTTTCGATGAACTCATCGAGAAGTTGATCGAACGCATGGAGCAAGAAGACTACATTTCAATCGACGAGCCCCACGATCCTTCACAGCGATCTTCGGTTGGCGGACAAACCGGCGAAGCCCAGCAGGCAAAATTCGAAATCACCGACAAGAGCCTCGACTTCCTCGGATTCAAAACTCTGCGCGACTTGATGGGCTCGCTAGGAAAATCCAGCTTTGGACGACACGACACCCGCGACCTTGCCACCGGCATTGAAGCCAGCGGATCGTCACGTACTTATGAGTACGGCGATACACTCAATGTCGACATCACCGCGACTCTGTCTAACGCCATCCAGCGCGAAGGCCTAACTCTGCCGCTCAATATCGAATACTCCGATCTGCAAGTGCATCAGTGCGAATACCAATCATCCTGCGCGACGGTGCTCATGCTCGATTGTTCGCATTCGATGATTTTGTATGGCGAAGACCGCTTTACTCCTGCAAAAAAAGTTGCCATGGCGCTCTCGCACCTGATTCGCACGCAATATCCCGGAGACTCGCTCTCGTTGATTTTGTTTCACGATTCCGCGGAAGAAGTCCCTCTGTCGCAACTCGCCCGCGTGAAAGTCGGCCCCTATTACACCAACACCCGCGAAGGCCTGCGCCTGGCGCAGAGAATTCTTCAGCGCCAACGCAAAGACATGAAGCAGATTGTCATGATCACCGACGGCAAACCGTCCGCGCTGACGCTGGAAGATGGACGGATTTATAAGAACGCTTTCGGCCTCGATCCCCTCGTCGTCAGCGAGACGCTACAAGAAGTCTCGAAGTGCAAGCGCGCCGGAGTCCTCATCAACACCTTCATGCTCGCCTCCGATTACGGGCTGATCCAGTTCGTACAGAAAGTCACGGAGATGTGCCGCGGCAAAGCCTACTTCACCACGCCTTACACGCTCGGCCAATATCTGCTGATGGACTACATGTCGCGGAAGACGAAGACCATTCACTGAGCCTATGCCTTTGCCAGCTCGCCTACTGCGCGCCAAGCCTGATCAATCGCGCAATCGGTATAGGCGTATGCGCCGGCATCGGCGTTGGCAATCGCGATTCTCCCAAACGGCTTTCGCGCGACTTCGCACGGAGTTTCCGTCCCCTCCAGCCAAAACTTGTCCCATAGCGAGTTGTACTCGTAGGCGTACCCATGCGGCCAGCGGTTCACGGTAATCGCCGTAATGTCATTCGCCGGATCAAAACCTCCCGCCCCCACAGTCCGTGCAAATTGCTCTCGAATCTTCCGCTCCATGGTTTCAAAACTCGTGGTGTACAACTCCATCCGACCACGCACATGCTGGTCGCGTGCCGGCAATCCCGGATGGCAGGGCGTCCGGCTCATGTGCACAACAATCGGGTTTTCGGGCCGTTTTGAGCACTCATATCCGCCAATGCTCACCGGAATATCGAGATTCATAAACGTGTGGTACATCCCCGGCGCGTAGATAGCATTCGTCTTTAGTTTTTGAAAAGCCGTCCAGTTTCGAATCGCAACATTTGTATAAAGCAGCGGGACTTTTGCCGCCGACCCTAGCGCCTGCCGCTGCTTCTCTGGAAGTTCTTCGCAGATGTATGGAATCACGACGTGCCAGCAGGCGAGAATGCAGCTCCCACCCTTCGCCGAATAAAGCTTGCCATCCTGCGAATACGTCACTTCCACTTCTTTCGCGCTGGACGCGTCGCCAACATGTTTCACGCGTACGACCGTGCTGTTCAGACGAATGCGCACTGGTGATGAATCGCGATCCAGCTTCGAATAATCTGCCTTCGCTAGCACAACATCTGTCGTTGAATTACCCGGGATCGCGTCAGGAATTAATTTCCTCACCAGCAATCGCGCAATGGTCGCGTTCCCATCCGGAAAATGGAAGAAATATTTCTCCGCCTCATCGTTGGGGATCGCATCCCGGTTCATTCCCTTCCCCGGCGCCGGACTCAACTTGAGACAATCGAATCCCGGCGCATCGAGTCCCCATGCGTCCTGCGCGGCCACCGCGTCAATGCCAACCCCGAACAACGGTTGCGGCATGGCTTTGAACATCTTCACCAGGTCCGGACTCACCTTGACCACATCGGTCAAATACGATTCATAACTCATCCGTGCCAACCGTGCCTTTTTTTCTTCATCGCTCAGGCCCGGCATGTAATCTTTCTTCTCGGTATAGAGCCGCCGCAAATCTTTCTTGGCCTGATCAGAAATCGGAGCATCTTTCAAAAATTGCTTAAAAACACGAATGCTCCCGCCAGATCCCCGGCTCTCTCCTCCATAACGAGGATCAGGATTAATCACCAGCTTATCTTTCCCAAATCCGCCCTTATCGAAAAAGATATGAGGATGCATTCCGTGAGACCGATAAAGTTTCTTGTTCACATATTTGTGATAGGAAGGAACATCGACTCCCAATTCTTCGATTAATCCCTTCGCAACCGGACTGTACGGCGCGGGGCTCTCAATGGAAAAGGTTCCACCGAAGCCGAGCATCATGTGACGATCGCTATGAAACTCATTACGCTTGGCGTGGCCGCCAAAATCATCGTGATTATCCAGAATCAGAACGCGGGCATTTGGCCCCATTTGCTTACGAAAAAAATGCGCCGCGGAGAGCCCGCTGATGCCCCCGCCGACAACAATAAGATCGTAGCGCTCACCGGTATCGCTTGCAGCACCAGCGCTATCCCAAAACGTACCGTCGCGGACGCTGTGCATGACTTCAAACGAGCCCACATGGCTGCCACGCAATCCCGTAAGCGCAGGAGGATAGTAATCGGGCATAGTCTGAGGCAACATTCCAAACACCGGCGAAGGCAGCATTGCTGCGCCGACCGTTAAAGCCACGCCGTTCATAAAATCACGCCGCGAAATTTCGCGATTCATGCCCAGTTCTTTGTCGCTAAATTCGCATTCCTGGAATTTGCCGTCTCTGCCTTTGCCCATGTTCCCCTCGGTCGCTACTGTTGTTGGCCCTCGTCTGCTTTCTTCACCGCGAGTTCTGCCCCTTGAAATCCGATCTTGCTGTGCGTTCCATCGCAGAATGGCTTATTGACCGAGCCGCCACACCGGCACAAGGAAAATGCCGGCTTGCCCGTCAGGTCATACTTATTGCCGTCTGCGTCCACTAACTCCACTGCGCCCTCGGGTCCTTCCACGCGGAACGGCCCATTCTTTTTCACTGTGATCTTGATGCTTGACATATTGGTTCTCCCTAAATCGAAAATAATGGCGAATCCAAGATACCAGTTTGTCCACTGAACTTCTCATTTAGGCGGGTTAACGGGGAACACTTGGGTAGGAAACGATTATGAAACGCAATCACGCAGCCGCGACATTGATGCCAATCAGTTCGCGGTAAAGCTCGATGTACTCACCCACCATGCGCCGGGCCGTAAAACGCTCTCTTGCCCGCTGATAAGCCCGGTTTCCATATCCCTGGCAGATATCGCGCTCTTCACTCAATGCCCCGATAATTTCGGTCAGATTCTTGGCGTCATTGGTGCGGAAGTAGAGAGCTGCATCGCTCCACATCTCGCGGTGCAGCGGCGTATCGTTCGCCACAATCGCGCAGCGTGAAAGCGCGGCCTCAATCGTTGTCATGCCAAATGCTTCATAGCGCGCTGTTGCGGCATAAACTGATGCCCGGCTGTAAAGCGTGCGCATCTGCGCCTCGGTCTGTGGTCCTTTCACTGCAAGACTTACTGGCTCGACAGCAACTTTCACATCGGTGCGAATGGTGGGCTGTGGCGTTGGAAGCACGCGATCCGACCCCACGATGCAGACAGGAACTGCCTGCGCATGCTGTGTGAGCAGGACTACTTGCTTTCCCGCATCCAACATGCCGCCGACTGCAAGCACGGTATTTTCTTTTTTCAAATGCGGATTAAATTGAACTGGATTTCGTCCGTTATAAATTACCGTGCCGTGCCTTCCGCTCGCGTAGCACTCCTGCACCGCGTCCAGCATCCATTGGGAAGGAGCAACGACCGCACTCGCCTGTCGCAAACCCCGCGTAATGACATCGCGATACCATCGCAACCATTCGCTGTTCTTTGGGTCGCATCCATGCACTGCGTTCCACCAGCTGATCATGTCGCCATGGGCCACGGCGACGCGAGGGATTTTCACTGGCAAGCTGCCATGCCCAAGATGATTTAAGTGTAGTAAGTGAGGCTTGACATCATGGGTCAGCGCCACAAGATAATTGGCGGACTCGTCATGGTCTTGCTGCCCATCCTGCATCCAGTCGAGGCGAAATGCCGTGGGCCGGTAATCCAGCCCCTCCAAGCCATCCATCCAGTGCGTTTGTTCAGGAAGCGGGATGTCCCCGAAGCTAACCAGCGTCACGCGAATGCCGCGCGTGACAAGGCCTGTGACTAATTCGCGGGTGTACGTCCAAACTCCGCCTAACGTGTCGGTTGTGACTAAAACATGCACCCGGGGAGGCTCCTCGAGTCAGCCCGTCGCTGGGAACGGCAAGCCAACGCGCACGATTCTAGCCGATTCCATCTTCCAATTGAAGAACTATTTGAATTGACTAAGTGGAGCGGGCCTTGCCCGCGTGGCATTCACTTGTCCGCGTTACAATCGCACCATGCTTCGCCTCATGTGCGTAACCGCTCATCCGGACGATGAAGCCGGCGGTTTTGGCGGCTCTCTTCGTCTTTACCACGAACGCGGCGTCGAAACCTTTGTTCTTTGCCTCACGCCCGGGCAAGCCGGTTCTCATCGAGGCACGGCCCAGAGTGATGCCGAACTGGCAGAGATCAGGCGCAAAGAGTTCGCGGCCTCCTGCCAAATTCTTAAAGTCACTCGCGGACTCGTGCTCGACTACCCCGACGGCCAACTCCATCGGCAGGAAACCAACAAAGTCGTGGCCGAAATCACCCGCCATGTGCGTGAATTCCGTCCTCACGTGATGATGTCATTCGGACCCGAAGGAGCGGTCACCGCCCACACCGACCACTCCATGGCATCGGTGTTTGCCACGCTCGCCTTTCACTGGGCTGGACGCGACAATCGCTTCCCCGAACAAATTTCTGCTGCATTAAAACCTCACCGCGCGCAAAAACTTTACTACGCGACCGCGACCTTCGCTTTGCCCGATCGTCAACCCGTGAACCTTCCCCCTATCACAGCCTCCATTGACATAGCGCCTTTTGTTGAAGACAAGATCGCTGCATTCAAGGCTCACGCTACACAGGTGCCATTGCTCGCGCGCTGGGAAGGTATGGTCCGCCAGCGCGGCGGACAGGAATTGTTCCATTTGGCCGCAACAACAGCCTACGGCCCCGTTGTACAGGAAACGGATCTATTTGCCGGAGTAACGAAAGATTAAATCTATGTGCATGTGGTTTCTGTTTCTTCGTGAGACTTCATGTCCTTATCGGTAATTCTTCGATTTCCTCTGTTTCTCTGCGCCCTCCACGTGCTCGGCGGAGAAATCTTGCTATGATCTCCGAGTGTCACGCGGAAAATTCATTACCTTCGAAGGCCTCGACGGCTGTGGCAAAAGCACGCAACTGAAAAAGCTTGCATCCGCCCTCGCCAAACAAGGCTTCGATGTTGTCATGACTCGCGAACCCGGCGGCACCGCAACCGGCGAAAATATCCGTAAGGTCCTGCTCGACTCTCGCACCGCCGGCCTCGATGCGCACGCCGAACTCGCTCTCATGTTCGCCTCCCGCGCCCAGCATATTCATGAAGTTATCCTTCCCGCCGTAGCCGAGGGCAAAATCGTGCTCTGTGATCGTTTCACTGATTCAACCGAAGCTTACCAGGGCGGAGGCCGCAAGCTGGGCAGCGCTCCTGTCCTCGAATTGCACCGCATTCTCTGCGGAAATTTGCAGCCCGATCTGACCATCTTGATGGATTGCGACGTTGCCATGAGCGTCTCTCGTGCCCGCCTGCGCAATTCATCGCATGCCGCAAAAAACAATCGCAAAAGCGATGAAAATCGTTTCGAACGCGAAAACCGCGCATTCTTTACTCGCGTCCATCAGGCGTTTCTGGCTATCGGCAAGCGCGAACCGCACCGCGTCAGCATCGTGGATGCCCGCGGTACGCCCAACGAAACCCATAGAAAAATCATGGAAATTGTCTCCGCGCGCTTAAAATTGAAGAAATAGCAATCCTGAATTTGTTTTCTCTGTATCTCGGTACCTCTATGGTGAAATATTTTTATGGGGTTTTCTGATTTTCACGGCAATACCGAAGTGGTCCATAGCCTGCGCGATATGCTGGCCCGCAACCGCTTTCCCCAAGCCGTAATCCTTTCCGGCCCGGAGGGCGCGGGTAAATATACGCTTGCCTTGATGCTGGCCAAGGCAATGAATTGCCTCGAGCCCAAAGTCACAAACGGCCTGCCGGACTTTTGCGGTCACTGCGCCAACTGCACCCGCATTGCCCAAAGCGAAGACCTTAGTGCTCGTTTTGCCGAAGCCGTCGAGGCCCGCGAAAACCTCCGCGAAACCGACAAGAAAGAAACGCGCATCTTCGTGCAGACGCATCCCGATGTTCTCGTCATCCCGCCCGACCCGCCGCAGTTGATGATCAAGATGGACCAAGTGCGCCGTGTAATTGGGACCATCTATTACCGTCCCGGTGAAGGCAAAGAGCGTGTTTACATCTTCACCGATTCTGCGTTTATGAAAGAAGCGGCCAATTCCCTGCTCAAAGTTCTGGAAGAGCCGCCCGAGTTCGCGACAATTTTCCTGCTGACTACCAACCCCGGAGAATTGCTGCCCACTCTGCGTTCGCGCTCCATGATCGTAACGCTCTCCGCCCTTCCCGTGGAAGAAGTCGAGCAATATCTGGCCAAAAATCGTCCCGATTGGAATGCCAAACAACGCGCCCTTGTCGCGCGGCTCTCTGAAGGCGCCATCGGACGCGCCCGCAACTTCGACCTTGCCGCTTATGTCGCCGCCCGCTCACAAGCTTTGGTACTGCTCAACGCCGCCCGGCGCAGCGACCATAGCGAGCTTTTTAAACTCACTGAAACATTTCGCGCCGGAGCTGATGGCCGAGAAAAAATCGAAAACCTTCTCCGTGCCACTTATTCGGTTTTGCAGGATTTAATGTTTTTGAATTCCGGAACGCCGCAGTTTATCCGCAACACCGATATTCAAGCGGATTTGCACAAGCTGGCTGAATCCACCGGCTTCGATTGGATCGCCCAGGCCGCCGACCGCCTCGCGGAAGTCGAACGCGGAATGCGCCGAAACCTTCTTCGTTCGCTCTCTTTGGACGCCTTCGCTACCGCGCTTGAACCAACCGCCTAGATGCCATATTGTCACGGCACCATTCCTGTGCTACGTTAGTCAAAAGTTTTCACGTCCCTGTATCCACAATCAAGTCGCGCCACGGGGTTGTGGCCCGCAAGAATTTACCTCGTACAGGTAAAGCAGGTGAAATTATGAAAGATGCGATCGACTCCATCCCAGCCGAGCGCAGTTTGACCTCCGAAGAGTTTGCCAACCGCAAGCTCATCCGCCCCTCGCTCAGCCGCGGCGAAAACCATCATGCCCACTCCGCGCCCGCTCCAGGACGCGAACGCAATGATCGTGACCGTGCTCACAACCACACCAATGGCGGAGCCAAAAAAGCTGCCCCACCGGAGCACACCAACGCCGAGAATTTTTATTACCAGAAGCAGATGCAGTCTAAAACTCCAATGATTCTGGTCCTGCACGACGGCGAAGAAATTCACGGCGTCATCGAGTGGTACGACAAAGACTGCCTGAAGATCAACCGCACCGGCGGCGCCCCCAACCTGATGATTTTCAAGCCGTCTATCAAATACATGTACAAAGAGAGCGAGAAGTAGGGCGGGAATTGCAGAATAGTTAACCTCGTCCAAGTCTATTTCCATTAAAAAGCGTCGGGCCATTGTTGTGCGCCGTGATAGATGGCGAGAATCACAATTTGGTTCTTTTGTTTGGTATAAACAACGACAAAAGGCGTATCTGGAATAACTAACTCGCGAGTACCAGAAACACGCCCCACTTTTCCCGACATGGGAAATGCTGCCAACCGTTCAACACTTTTGATGATTTGCGAGATGACCTGCTTGGCAATGCTCTCGCTGTTGGAAAGTGCAATGTAATCATAGGCTTGGTCGAGCTGGCGGGCTGCCTGCTTCGACCATTCGATCACGAGCGCGACCGTCCCCTATTTCTGAGACGTTTGACGACTTCCTCGTGTTGAACTACATCGCCCTTGCGCATCTCATCGAGTCCCTTGCGGACGAGCCCGTCGTGGTAAGCATGCAGTTCAATGTAATTGGCAATCGCTTCGTTGATGAGATAGCTGCGAGGACGATCCTTGGCCCCAGCAAGTGAATCGAGAGCTTCTATCTTCTCGGAGGAGGCACGAAAGCTCACAAGCTTCTCGGCGGGCTTCATAATACATAAGCATACGTTGTAATACACGGCAATGCAAACTTGACCAAAATAATTGATATCTGTAATTTCTGTATTAACAGAAATTACAGATGAAACTGAACACTACTGAGCAGCGTTTCATTCTTCACTGGGGCGAAATGGGGACACGCTGGGGCATCAACCGCACAGTAGCCCAAGTGCATGCTCTGCTTTTCCTCTCTCCTGTCCCGCTTCATGCCGAAGAAATTGCCACTACTCTATCCGTCGCAAGATCGAATGTCAGCACCAGTTTGCGTGAATTGCAGGGTTGGGGCATTGTCCACGCTATCCATCAGTTGGGTGATCGCCGCGATCATTTCGAATCAGTTAAAGATGTTTGGGAAATTTTCCGAATTGTCGCCGAAGAGCGAAAGCGTCGCGAGATTGCCCCGACCTTGAGTGTCATACAACAGTGCGTCACCGAGTTAAGAAAAGCCGATGCAGAGGCGACATACACCCGGCAACGACTGGAAGAGATGTTGGAATTCCTGACCATGACGTCCTCATTATTTGAGGAATTTGTGCGCATGCCTGCGCAGTCCCTCAAAAACGTATATCGCCTTCACGGGAAGTTAACGAAATTACTGGGAGTTTCGAAAAAGTACAAAGAACGGAATTGATATGAAAATCACGTTCTCTGGATTGTGGCAAACGAGTGGAACCATTGACCGCGGGACTTACGCGGTTATCGGGTTGGTCGGATTCGCATTAAAGCACAATATCGACCGCCTCGTCGCCTTTTCCTTCCATCGCCCATGGGGCTTCTTCAATTATTGGGTACCGATGCAGGACATTCGACGGATCGGCGACTTGCACAGTAATGACGCCGTTTTTCTAGAGACATTGGTGCTCGCATCGCTGCCTTTTATCTGGATTGGAGTCGCGCAGACGATGAAGAGGCTGCGCAGCACGGGCCTATCACCGTACCTGATCGTTCTGTTTTTCGCTCCGTTTCTGAACCTATTGTTCTTTATTGCGCTTTGTCTATGGCCAGAACGCGCACAGTCGGCGCAGGTGCCGCTCGACGGCGGGGTTCGTCAAATGTTTCCGGGAACAGCCTTGGGTAGCGCGGCCCTTGCGCTTTTAATTACCGTTCCATTGGGCGTCCTAATTGCCTGGGCCGGAGAACGAATTCTCACGAGCTATGGGTGGGGGCTGTTCGTAGCGCTGCCCTTCACTATGGGTTTTGCGGCGGCTGTCATTTATGGCTTGCGCCAACCACGACAGATTGGAGGATGTGTTGGCGTGGCTTGCCTCTCGGTCGCGCTCTTTGGTTGCGGTTTGCTGGCAGTGGCGATTGAAGGCGTGCTCTGCCTTTTCATGGCAATGCCCATTGCACTTCCTCTCGCTGCGATCGGAGGCGCATTTGGATATCTTGTACAACGTCAGCGCTGGTTCCCGACTAATGCCCCCGCTGTGCTTGGAATGCTCTTGATTTTTTCGCCGGGCGTGCAGTGGATCGAACATGCCACCCAGCCAACACGACCGGTATTTGTTGTTCGATCTTCTATCGATATTCAGGCTCCGCCCGAGAAGGTCTGGAAACAAGTTATTGCTTTCAGCGAAATACCTCCGCCAACCGAGTGGCTATTTCGCGCCGGCATAGCGTATCCCATCCGTGCAGGAATCGCGGGGACGGGCCCTGGCGCCGAACGGCATTGCGTTTTTTCTACGGGAGCATTCGTTGAACCGATTCAGATTTGGGATGAGCCGCGCCTACTTAAATTCTCTGTCACATCCAACCCTGCGCCGATGGACGAATGGACGCCCTATTCCCACATTGATCCGCCTCATCTTCACGGATTCCTGCAATCGAACGGCGGCCAGTTTTGGCTCACACGGCTTCCAAATGGTGGAACGCGCCTAGAAGGAACTACATGGTACCAACATGGGCTCTGGCCTGCGGAATATTGGCGTCTGTGGTCGGACGCTATTATTCACAAGATTCACATGCGCGTGTTGCGCCACATTCGCGATGAAGTGGAGAAAGCAGGATAGCGAAAGCCGTTCCCCCTACAACTTCGGCAGCACGATTCCCTTCTGCGACTGGTACTTCCCTTTGCGGTCGGCATAACTGACTTCGCAGACTTCATCTGACTGGAAGAACAAAATCTGGCACAGGCCTTCGTTGGCGTAAATTTTTGCCGGCAGCGGCGTGGTGTTGGAAATTTCCAACGTGACAAAGCCTTCCCACTCCGGCTCGAAAGGCGTGACGTTCACAATAATCCCGCAGCGGGCATACGTGGATTTACCCACACAAATCGTCAGCACATCGCGGGGAATCTTGAAGTACTCAACCGAGCGGGCCAGCGCGAAAGAATTCGGCGGCACAATACAAACATCGGCGGTCACGGAAACAAACGACTTTTCGTCAAAATGTTTGGGGTCCACGATGGAATTATTGACGTTGGTAAAAATTTTGAATTCATCGGACACACGCAAATCGTAGCCGTACGAAGACAGTCCATAGGAAATCACGCCCTCCCGCACCTGTTTTTCGGAGAACGGGTTAATCATGTCGTGCTCTTTGGCGTATTTGCGGATCCAGCGGTCGCTCTTAATCATGAAACTCCTTGAATGGGTAATTTGTAAATTTTGTAATTGGGTAATTTAAACCTTACAACCAGCCCAGCTGCGCAGGGGTTCTATTGCGAAATTACCCGATTACCAAATTTCAAATGACAATGCATCTTACGGGACAACCCATGCCGTTGACAATCTCGCTTATCTTCCTTAGCATCAAGGACTTGATAGACAATTCTGAATTGCGCAGCGGGGGCTAGTCCTTGATCAAGCTGGACATCATCAACGAAGTGGTTGCCAAGACGGGCATCACCAAAACCAAGGCCGAAATTGCCGTCGAAACCGTCTTCGAGAGCATGAAGCGTTCGCTCACCAAAGGCGACCGCATCGAGCTGCGCGGATTCGGCGTCTTCAACGTAAAGCCGCGCAAAACCGGCATCGGCCGCAACCCGCGCACCGGCGCGGAAGTTTCCATTCCGCCGGGCAAAGCCGTGCGCTTCAAGCCGGGCAAAGAGTTGCAAGCGATTGAATAAATAACGGAATAAATGCAAATAGACGCTCATTGACTGAGGCGGCCTTGCAACTGCTTTCTTCCTTCTCAACCGAATTCTTAATGCCGATTTTCTGATGTCTGAAATTATTCCCCCAGATACTCCTTCGTTCCCGCCCGCACAATCCACCGTGGAGTATTACCGTCCGGGCTGGCAAACTCCCACCAGCATCTACACCATCGCGGCACCGAAACAACGTTACTGGCTGCATGTTTTGTTGCTCGTCGCAACAATTTTTACAACGTTGGTGGTCGGCGTTCGCATGGAATCGAATTTCCTGCATAACCTTCCCGCGTTTTCCATGAGCGACGACGCATTGTCGTTTTTCCCCTGGCGGGAGATATTGGCAAAGCCATCTATGTTGTTGTTAGGCGTGCCTTTCTCGGCCACACTGATGCTGATTCTGATGGCCCATGAGATGGGCCATTATCTCTACTGCCGTTACTACAAGGTCTATGCCACGCTGCCCTTTTTTATTCCCGCGCCAACTTTGATAGGCACGCTGGGAGCATTTATTCGCATTCGCGCGCCAATCCGTTCGCGGTCGGCCTTATTTGATATCGGAATCGCCGGGCCCATCGCCGGATTTGTCGTTGCCGTCGTTGTGCTGTTCTTCGCCCTGCCCTTATCGCACTTGGCCAATCCAGCCGCAGGCGTGGGCGACATTGAATTGCACTATCCCTTGATTTTTCACCTGGCATGGTGGGCATTGCCGCTAGCTGGCGTGAAGGCCGGAGCTTCGGGATTGTCCAATGTGAATTTGCACCCCACCGCCATCGCTGCCTGGGTCGGAATGTTCGCGACAGCTCTAAATCTGCTCCCCGGCGGGCAGCTCGACGGCGGCCATATCGTTTTTTCTGTGGCCCCGCGCAAGCATCGCTGGGTCTCTACCCTCACAATTTTCGCGTTAATCGTAATGTCTTTTTACTTCTGGGCAGGATGGCTGGTGTGGGCAATTTTGCTGCGCCTGACGGCGATGCGGCACCCAATGGTACCGGAATGGCCGGGAGTGAATACACCCCGCAAAGTCTTAGCCGGAATCGCGTTATTGCTGCTGGTTCTGACGCTTACGCCCGCGCCTTTCGCCCATAATTCGTTGCCAGAAACTATCCACGAACTTCGCTCCCGCTAACCACTCCCGGCCTATTCCGTCCTACAATAGATGGCAGCCGTGCGGGTTCTTCTCGACACTTTCGCGCAGATTTTTCGCAGCTTGTGGGCACACAAGTTGCGCTCATTTCTCACCATGTTTGGCATCGCATGGGGCGTGGGATCTCTGCTGCTGCTCGTCGGTTTGGGTGAAGGTTTCCGCTCCGGCAATATGCGCGAAACCGAAGAGTACGGCAAAGACATTATGTTCATTTTCCCCGGGCGCGCGCCGGCGGTGGCGGGAAACATGAGTTCCGGGCGCAATTACCTGCTCACCTATCAGGACTACACGGATATTCGAAAGGAAGCGCCGCATGTTCGTAACGCGGTCCCGATTTTAGCGCGAACGGATATTCACACGGTCAGCGACTTTGCCACGGCCAACGGCGAGATTGTCGGATCTGAGCCGCAATACAGTGACATCCGGTTTTTGCCGGTCAATCAAGGCCGGTGGCTGAACTGGCAGGATGAAACCCAGCGGCGCAACGTAATTGTGCTCGGGGATGAACTGACGAAGAATCTATTTCCCGGACGCCCAGCCGTCGGCGCCACAATTTTGCTGAACGGCATCAACTTTGAAGTGGTCGGAACGGTCAAGCGGGTGGGCCGCGGCGACGACAACTCGACGAACATTCGCGGCTACATTCCGTTTCGGGTAATGGCAACGTTTTTCCCGCTGAAAGGCGAGGGCCACGAAAATTCAATTTCATTCATCAATTACCAGCCGCGTGTAAGAAGTGAAAATCTGCTGGCGACGGAAGAAGTTCACAAGGTCATCGCGCGTAATCATGGCTTTGATTATCACGACAAAGACGCCTTCGAAGGCTGGGACACGATTGAACAATCAAAGATGGTGGGCACGATTTTTGACGCGATGAATGTCTTTCTCGGCAGCGTCGGACTCGTGACGCTGGCGTTGGGAGCCATTGGCGTCATCAACATCATGCTGGTGGCAGTCAGTGAACGTACCCGGGAAATCGGCTTGCGCAAAGCGTTGGGCGCGACCAATCGAAGCATCTTGTTTCAATTTTTTCTCGAAGGCATCATTCTCACGCTCGGCAGCGGCTTGATCGGCATGGGATTCGCCGCCGCGCTCATGGCATTGCTGGACACGGTGCAAGGGCCGGGAGGCTTCGATCCTCCACGATTAGTGCCGATGTCCGCGATGATCGCAATCGGCAGTCTCACCGTCGCGGGGGTGGTCGCGGGGCTTTACCCTGCACGCAAAGCGGCATTGCTCCAACCGGTGGAGGCGCTGCGAGCGGAATAACCTATGTGGCGTGACATTCTCCAGGAAGCTTATAGCGCCATGCGGCACAACCGCCGCCGAACGACATTAACCATGCTCGGTATGGCGTGGGGCATTGCGACTGTCGTCATGCTGCTAGCCTACGGCGACGGCTTCGGGCAGGCTTGCGCCAACATCTTCGCCAACTTTGGCACCAAGCTGATGATTCTGGTGCCAGACCGAAGCTCGATGCAGGCAGGCGGGCAGAAAGCCGGACAGTTGATCCGTTTCACACTGGATGACGTGGATCTGCTCACCACCAACCTTCCGCAAATCAAGCACATCACGCCCTCCGTGGACAAGAACTGCACCATTCAATACGACACCAGGACCTACACATTCAATGTCAGCGGGAATTACCCGAACGTGCCCGATATTCGCGCGCTGAAATTGGGCCAGGGCCGCTTCTATAACGCCGAAGACGAAATGCAACACGCGCGCGTGGCCATGATCGGAGCGGAGGCCAAGCAGAAATTATTCTCCGGGCGCAATGCGCTGGGGGAACGCATCCGCATTGACGGCTTGAGCTTTGAAGTCGTGGGTGTGCTGGCGGGCAAAATGCAGGAGGGCGACGACGACATCAACCGCGTCATCTACATTCCTTTCACGACGATGAGCGACATCAAGGACACGCACTATCTCGGCTCGATCTGGTTTAACTACGAGACTCCGGATTACGTAAGGTTGGAGCAGTCGGCGCGCGAGATTATGGCGAACGAACATAAGTTCAACGTGAGTGACCGGCGCGCGATGCGCGTATTCAATCTGATGGAGCAGGTGCATCAGTTCGAAGTCATCACGCTGGGCCTGAAAATTTTGCTCGGCTTCATCGGCACGCTGACGCTGGGTATCGGCGGCGTTGGATTGATGAACATCATGCTGGTTTCGGTCACGCAGCGTACCCGCGAAATCGGCGTGGAAAAAGCTTTGGGCGCGCGGCGCCGGCATATCTTAATGCAATTCCTCGCGGAAGCCCTGACCATTACGTTCATCGGCGGCCTGCTCGGCGTTGTGCTCGCCTATGTCGTCGCTCTTTCCGTCGGACGGCTCACCCTCTACAGCGCTTTCGCCAAGAACGCCGAGGCTGGCGATATCCGCCTGATCATCGCCCCCGGAACTTTGATTGCCGCCACAATTATTTTGTCCGCCGTCGGTTTAATCAGCGGGATGGTCCCCGCGCTGCGCGCTTCCCGCCTCGACCCAATCGAAGCGCTAAGGTATGAGTAGGGCAAGCGCAGGGAGTTAGCTCACCTTTTAAGATTTCTTAATTGTCTTGTATCGCCACCAAAGAGGATGCCCCACCTCGTCTCATATTGAGTAACTTATTCATTTCGCTTATGTAAGTTGTAGCGAGATGGATATTTGAAAATCGGCTTCAAGGGAAATCCCGGTACTGACTTAAGCGCATCCTGAATTTGCTTCATCGTGGTTGGGCCGTTGAGGATAAGTGGAGTAAATCCATTCGGGGTAAGTAGCATTAAATCTCCTCTCACTGTGGCAAAGACCCCATAAACTTCAACGCTGTGCGGCGTTATATAAATGACTTGCAGGCGAACAATTTGGTGATCGTCAATTACCTCCACGGCTGAGTCATCATAATTTCTGTCCCAATCCGGTTGTTCCATCTTTAGGGTATTGGCTTGCAAACTAACAGGGCTTCCCCATACCCCGCCCATTTGAAGCCCGATGTTCAGCTTTAACTGTCCATTATCCACAAACGCATCAACATATAACTCATCCAAACGCGCAATATGTTGGGGCGTTGAAGAATTGTTTTGTGGGCCTACGTTCATCGAATTTCCGGCAGCCGCGACAATGAAATAATCGGGATCGTCTCGAAATGTAGAGTTTTCTTTCCTTTGCGGTTCCTCTGTTTTGCTCGCTTCCGGCACTAGAGTCGCGGGCAGAGTAGGCAACGGCATGTCCTTGGGCGGAATGGTTTTCTTCGTCTGCATTTGCGGCTTTATGACGGGGTCCTGATTAGGAAAAGAGGACGTGGGAGGATCGGACTGCTTATCGGAGGGGTGAGTGGCTGCGTCTGATTTATCCGGCTTGAGGGCTTCCACTTTGGACACCCTAAAGAGTATGGATGCCAAGATTAAGGAGGAAAAAATCGTCAAGGCCCACTTGTTTGGGGCACTTTCTACAAAATAAGAGCACACCTTCCAGATGGCCAATACGCCCCATGGCAACGCCATTAAGAGATACCAGCGGGGGTCTTTCATGACCACGGCCAAGAAGAGAGAAATAAATGTAATGAAGATTCCAATACACGACCACAAGAAGGTGCTTTCGGATATGGGAATTGCGTGAGGTGGCTTCGGTTCCGTTTCTGATTTATTTGCCTGCGCTTCCCTGGCTTGAGCCAATTTGTCCGGATGGTTTCTCCACCATTTCGGGCTATGGCCTTCGGGGTACCTAAACACGAAAAACACCTCCACAGGGGAAGCTTAAGCATAGCATTCTCCCTTGCATGAAGTGCACAATCTCGTTTATTAACGTATTAGTTTCAGCTAGTTAGACTGATTATGGCATTAATTTTTAAGCGAAGATTAGACGAACCCGATGTCGAGTGCCCCCAGAAAACATCCCTAAGTCATTGACGATTCGTGGAAGTTGTTGATTCTTCGTTCGGGGCGGTTTTCCGAGCTGCGTCAGCGCGTTGGGCAGCCCTCGTAAACATGCATTTCTTGGCGTCCTGGATGGCCTCAGAGCGACGATCGTCCTCGCAGACGAACTTGCCCCCGTTCTTTCGTCCAAGAGCCCCACCGGGCCGTAAAACGCCTTCCTGTACGTTTCCCAAAATGGGACACAACTGTATGTACGATTACAGGCGGGCTCGTTTACAAAAAGCAGATTTCTCAGCCCTAAAGAGCATTCGGAATGACAATGTGGCTAGGGATGGTTAGACATGCACATCCACCCTTTCGGTTGGGCGCTACTCGCAAGGTACCTCGCCCCGCTCGATAGAGCGCGGGGCTTCGGGATGACAAGATGGTTGGATTCGATACAAAGTAGTAATTTGTCGAGCTGCGCTCGACTGGGCAGATGAGGACATCTGCCCCTACGTATTTCTTTGCTTCTAATCTTCGACGATGCGCGCTGTGATTTCCTGCTCGGGTTCTCCACCGACGGCGGTTTGCGCAATGATTAAGCGGCGGGCTTCCACGCGGATCTTCGGCAGTTGCAACCAGAAGAGGGCCGAACCGCCGATGCAGGCCACCGCGCCCATCGCCACCGCAACTGGAGCGCCCACGCGGTCCGCCATCGCGCCGCCGAACAACGCTCCGAAGGGCGCCATCCCCATGAACATCATGGAATATAAGGACATCACGCGGCCGCGCAGTTCATCGGGCACCATGGCTTGAATCAACGTGTTCGATGACGACATTTGCAGCATCACGAAAAAGCCGACGGGCAGAAGCAGCGCCGCAGACAACACAAAATTTCTGGACAATGAAAATAAAATCAGGCTGACGCCAAAAGCTCCGCAGGAAAACGCCACCCAACGGCCTAGGCCGTGAACGCCGGTGCGGGAGGCGAGAGTCAGAGCGCCTAAAAGCGCGCCCACCCCGGTCATACCCATAAGAATGCCGAGTCCGCGCGCGCCGCCATGCAGAATTTTGTCGGCGAATACCGGCATCAGAACGGTGTAAGGCATGGCGACTAAACTGACCAGTCCCAGTAAAAGAAGAATTGCGCGAATCGGTTTGGTATCGCGGGCAAAACGGAAACCTTCCAGAATGTGCGCGATGGGCGACGCTTCGGAAGCGCGATAGGCATGTTCGGGGATTTTCATCATCAGCAAACCGATGATGACGGCGATGTAGCTCACCGAGTTGGCGAAAAAACACCAGCCTTCGCCGATTCTTGCGACTAAAATTCCGGCAATCGCCGGCCCTATGATGCGCGCGCCGTTGAACATGGATGAGTTCAGAGCGATCGCATTCATCAAGTCTTCTTTGCCAACCATGTCCACCAGAAATGCCTGGCGGCCGGGAATATCGAAGGAATTGACGATGCCGAGCAAGGCGGCGAGAACAAAAATATGCCAGATGCGTACATGACCCGTAAGAGTAAGCGCAGCCAGGATCGCGGCGAGAATCATGGAAGCGACCTGCGTTCCGATGACGACTTTTTGGCGGTTGTAGCGGTCGGCGACAATCCCGCCGAGCGGGGCCACGAGAAACACAGGGAATTGGCTGGCAAAGCCGACCGAACCGAGTAACAGCGCGGAACCGCTGAGACGATAGACCAGCCACGCCTGGGCGACGCTCTGCATCCACGTACCGATCAGCGAGATTAGCTGGCCACTGAAAAATAACTGAAAGTTGCGGTGCTTCAGCGCGCGAATGGTTGCGGGAAGACTTTTCGAACTGGCCGGAACTGGACTGGATTGCTCTGCTTGCGCGGCTTTCATGCTCTATCCATAAGATGACGGCAACATGCCTGCCGATGCGGGGCCTCTAAAACGCGCCCCAACCAGTCACTAACTATTCACTTTGCGGCATTGCTCTTCTGAGTTAATGTTAAGCGATTTCCATTTGGTAGGCGCACGGCCACTTCTGAGTATAGGGGCGCACATGAACACTGGCGAACTTCGTCTGGAACGCCGCGGTGGGCAAAGATTTGGTTTTCAAATGCCGATTGGCATCTGCCGGGCTGGCAGCGGCATTGAAGGGAATGGATTTACGCATGATTTAAGCGCGAGAGGAGCGTCTTTTTATACCGATCTGACGCTTTCTTTAGGCGATGCCGTGGAACTTACGCTGGTCATGCCCTCAGAAATTACACTGGCGGAAAGCATGCGCGTGCGTTGTCGCGGCAAAGTGGTTAGGGTGTTTCCCTCCGTCGTACCGGGAAAATTTGGGGTTGCAGTGCAACTTCATGGATATGAGTTCCTGCCGGATGCGAGTTTTCCGTCCGCGATTGGGGATTCAGCTCGAATGCATGTGCAACAACATTTAGACGCCTAGCCCTTCGGTCTAACAGCACTGGGCTAAGACTTTCAGGCTATAAAGTATCCCTCGGTTGTGCCCTTCCAAAGGTAACCGCTTTTGCATAGAATTGGTGCAACGGTTTCCCTTCTCCTGCCGGCCTCCCCGATGTGGTGTTTGCTGTCACCCTCGGTTTTTGCCGTCCGGAGGACGCCGCCGCCGATTACGGAAGTCACTTGGCGTAATAGCATGTCACTCCATACCATGCTGTTACCCGTACTAATATTGAGGCTCGAGCATGCAGGGCATCGCGGTCACAGTACTGAGTGAAGATAAAGAACGGCTAAGTCTGCTTCAGCAACGGCTGGAAGCGACGCAACTGGTCCGCATCGTTTTTGCTCATCCCGGCTTTCCTGCCTCACCCACCGACGCAGTTTTACGCCAGATTCAGGATGTACGTTCGGAAATCGTCATTGTGGACATTGATCCCCGCGATGTTTCGCGGGCGATCCGCGCGATTGATGTGCTGCGCGAAAATACGGTGGACATCGCCATATTTGCCTGCGGAGAGATGACCAATTCGGCGGCAATTGTGTCCGTGATGCGCGCCGGCGCGGGCGAATATCTGGAACGCAATGCCAGCACGGAAGTGATTCTTGAAGCACTGGGAAGGTTTGCCTCTGCGCGCAACAAGATGCGGGCCACCTCGGGGCGGGCACGCGTGATTACGGTGACCAACGCCAAAGGTGGCGCGGGAGCGACCACGGCCGCCGTGAACATTGCCGTTGCGCTGCAAGCCGCGCGGGGCGGAGTTTTGCTGGTGGATTTCGCATGTCTGGGACATGCCGCGTTGCAGTTGAATGCACGCCCGACTTTCGGGTTGGCGGATGCTCTGCAAAACCTGCATCGCATGGATAATTCCCTGCTCGACGGCCTGCTGACCGAATGCAAAGACGGGTTGCAGTTGCTTGCCGGGCCGCAACAGCCCATGCTCTTAAGCCCTGCGACGGCGGAACTGGCGCGGCTCTTTGATCTTTTGGTTTCGAGTTTCCGCTATGTCGTGGTGGATTGCTCCAACCGCCTCGATCAAACGGGAAAGCTGATAAGCGAACTCTCCAACGCTGTGCTGTTGGTGGCGCAAACTGACGTGGTTTCCTTGTGGAGCGCCAGCCGCGTACGGACATTCCTGGAAGAGGGCGCGGTCCGCGACCGTGTGCGGCTTGTGCTCAACCGCTATAAGAAGATTCCGGGGTTCTCGGACGAAGATGTGGAAGAAACGACGCACTGCAAGCTTCTTTGGAAGCTTCCCAACAATCACCAGGCCATTGCGCCGTCTCTCGACAAAGGCAGCCCCGTGGCCTATCAGGATAGCTACGACATTTCGCGCTCTTACCACTCATTGGCGGCAACTCTGGCGGATGCAGCCCCAACGGCCGAGGGTTCTCTGGACTTGAGCTATCAGAGTGACAAAACGGACACAAAAAAGAAGCCTGCCGGGCGTCTTTTGATCTCGCCTCTACGCGCCGGGCAATAGCGCCGGCTCTTTTCACACAAAAATATTGGCTTGAGTGCTTGCTAGACGGCTGCGGCGGAGGTTTTCGCCTCCAGCATCGCGTAGATGGCTGGATTGGTGCAGACTTCGTAGTAACGGCGCGCCGTCCACTGCTGGAGACCGAAGTTGCTGGTGTCAATTTGCGCGATGTGACTGCCGCGAATGATGACTTTGCGGAAGATATCTTTGCCGACGGGGACCATTCCATTCCAGAGACGGAAATCCTCGCTGCCCCACAGCTCAGGCAGCTGCAATTTGCAGACTTCCAGGGCGATTTCTTCCTGTAACCGCTTAAATGCGGCTTCGCTGATGCGCACGCCATTCAAGTTGTACTTCATGATGAAATCATCGGCACTCTCGCCCATCTCGGCATCGCCGACGGTTTGGAAGGCATAAACATTGAATGGCGATTCGAGCGATTCGATGGTCTTGCGCACGCGCTTATTACAAGATGAAAGGCGGTCGCTCTCGTTCAAGGCATCGGAAATCATGATTCTCGCGTCGCCATCCATCAAATACATGGGCGCAGAATCCTGATAGGAAATACCGATTCCCAACTCGAGCGGGGGCAATCCTGAGCTTTGCAGCAGCTTGTTATAACCGCAAACAATGTCAATGATTTCGCGGGCCAAAACGCAGGCTTTGCTCACGGCAAGGGCGGGTTCGCCTTCACGCTCAAAGAGGGCAAGAATGATGGCATCGCCTTCGAGAAAAACTTTGCTGGCATCGTATTTGGCGAGAAGCTTATTCACCGGATCATAAAAGTTCAGGCTGAAATAGGAAGCCGGATTCATATCGCGTTCCATCAGAGAGCGAGTCAGCCGCGATGAATCGCGCACGTCGGCCTTCAAGATCACATGCCGTACAACTTTGCTCTCGGCTGGTTTCTGTTCTTCGGGCAGCAGAAACTCGTAAAGCGTGCTGTTCATGGCCGAAAGTTCGCGCAAGCGTCCGGTACCGATTAAATTCACGCCATCGAGCGCGGCGTTGAGGGTTTCAAGACGGCGCCAGTCGCGGTGGTAGCAAATAAAATCGCGCAGAAAACGGCCAGCAAGTTTGGCCCGTTCCGCGCCCTTGCTGCTGCCGACGCGAGCCAATGCATCGCGGAAATTCTCCGCACCGGGCTTGCCCTGCTCCTGGATCAGCTTTTCCACGCGGTCGCGCTCTTCCCGCGAAATAAGGCCGTTCTTCAACTGGTGCGCATTGATGCGCGGCGAGTAAACGGCAAGCAGCGGGATCACCTCGTAGGAAGCTACGACGTGGTCCATGATCTTTTCTTTCTCCAGGACATTGAGCCACGCCGTTAAACGAGTTTTCTGAGAGCGGCCTTCGGGAGTGTTTTCATCCGGCGAGCCGGAGCCGACAAGTTCATGCGCATTTTCCGGCAGGTTAAGCCATCCATCCACTGTTGCCTCTACCTCAGAGTCCGGGCCCAAATTGAGAGTTTGCAGAAAGTCGTACACAATCCGGCGGACATTGGCAAAGCGGTCAGGATCGCGGTCAAAATTTCCCAACATCACATAGTGTTCGGCGTTAACGTGAGCGTCTTTGCCGTCTTCGGCAAAGATCAATGGATTCAGAAAGAGCTTATATTCTTCTTCCGTTGCATTGCCGAACAAGGAGCGGCGAGTGCGGGCCAGAGTTTCTTTTTCGATTTCGCGCAGCGTGCGAAACAATTCCTGCCCGGTCTTGCGTAAGATGATTTTCTTGGCGACCTGAAACTCGGAAACGCGTTCGCGATATTCCAGAGCTTTCTGGGCACGCACGCCTTCATAACTATTCAGCAGAGCGCGGCAGCGTTCCAGCGCTTGCGCAAATTGCGCCTGCAATTCGATGCGGAGAAACTTGGTGATGGCCAACCGGGCCAGTAAATCAATGGTCAGTTTGCCTTCGGCCTTGGCGCGATTCAAAGCGGCGACATGAATATCCGCCAACAGCGGCTTCAATTCGGAGGTTTCAACCTTGACTTTGGCTTTGTTACTGGGTTGGCTCCCGATAAACTGTGTTCCACCGGGGCGCTTCGTATCCTCCGCGGCCAGCAGCCCTTCAATATTGCCGTGGCGGGTGATGAGATGCGCGATCTGATGGCGCATCTGCTCCACAAATTTCGTGCTGAGATGAACATCGTGACGCAGGTTGTCCACCCCGAGTTGCAATCCCTTCAATGAAAGTGAAGGAGCATAACTACCCAGGGTCGGAGGCGTAATTTCTTCAGAGCTTTGCCCAAGTCTGAATAAGGGAAGTCGAGGCATCGCGAACTATATTCTCCGAAGCGGCATACCTGCAATCTACTGATTTTCTGCTACTTTCGGAGCGTATCACGCGTGTGCGGGGCACTAAAGTTACCCAAGTTACATGGCCGAAATGTAAGCAAAAGTATGACCCTATGGCCGTGTTTCGAGTGGGTGCTTTGCCTTCTCAAAAAATTCGTTTTGGAGTTGGAGGCTGACCTTATCGGCTTTGATGGCGCGCAGTGATTTGACGATGGCGTCCTCCCAATTTTCCATCCTGAATTGACCGTACTCGCGCGTCGCAGCCGCACCATCCCCAGAATAATGATTGGGGAAACGCGCATACCACCAGATGCCGGTATAGAGCGGGTCCGGCAGATTGAGGCGGCCTTGGTCGGCGCCGGATTCGCTGCCTGCGCGATCCAGGTGCACCAGATCAGGATTGGAAATGAGCATGGCCGAAGTTTCCGATTCTCCGGCGTGCATATCGTTGGATGTCTTCTTCGGCGGTCCTCCCGCAGGCGGATCAAGAATGGGCAGCACATAAACCACATAATCATGTTCTTTTTCGAGTTGCGTCTGGGCGAAGAACGGCAACAAATTTTCATTTCCGCCGTGGCCATTCACGATCAGGATTTTCTTACATCCGTTGCGGGCCATTTCATCCGTGGTCTCTTGCAATAACTCCAATTGGAGATGCGCGCTATAGGCGATGGTGCCGGGCTGGTGGCGGGCCTCAAAAATTTGGCCAAAATAATATTCTGGAAAGACGATCGCGTATTCCCGTTGGGCTGCCTGTAGCGCGGCATAACGCACTTTTAGAAGATCGGTGCCAACCGGGAGATGCGGGCCATGTTTCTCCAAAATGCCGAAGGGCAACATGCAAACACCGCCAGACTGCTCAATTCCGGCGCGAAAATCGGCAGCGGTCAAGTCTTCCCACTGCACGGGCAGTTTGGACTGCCCCTGGCACATGAAGGTAAACAGCAGCATGCACATGATTAAACGATTTAATGCCATAATTTTCTCCCCTCGTTAGCGGATTTTAACAGCCGAAAACTGCCCATTACCGTCGTCACTCTGAAAACGATTACCGCTGCCGTATGATTCAAGCAGGAGTTGCTATGAACCGGCTACGATTTGTTGTCGCGCTAACCAACAACGACAACGACTATCAGATCGAGCAAGCGGCTGCCGCGGAAAATGCGGCGCGTAAACTGGGCGTGGATTTGCAATTGCTTTACGCACAAAACGACAGCGTGGTGCAATCGCAACAACTTCTACAGGTGGTTCAGTCCGGAGCGGAGAACCGGCCCTCTGGAATTATTTTTGAGCCTGCCGGCGGAACTTCGATGCCGCAAGTAGCACGGGCCGCTGCAGCAGCAGGAATTGCCTGGGTAGTCTTGAACCGCGAGACCGACTATTTGGCCGAGTTGCGCAGCCAATATCCAGTTCCGGCATTCGCAATTACCTCCGATCATGAAGAAATTGGACGCATTCAAGGCCGGCAACTGGCAGCGTTGCTGCCCAAAGGCGGATCAGCTTTGTATATCCAGGGGCCACCCGAGAGCCTCGCGGCCAAACAGCGAACGGTTGGGATGTATGAAACCAAGCCTGACAATGTGGAAATCAAGCTGATGAAGGCGCAATGGACAGAAGCCAGCGCACAAAAAGCCATAAGCGGATGGCTAAAGTTGACGACTTCGCGGAACGCGCGCATTGACGTCATTGCGGCGCAAGATGACTCCATGGCGATGGGAGCACGCAAGGCTTTTCAAGAATTGAGCGATATTGACGCCCGCACGCACTGGCTCAGCCTGCCTTTCATCGGTTGTGACGGCCTGCCCAAAACTGGTCAGAGCTGGGTGCGCAGTGGTTTGCTGGCGGCAACGATTTTTACGCCCCCCAATACGGGTACTGCCATTGAAATGCTCTGCCAGGCATTGCAAGGCCAGTCTGTGCCGGAGCGCACACTTATTGACGCCATTTCGATTCCAGCTTTGGATGTTCTTCAAAAAACTGGCCGCGAAAAGGCCCGTTCCGCTTCCGGCGGGCGATAGTGCTTCTACTGGCGCGGGGTGATGGATTTTGGCTGCGGCGGCTGTGGAGTCGCCGCCTCTGGTGTGATGACCAGATGATTCGCTGGGGCTGATGGGTTTACCCCAAAATCCCATACATAGAGATTCATTCCCGATGCGCCCAACAATTCCACAACAGCA
>JAJPHW010000159.1 GCA_021325035.1 Terriglobia bacterium
GGAATATCCACGCCGCCGGCCAAAATAGGCTTGCCTGATTCTTTTTTTAACTTGAGGATCTCTTCGCGAAGGTCAGTGCTGACCACCCTCGCATTTTTATCGTCTTTCTTGACTTCGGCATCGCCTAGCGACCGTGAAAATACAACTTTGCTTCTAGAGACAAATGTTGTGGCAAAGTCGCGGTCCGCTTTCGTCTCCGATGGGTCTTTGGCGACGTTAGCCCAATAAGGAACCATCAATTGATAGGTTTTCCGCCCGTAGACGAGCGGGTCAACCTCTCGCAGAAGCTCCGTATAGTGTTCGTGTAGTTCATCATCGACAAATCCCTTGGTGTGGTCGCAGCAGCCATCCAGCGTTAGGTTGATGGCGTAGATTAGATTTCTCATTTGAGCTCCTTTTAGATTTTGTTGGCCTTTTACATGCTCGGCGCCGGCGTTCCATCGGACCATTTGTCCGCTCCGATGAGAAAAACGGACAGCGGCGGAAAAGATTTGAGTTGTGGATAGGCGTCGGCGGACAAGTACCAGTAATTCACTCCCATCACCGGAGAATTTGGCACGTCCACACTCGAGGCTGCGTCATTCCCGACTGATTCGTAGAACATGACGTGGGGCATATTGTGGCCGCCGCTGTCGGTAAGATACGACGACTTCGACATCATGTAAGAGAAAGCTGCAGGCTCCAGGGCGGGCAATTCTTTTTTGTCTATGGCGGATTTGATTGCGGCGATGACTTCTGGCTTGGAATGGCCGGCCAAAAGTAGCTCGGTGCGTTTGTAGGCATACGGCAGGACGGAGCGGGCGGCGGCCGGGCTGGAGCAATCTGCGGCGCGAATTTTTGGATTCCAAAATTCAGGGTGATCGAACATGCCCAACCAGCTGCGTCCCACCCAGCAGATCCAGCCATTCTTGCCTTCTACCGCAGTCTCGTAGCCGTGACGGGTTAGGACGACAACGGATGCGTCGTGTGAGATGGCATCTGGAGCGGCGCTGCGGGCCAGGGTGATTTCGGCGTCGCGATCCATCAGATATTGCTCGACCGGGGCCATCTTTGAATATGTTTGTTGTTCTTGTGCGGCTGCGGGCAACACAGTCGCCGCGATCAGCGCACTAACGAAGACAAATGCGCTTAGGAAAATGCTGCGTATTTGATTTCGAGTCATTGTCATTGCCTTCCTCTGTGCTTTTCGTTTTCAACAAACACTTAGTTGGCTTTCATTTTGTGAACTTCTGTTGCTAAAGATTCTGTCCCGTCCGCCCACTTTTGGGTTGGAATGACGAACTGCGTCAGGTGCTCCGTGGGATCAGCAATTGCAACGATCGGCGAACCCGGTAGATTGGCTCCCCAAATCGCGGGGTCGATGTCTGAAAAAAAGAACATGAGATGGGCAGGCCAATGGGGCGCGACGTCGCCGCCGTATCCCTGCTTTCCCATCATGTAGCACATCGCCCCCGGCTCCATCAGCGGCAACTCTTTTTTCGCGAGGGCGGCGGGGATGGCTTCGGTCATCTGAGCTTGCGTACGCCCCTCCAATCCCCACTCAGTTTCTTTGATGACGCGCACGAGGTAAGAACGCGCGGCTGGCGCATTAAAACACATCGGAACCCGCACCTTCGGATTCCAAAAGTCTGCGTCCGCGGCGGATGTCCACCCGCGTGCCACGATACACACGAAGCCGTTTTTCCCTTTGACCGCCGTTTCGAAACCATGGCGTCCAAGAACCATGACATCCGCATCGCGCGAAATAGACTCCGGCGCCGCGCTGCGCGCCAACGCGATTTCCGCATCCCGGTCCGCTATCAGGTATTGCTCGATTGGGGCCATCTTCGCGTACGGTGTGGCGGCAGCCTGTGCAATCGCTTGGTTTGCCGTAACGAGGCACGCCGTTCCCAGCACGAGAAGCAGTGAAAAGCTTTTGATTGCGATTATTTTCTTATACATTGTTTCTCCGTAGAATGGGCCGATTGCCCCGCCTTCACTACATAGTCGAACGGCGGGACGGAATTCGACAGAGCGAACGAGATTTTTTTCTTCCGCATCCTACACCTTGTCATCCCGAAGCCTCACATTTCCTCAGTGGTTTTCCGCCGGTAGACGTTTGCACTGTGGCGTTGATGTCGGTCAACTTTCTACGGGTGAGATGGTGGGATAATCGTTGCACTGCCAGGAACACGGGGTGCCGAAATGTCGTCGACAAATGTTGATCTCGATGCACTTGCTTCTCAGTTCATCGACGCGTGTTACGCGGATGCGATTGAGTGCAAGCGGCTCGGTTACGATCCGCACGAGTTCCTCCGCATGCTCTCGGAGCACGGGCCACGCGAAACGGCTCGCAGGCTCGTGCCTGATGGCTCTCTGAATCGTCTTCCCTACGGTTTTACTAGGTTATGGGAGCTAGGCAGACTTGATCTGACCCTCGAAGCCTTTATCCACGATAATCCGCAGTTTCACCCGCTGTTCGATCGGGACACCATCGCCAATTGCGAAGCGCGGCTTGCGGCGGCGGAGTATGTATGAAAAAGGCAATTTAGGGTTTCCATTTTGGCTGAGCGCAAAGATCATAGCGCCACACTTTTGGATTCTTTCATGGCGCGACAGCGCTTGCACCGACTGGATTTGTTACGCAGGAAATAGTGATTTTCGGATATTCAGGCGCACCGGGTATGTACCCACATTCGGTCAGCAGCTGTTCTAGCTTCTTGCGTGCGCCATTGGGGTCTTGATTCGGTCCGATTGTGATTTCTTCGAGGAAAATCCGCTTTCCCTCTTCTCGTACCAGAGTAGGCAGGTACCGAATCTCTTCACCTGTGGCTGATAATCGTTTCTGGAGCTTGCTCGCGTCACGCAGCAGAACTACACGTCGATATTCCTGCTCTACGGCCCATTCGTATTTTTTGGCTTGAATTGAAGCGTGAGCCGCAATTCTGTGGAGAGCATTCAGCGCCAACTCAAGATTCTTCTGAGAAGGCACAGCCCGGCCTTGGGAGAGTATGTTGCATATGTCGCGAAAAGACTTAACGATCATGTCACGCCAAGACTCCTCGTCGTAGTCAACCTTCACGATTGCTGCCACGTAATCTGTCGGTGCCGGTTCGTCCACAACGCGAATACCCAGCGAAAGACCTTTGCCGCGGTCTCCGTATCGCTTCCATTGCTCGGCGTCATCACGGGACGCCGAAAAACAAACCAGACATACTGTTAGGAGACTCCCCACCTTCATGTCTAGGCTATTGAAACCTTGGATGAACAATTCCAGGGCCTTACACGCTAACGCGTTCTTTTGACCCCGGCGCACCTCCTTCGCAATCTCGAGGATCACTGCGTCCGCTGATTTCAACTCGGCTTCGTCGTTCGTGCATTGGTGAGCTGTCGCCCAAAATCTCTGACTACGAAGTATTCCAGATGCTCCACTCCAGGACGTGTAGTGATAGACCGTTGGAGGAGCACTTTTGTCGTAGCCGTCGCTCACTACGCGGTCGTACATCTTGTCGACTGCCAGCCCCCCGTTAAACAAGGCTGACTTATTGACGAAATATTGGCTTCTACCACGCCTTCGGGACATACAGAAATTTTACTCTTAAAGTCCGGGCGCCCATGCGTCGCGAAACCGACATACCCCGTCGCGTTTCCCCTACTGCCTCATCTCCTCAACCACGGCGTCGCCGAACTTCTTTTGGATCTCCTTTTGGGTCTCGGGATCGAAGTCGCTTAAGTCAAACAGCCGGCGCACTTCGACCATTTCGATATCCTTTCCGGGGATGCGTGAGGCCCATTCGAGCGCCTCTTCGCGCGACTTCACCTGGATGATCCAAAAGCCGCCGACCACTTCCTTCGCTTCGGCAAACGGGCCGTCGGTCACTGTTGACTTTCCGTTTTTGAAGGTGACGCGCGCGCTCATGGTCGCGGGCGGGGTGAGCCCGTCGAGCGCGAGCAGCACGCCGGCTTTGCCTAGCTCCTCGTTGTACTTGCTCATGGCCTCCATGTCTTTGAAGTTGGGTAC
>JAJPHW010000153.1 GCA_021325035.1 Terriglobia bacterium
CCAACTCGCCCACAAGGCTATTCGGTAAGCACTTTGTCACGCGAACCGGCACATAGCTGCCAACGGGCAGATCGACTCCGCTCTGGGTCGTGAAATTCAGCGTCTTATTCTGCGAAGTGCGACCCATCCATTGCTGGCGGGCTTCGTTTCTACCTTCAACCATCACTTCAAGTATTTGACCTAAGTGCTTTGCATAAGTGATGCGCTGAATTTCGCGCTGGCGATCGAGCAGGATATTCAGACGCTTGGCCTTCTCTTCGTCCGGAATCGCATCTTCGAGCTTGATTGCCGGTGTATTGGGTCGCGGCGAATACTTAAAGCCGAAGATTGCATCGAAGTGCACAACGTCAAGCAAAGAAATAGTTTGCTCGAAGTCTTCGATGGTTTCTCCGGGAAAGCCGACGATAATGTCACTGGTCAAGCTGATATCCCGCTTGGCCTTCCTAATCCATGAGATGCGTTCAAGGTACTGCTCACGCGTGTAAAGCCGGTCCATGGCGGCCAAAACTTTAGAAGAGCCGCTTTGGATGGGCAGATGAACGTGATCGCAGAGCGTGGGCGTGGCGTCAATGGCGTCAATAATGTCGCGGCCGAAATCGCGAGGATGTGAAGTGGTAAAGCGGACACGGCGAATACCCGCGACTTCCCCGACCGCGACCAGCAATTCAGCAAAAGTCTTCTTGCCGGTGGGGTCTCTATAAGAATTCACGTTCTGGCCGAGCAGTTGGATTTCTGTGTATCCCAAGCCAGCCATTTGCGTGGCTTCTTGGACAACCGATGCCGAGCTGCGGCTGCGTTCTTTTCCTCGTGTGTAGGGAACGACGCAATAAGCGCAAAATTTGTCGCAGCCTTCGATGATGGTGATGTAGCCGCGATTAGCATTGGTGCGGGCGGTGAATTCAGTCTCGAAACATTCGTCGGTCTCACGGTCATCGAGTCCGGTGACGCGCGAGTTCCCTGCTTCGATTTGCACCAGCATCTGCGGCAAATTTCGGTACGACGCCGATCCGCAGACCAGCGAAACATAGGGCGCGCGCTCAAAAATCTTTTCGCCCTCCTGCTGGGCGACGCAGCCGAGGACGCCGAAAGTTTTGCCCTGCTTCTTGTATTTCTTGTAATCGGATAGCCGGTTGAAGACCTTCTGCTCGGCCTTGTCGCGGATGGAGCAGGTGTTGTAGAGCACCAGCCCGGCCTCTTCGACGGTCTCGACCTGGCGGTAGCCCTCGGCGAGGAGCGTCCCCACGACTTTTTCGGAGTCGTGGGCGTTCATCTGGCAGCCAAAGGTTTCGAGGTAAAAGGTCTTGTCGGAGACGGACATAGTTAACTCTTTCGTCAGTATAGATGCTGGTGGAGAGGTAAATCCACTGGGACTATTTATTTGCACATCTGAGGCATTGATCCCACGTCTGGCAAAGAACGCTCAGACGTGGGGCACCTTAAAGTTTAAAATTTTCTATCCCCATAAAAACGGCGCTCGCTCAGGATGACAACCTGTTTTTTCACAAAGGCCCTTCGGTGATGCGGATTAAGGGGCTGGCTTCGGATTGCTCTTGAGGAGCAGTATTGCAGCGGCCTTCGGGGCATACGGCGCAGCGAATCGGCAGTTCCCTGCTCCGGCAGATGCGGGGGATCCGTTTCCAGGCGTTGCGGGCAGTTGAAGTGAAGAGGCACCAAGCCTCACGAAATCTTTCAAAGGCACCTCGGCCGCCGTGGGGATTGAAGCTGACGGCGCAACGCGGAGCGAAGGATTCGACGGGCAGGATATACCAGGTCTTCGCGGGGACGATGTGGGCGACGAGGAAATCTATTTCGTCTTTGGTGTATGCGGATTCTCCATGGGTGTGAACCATGTAGCGATGCTGGGTGCAAGAGCTGGTGGATTTGATTTGCACGCGCTGGAATCCGCGGCCGGCGTTGACGACGAAGTCGTAGGGATCACTGTCTCCCCAGGGCTTGGAGACGTGAAAGCCGAGTTCGCAGGCTTTACCGAGAAAAATGGCTTCGGAGGTTTCACCGAAGCGCTTGCAGTCCTGACCTTTATTAGGGGCCAGCGGCGCGGCGGCTGAGGTTGTGGCAAGCTCAAGATTTTCCATATTTTGCTCATAAAGACGAACGGCGCAGACCGGGAAGGCCTGCGCCGTAGTAGTTCTCTATTTGTACTTACATTATAGCATTTTGGGAGGGGGTAACCCGCCACGGTTTTGAACTTTATATTTGGAATTGAATCAGGAGGTTAGGGGAAATTGCACCAGTTTTGGGGCTTGACAAGAAAATGGCAATGGCTCGGATTGTCACAATCGCGCCTTTTTCGGGATGGCGCACATCAAATTGAAGTATGGCGCGGGTGAGCAATTGATCACGTATGAGGAATTGGAATCGAAGCGCATTGATTTCTGGGATGAGGACAACATATCACTCTCTCTCTTCCCTTATAAGCCGATTCGGTCAGCCTACGAAGACGCCCCTTCGCATTTCCTGCGGTCATTCAAGCGCTCGGACCAAGATGCAGTGCCGATGGCCGGTGCACACGTATGCCAGTCACTCGTACCGTTTGTTGACGAATGGAGGGAGCGATTTAATATCAAGATAATTGTCCCCGTGCCGAGTCACACGGCATACCGTGTGGCACCATCCTCTAAGGATATTTGCAGGCTAGTAGCTCGTGTATTCAAGCTTAGCTACTCCGAAAATTTGCTTTTCCGCACTGAAACGGTGATACCAGCGCACATGTCGTACTTTGGGCGGCGCCTTTCTATGCCCGAGCATTTTCAAACTCTTGCTTGCAAAACTAACGCCGATCTTGAAGGAGCAGGCATCGTTCTGTTCGACGATTTGCGGACAACTGGACATACGTCTCAAGCGTGCAAGAGGCGTTTGCGAGAAAGAAATTGTGGCGAGGTTGTGCGCTTGTTTCTGGGGCGAACTCTGTGATCTGCTCGTCTCTCAGGGCAACGGATCACTTGCCCACAGATTGATGCCAACACCCTCAAGCGCCGGAAGGATGTCTCGTGTTGCGATCGTACTATGCGTCACAGCCGTGACTATAATTTCCGGCCCTACTCCGATTTCGTGCAACAACGCCGCGTGAAAAAGATGCCGTAATGCTTCCGCTAGCTTTCGTATTTCGGCTTGAAAGATTTCCGCATCCTCGCCTTGCGGCGCGCCTCCCTCGTGTGATATCTCGTTCCGCCTCTTCGCGCATTGCTTGGCAAACGACCGCAACTGATCTGTTTCGATCCTGATTGGAAGCCTACTGAGTACTTCTACTATGCGATCTTCAAGGGATGGTTCGTAAGCATATTTAAGTTTGCCTTCAAGCCACTTCCTTAGTTTCTTATCTTCCGAGTTAGCGAACCTATCGAGTACCGCCTCAATCTTTGCTCTACGCTGCGTGGTCTCTATTGATTCATTTGCCCCGCGCTGCCAGCTTCGGTGTAAGGATTCCATAGCCCAAACAAGATTCACGAACTCATGCTCCGGCTGGGAATGCGGGTTTCGGAGAGATGATATGTAGAGTCGGCAACTAGCCCCGTGCCTCTCAGCGATTTCCTGCCAGCGGACAAGTAAACTCCCGAACACGTCCTGCAAAGACGGAAAGCTCGTCCAGAGAAAAATAGACCAAGACAATTGCTCCCCCCGTGCGCCGCGAAGTGAATAAAACCGATACCACGACTCGATGTTGTCGTTGGTACAAACGAAATACGGCCAGTCTAGGCGGAAATAACGCCCCAATAAAAGTGCGATGAATTCCTCCATTCTCACGAAAGCCGTATCCAGATGAGTCATAATGCTTAGCGCTTTCGGTCGATAAATAAGCCAATTGGTTTGGTGGATATTGATCTCTCGCATGGCACCGTTAGATAAAAAGAAAAGCGGCATCCCCAGTATTAGATTCTCGACGATGACGCTTGCAGTTGGTGTCTCGTAAGTAAATTTGTGATTTTTGTAACTGACCTTGGCTTCTGTTCGGTCGCCGGACGGAAATTCGCTTTCCACCTGGATGCTATCGAGCTGAAGCCATTCTTCTAGGCCTGCGAGATCAATTCGCAGCGCTTGAAAGCGTTCCAAATCAAAATTTTGCGGAAAAGTCGTGTCGGTGGCGAGGCATTGGTCCGCTTCATAGCTCTGGCGAATGGGTTTGTCAGCTGCCAGAGAAAAATCGGTTCGGAACAATCTTAGGAGTAGAACGTAGGGTTTATCCTCATCTATTAATTGGCCCGCTATTTTACATTCATCAGAAAGCCACCTTGAGCTATCCCACCTGAGACTCGGTTTCGGATCTTCGAACCATAGCGGCCCGTCTAGCTGAAGGCGGATGTGTCCTTCCTCGCTAATCGTGAGATGGCCCGGAATTCCAGTTTCGAGAGAAGAGGTTTGTTTGTTTGTGGCCTGGAACCACCAAAATATGCCACGTCTGTCCAACGCATTCGCCACTGTGAATCCTAGATGGCACTACGATGCCTTCGCGTCAATGCCGATGAAAGAGTTAGGTGCTACTTGCCACCATTATTGGTGTTTTATCATGGAGTCAACCAAAGCGTCCCAGGGAGAGGTGCCAATGCCGTCTCAAGTTGGAGTTGACGGAAAGAAGTATTGTGATCTGATGGAAGAGGTTAAGCTACGTATAAATGTCGTCAATCACTTCCTCTCCGGTCAGGGCCATGCACTTTATCAGCCGTCGACGTTAGAAACAGTCTGCCTGCAACTAAGGAAAATACTTGAGCTAGTTGCTTTCGGGTCACTCGTCGCAAACAAGGAAGCCTACACAGCAACTTATGCCAAGGTCTCAAAGGCATGGAACGCAGGCGAGATTCTGGCTGAGCTCGCCAAGATAAATCCTAGTTTTTACCCCGTTCCAGTTATCGAGGTGCCGTCGGAAATCCCGGGAGTACGCAGTCGACACGAAAAGAGAGTCGGCGATTACTTAAATGAGGCTGAGTTCAAGGAAGTCTACGGAAGGTGCGGCGTCCTAGCACACGCGGCGAACCCCTATGGTAAGGGAATTGACTATGCGTACTACGCGCAAAACCTTCCGATTTGGCGCACGAGAATCATGAACTTATTAAATTCGCATGACATCCATCTAATTGGTGACCCCGGCATGTACGTTGTCCATATGACCGAGCACGGCGATGACCGGGTAAAGATCTACAGGTTCGAGCCGCCGCCAACGGAGATTCTGCGAGAGGTTGGTTTTGATGGTGATCGTGGGGAAACGAGCCGAATGACACCGACGCAGATCGAGCGGGCGATCAAGATCTCTCAATCGAAATGATCAAAAGGCCACCGGTTGCCTGGGGTTAAGCGCGGGCTCTCAGGATGACAAAGTTGATTAGGGATTGGGAAAAGCAGATTCCTCCCACATCCTCGCCATTTCATGGCTCCGGATGGCTCGGAATGACAAGGTGGTAAGTGAGTACTAGTGGGCGGGAGCGTCGATCGAAACTGAGGCGAAGTCTGCATTTGCGCTACACGGAGCATTTGCGCACAAGCTAAATGCATAGGTCCCTCGTTGGGGATTGGGCGCGCAGCGCTCAATCCCGCTGCCTCAGGATGACAAGACTTTTAATTCCCTGCTGCTGGTATGACACCGTTTTGTTGTTTAACGCTTCGGAGTCGAACAGGCGCCGGAATATCTGGATGAGGCCCAGAAGATGCGCGCGAGATCCCCTTCGACTTCGCTCAGGGCAGGCTTTCGGCCCGCGATGAAAAGCGCGGGCTCTCAGGATGACAAAGTTGATTAGGGATTGGGAAAAGCAGATTCCCTTCGACTCCGCTCAGGGCAGGCTCTCGTGCATCCTCGCCGCTGCGCGGCTCCGGATGGCTCGGAATGACAATGTGGTTGGTGAGTATTAGTGGGCTGGCATCGTCTATTCGAAACTGAGTCAAAGGCCGCGTCCGCGCTACACGAGCATTTGCGCACGAGCTAAATGCATAGGTCCCTCGTTGGGGATTGGGCGCGGAGCGCTCAATCCCGCTGCCTCAGGATGACAATACTTTTAATTCCCTGCTGCTGGTATCGAAAGCAATGCATGGAATGTGGATCCATACTAAGCAGCCGGATGGAGTTGCAGGAAGGCGGCGGCGGCGGCGCGGGCGCGGCGCGCGATTTCATGGTTATTTGGACGCTTGACTACGCCGAGCAATAGGCTCACCAGCAAATCGCGCCACAGAAGTCCGGCAAACTGCCCGGCGAGTTCGGCATGGTGGCCGGTGAGCAATCCAGAGGCCTGAGCCTGGGCCATGATTTTGCGCAAGGCAGCGCGGGTTGCCTCGCGGCCTATAGAGTCCACCGCACGCGCTACCTCAGAGGAGTGGTTCACCTCGGAGATTGCCAGCCGAAAGACCGCAATGACCGTGGGATCGCTTACCTCGCGGAGAAGCTTTGCCCCGAAAGCAACGAGCACTTGCGCGAGGGTTTCGCGATCGCGCAGCGGGGGCAGATCGGCAGGCACCTCAAATCGCCGAACGCGGTTGCGAATGCAGGCGATGAGCATTTGCTGCTTGGTGCCGACGAGGGCGTAAAGCTCCCGTTTTGAAACGCGGGCGCGGGTAGCGATTTCAAGCGTGCTGGCGGTGGCGTATCCCTTCTTCATGAAGGCCGCAAAGGCGGCATCAAGAATGCGCTCGCGTATGAGGGAGTCACCGCCGCCGGCTTTATTGTTGTTTTCGGCCTTGTTATTGCCTTTGCGGCGTTTGGACGCCGATTTTGTAGCCATCATCAATCCATTCGATGCTTCCGGTACCGTATAGTACCACCGGCTGTTTTGGACTACACACAAATAATTACGAAACCTTTTGCCTCCTCCTTACGTCTTATCGTGTGTGGTACCCATCGGTACCAAATAACCTGAAACGAGGTAACCCATGAAGCTCATCTCTTTTCTTATGACTCTGCTTTCAACATCCTTCGCCCAGACACAGATGCCGGCGGCGCAGCCGCCTTCCGGCATACCGACGCCGAAGACGACAGCGGTGATGGTCATCCTGACGGCCAAACAAGGAGTGGAGCGGCAGCAGATTATGAAGGTCATGCCGGCCGAGATCCGGGCCACGGTGAAGCTCTATCTTGAGGGCAAGATTCAACAGTGGTACTCCAAGGGCGATGGCCGCGGGGTGGTGTTTTTTCTTAACGTCACAACCGTGGGCGAGGCTCAGGCCATCATAGACGCGCTGCCGCTATCGAAAGAAAACCTGATGGATCACGAGTACATTCCCGTTGGTCCCCTTCTTCCGCTGGGCCTCCTGACCGGCGGCGGCCCAACTCAGCAATAGCTGAAATTCATGCTCTAGAAAGGAGCAATTATGTCATCTCCAATTTTGTTCGGAATCAGCGTGGCGTTTGGCTTGGCTGCGTGGGGAGCAGTGGCGTGGACCTATATCTGGCCCGCGCTGAGAGAGCGCCCGTACCCCGAGAAGCTGAAGCCCATTTTGCTGCTGAATGCGTTCAGGTTTCTCGGATTGGCGTTTGTGGTGCGGGGAGTTGTATCTCCAGAGTTGCCCGCGACATTTGCTCAACCCGTTGCTTACGGTGATCTGCTGACGGCCATGCTGGCTTTGCTCGCGCTGGCTACGCTGGGAACCCGGAGCGGAACGGTGCTGACGTGGGTCTTCAATACCTTCGGGATGGCGGACCTGCTCTTCGCCTTTTATCTGGGAAGCCGGATATCGCTGCCAAATAATCCGGGCTGGCTGGGCGCAGGGTATTTTATCCTGGCCGCCTATGTGCCTTTACTGCTGATCGTGCACGGTTTGGCGTTTCGGATATTGCTGCGAGCGAATGTCACCGCGCCGTCGCGCAGCAAATTGAGTGTCGCTTGATGTCAACGAGCCGCAGCGGTCGTGCTGTTGACCGCATACCAATGGAAGATGGGAAATAACGGCAGCTATCGCCCAGACATTCATAGGCCTAAGCCGCGCGATATTTCCCAACTCCATTGTCGCGGAAGGTCCGCGCCACACTGGCAAAGTCAGCCGACAATCAAGCCGAAAGGTTGATCCAGAGCCAAGGGTAGTCTTCCGGCTTCTTTACCAGCCCTCGACGCACAGGATTTTGGCGGATGTAATCAAGTTTTTCCTCAAAGCCCCCTTCTGAGCGCGGGAGATGGTCAAAAGACTCGTCCTGCCAGACCGGTTCGGAGCTTGCCGTTACAAGGTTCGCAGCTCTGGCCGACGCTCCTTTGAGCCCTTTTAAGATCAACGGCAGACTATAAGGCCAGCCCTCGCTATCGCGCAACGGAGTTAGTAGTAAGTGCACGTGTTCAGGCATGACAACTACCGCGTGAAGATAAAACCGTTTGCCATTTCCCAAAAGACAACACTTCATCACGACATCGCGGGCGGCCGGCGAAAATGGCTCGCGGTTCCCTTTGCGAAAGGTCACGAACAACGGCGATCCGGCCTTCTGAAAGTGAGGCAGCCGACGACGATAATCGTATTTTCTGTCCAGACATGCTCGGGGCCCTGTGCGGGACAGGCTTGTGTGGGGCGGACATTCCTGTCCGCCGCCGTTGGGGTTGATTTTCATTCCGGCATTTGAGCACCGGCTCGGTGGTTTGTCTGTGATGAGTGAACATTCAAGATCAAAACCAAGATCGGAAGCAAAGGCCGCGGACAGGAATGTCCGCGCCACACAAGCAATGCCACACAATCCAGGTGCTAGATGCCGTAATTAATGAGGCGGAGGGCGTCTTTGTATTTGTCGCGGGCGGTTTTGGCTTTGGCCTGCGCGTCTTGCTCGGTGAAGCAGGCGGTGTCCCAGTGCTCCATGGCGACGATGGAGTGGTCGGGCGTGGCGAGGGCTTCTTCGGCGCGGATGGCGTTGACCCACGCGTCGGTGGCGTCTTTGTAGGCTTGGCGGAGGGCGTCGAGATCGGAGTTTTGCATAAGTTTTTCCGGCTTGATAGTACAGAGGGAAAATTAATGCTGTGTGAATTTTGGGAGGCTCATCGTCGCGCCCCATGTCATCGCACACGAGCGAAATACATAGGTCCTTCGTTGGGAGTCGCGCGTTAACGCGCGACTCTGCTGCCTCAGGGTGACAAATCCACACAAATCTGCCCAAGTCCAGTCTTCTCACACAAGCAAATACAGAAATCCTTTTGTGTAACGAAATCTGACTTGGCGTCACTATCCCAGGCAGAGGGGATATTCATGACGATTTCCAGCAAGATTGCCATTGTGAGTGTAGTTTCGGTTTTGACGTTGGTGATTACGAGTTGTTCGGGGACGAATGTGCAGATTGTGCGGATTCCATTTATTTCGCCGGTGGTGGTGCCGGATTTGAATGCGCCGCATGAGATGTTGATGAATCTGGGAGTACAGAATTACAGCACGTCGAAAAATTCTCCGCCGGTGTGGCTGGAGATTCACTCGGAGTATGGCGTAGCGCCGCAGGGCGGGCCGTTTCCGTGTTCGCATGACGATTGGATTTCGGTAGGCGGACTCAATCCCGGACAGGGCTGGGGCCTGCCGGATTACCGTATTGACCGCCTGCCGCCGGGGCAGCAAGGACAATGTCAGTGTCTGCAAAATGCCTGCCCCGGACATTTATGGGCGACGTTGCACGTCGCCCCAAACTATCCGCCGATTTTGCCCGGCCCTGGAACGAACCTGCATGTGAATTGGGCGTCCGATGGGGACTTGAAGGGTGAGACGGTGACCGACTGCTCCGCCCCGCCGACCCCGATCCCTCCAGCCTGCCAATAGGGATCGCGATGATCTGCCAGCGGGAAATAACCAAGTCCCGCTGGCAGAAAACGTTACCGGGTCTCGACGGTTTCGCCGTGCTCGACGTAGGCACGGAGCCAACCGATGACACGTGGCCAGCCGCTGGCGTAGCTCTTGCCGGCATCGGGGTGAGACTTCAATCCGCTGTGGCGAAGTTTGGCGAGAGTTCCCCCGGCGCTGGGGACGAGTTCCCAGCGAACGAGGCTGCCGGCGGCGCCGGTCCAGTTGGCAATCCAAGTGTGCTCAAGGACGCGGGGAGGATCGACCTCAAGGTATTCACCATAGACTTCGAACTCTTTACCGTCGGCACCCACGCCGATGGTTTTCCACTTGCCACCGGGGCGCACGTCGGCTTCGAATTTGGTGATGCGGTAGTCGCCGGCTTGTCCCCACCATTTGGGAAGTTGGGTTGGGTCGGTAAGCGCTTGAAAGACGCGCTCGGGGGGCGCGAGGACGAGTACTTCGGAGAAGATTGCGTCCTTGTCGGGAGTAAATGATACGGTCGCTGTGGCCATGTGGGTTCCTTTCCACTCAAAGTGCTGCGAGTGACTCGTATGCAATCCCCACCCTGTCGCAAAGTGCGCGACAAGGGTGGGGCACACATTTCTATTTTTTTCTGGTTGAGACGGTTTCGCCACGTTCGCAGTAGCCTTGCAGCCATCCGAGAACGGTCGTCCAGCCTTTGTTGTGGTTGTTGGCTTGTTCGGCGTTCCCAGCAAATCCGGTATGGCGGAGCCTTATTAGTGTTCCACCTTCGAGTTCCTCGAGGTCCCAGGCGACTTTGGTGGTCGTCGGCATCGAGTTCGAAGCCCAAGTGTAAACGAGACGGCGAGGCGGATCGATTTCGAGATATTCGCCGCTAACCGAAAAACCGCCATTCGTCTTGGCAGACGTGCCCTTGGTTGACCACTTGCCGCCGGGGCGGACATCCATGTTGAACTCCTGATGCGCATAAGCATCGCAGGAGCCCCACCA
>JAJPHW010000101.1 GCA_021325035.1 Terriglobia bacterium
AATGCACAGCAGAAAGCCCCGGACAATCGAGATGTATGAATGGTATATCCGAAATCTGAGCAAAATGTTTGCCGGGGTGTTGCTGTCGCAAATTCATATTGGGCATTGTTTGGAATATCAGCGTCAACGACGGATGGAAGCGGGAGCGTCATGCGTGAACCATGAGCTGAATACGCTGGCACAGATTTTGAAGTCGGCCGACTTGTGGGACCTGATCGAAAAACATTATAAGCCGCTGCCCCTGCCAAACTGGACGCCGCCGAAGGTATTGACAGCGGAGGAAGAAGAAAGGTTCTTTCGCGTGGTGGCGGGCAATCCGGATTGGAGCGTGGCGTACTGGGCCGTGTCGCTGACGAATAATACTTCAGCAATGGGAATCGAGTTGCGGCACCTGCAGATGAAACATGTCTTTCTGGAGCACGAGCCGCCAACAATCCATATCCCCGATAGCAAAGTAAAAAACGAATTTCGCGCACGCGTGGTGCCGCTGAATGCTGTCGCCGCGAAACAAGTGCGCAGAATCGTGGAGAGAGCGAAACGCCTGGGAGCATGGCATTCCGACCATTACATTTTTCCCTATCGGCTGAAGCGCGGGAGCTATGACGTGACGAAGCCGGCGTCGACATACTTTATACGGTCGGCATTCAGGACGATGCGCAAAAAGACCGGTTTGGAGTGGCTGCAACCGAGAAACTTTCGCAACCAGGTCATCACGAAGCTGTTTGAATCGGGTGCGCCCGACGAAACCATTATGTCAATCGCGGGTCATCAGTCGATCAAAATGTCGCGCTACTATTCCAGAATCCGAATAAACGCTAAAGCTGAAGCGCTCAATGCCATTTGCCCAGGGAACGAAAATATAAGAACAATTGCAAGGGAACAGTAGGGTACATAAAATCACCAGCAACATCCTCTGTATCCCGTACGGTAGAAATATAGGTTAGTAAAACAGTCTTCTATTCAATGAGGCTAAAAGCTTTGTCACAATAGCTAACTGTTAAATTTTATGAAATCTAACGCTTCAATAAATAATCCGTCACATTTTAACCGAATGGTGAACTGGCTGATAATAGCAATTAAAGTAACGGCAGCCCCCAGCCGACAGGTTGCGTCCCTCTGCCTTCTAAGCAGAAGGCTACAATTGCGTTACAAAATATAGATATTTAATTTTAGTTTCGATAACGATATTTCAAGTTGTCATCCTGCCCGGCGCATCCATAGGCTGGTGTTTCTGTGGTTTCATATCTTGCGTTCTTGTCGCCGTGTCTCAGTTTTATCAGTATCTTCTGCTACTCCCACTGTCCTCATTGTTGCCAATTTCTGATCTAATATTGGCGCCGGTTCCCACGATTGGTAGTACTCTTTATGTTTTTTAGTGAGCGACACGATAGGTTTGCACGGCAAGTGAGCAATATTTCAAACCTTGACGCAGGTTTTATATTCCTGAAAGCCCGGCTTCCGGCAAGATATGGTCCTGTGTTCTGTTTTTTGCAAGATGAAGGAAGACAAGGTTAAGAACTTTGATCAAAACAAAGTGGCTGTTTGATACGAGGGCTGCTGAATCTGGCGCAGCAGGGCATTCAGATGGCTGAGGAGAGGTAAATGTACCCAGAGGATCCAGAGGCTTCGGACAGAAGATATGAAGTCTCTAAGAGCAAGCCATTCAAGGCAGCGGTTTTTTGTGGATACAGAATGGCGAATTGAGGTTTGTCATCACAAATCCAGGAGAGCTCAAGAAGTATTTAGTGAAAAAATGCCGCTTACTATATGGTTTAGGGTGATGGTTTAGGTTGCCACAGGTGATGAGTATTGCCGTCTGTCCTACGCGCACAAAGCCAGCGTTGCACATCATAATCTGAAAATATCATCGCAGCATAGGAACAAGCTTGAAGCGCAAGAACATAATAATTATCAAAATCCATAGCGAGTCACGTTGTTAATTCAAAATGCGATGGCGATCTTCAACAGCAAATCATAGATGTCGGCGGAAACTTATAAATGCTAAACACAAGCTGATTTGAAGAAAGAGCATGACAGCTGAATCACGAGACACTTATTGCAGCGTAAGAAGAGAAGCTTGATCAGAGCTAAAGTCAATGCGAAGTTATGCAGGGCGCAATTTCTGAGAGTAAAGTGTATGTTCGATTACATCCATCTATTCGGTTGCATTCACCTCCCCGATTTTCCAGTGCAGGCTGCGCTACGCGGTCTGGACGCGCTTTCGCCTGACAAGGTGCGAATTTATTTTAGAACTGTCCCGATAGCTGTACTGGATGGTCCAGATCGTTTGCTGAAGGTGTCTGCATGCAACGAGAGAGCGAGGAAGTTGGGTATTTGGACCGGGATGACCCAGTTTCAGGCCGAAGCTTGCACGGGAGTAGAGCTGCGAAAAAGGATCGCAGCGCAGGAGGTGCTGGCGCATCGCGCGTTGCTTGATTGCGGTTATGACTTTGCATCGCGAGTAGAGTCCACTAGCCCGGGAACGGTCATTCTTGATCTGGCTGGCGCGGAGCGCCTGATGGGGTCTCCGCGGCAGATCGCGCAACAGCTGACTAAGCGAAGCGTGCAAGCTGGGTTTGAGGGAAATATAGGAATTGCCGCGAATCCTGATGCGGCTTGCTGTGCTGCACGCGGCAACGCAGGGACAACAATCATCACCGCCGGAGACGAGGCGCAGCGCCTGGGCGCGTTGCCGGTGGAAATCCTGGAGCTTGGGCCGGAAGTGCTGGATACACTGGAGAGCTGGGGCATACGAGATTTCCAGTCCCTGGCCGCGCTGCCGCAGCTGGAGCTTTCACAAAGACTCGGGCAGCATGGTTTGCACATGCAGCAGCTGGCGCGAGGCGAGGTGCGGCGCGAGCTTGTTCCGGCAGAGCCGCCGGAGCGTTTTCAAGAGAGCCTCGAACTGGAAGAAGCGATTGATCTACTGGAGCCGCTGGGATTTGTACTGAACAGGGTGCTGCAACATCTGATATCGCGGCTTAAAATGCGGTCTCTGGCCACAGATGAGGCGCGCATTGATCTTAAACTGGAAGTCCATGCTGACCGGCAATCAGAAGTTCATGCGTTGCCGGAAGCGAGTGAATCACGGCGCCAGAGCAGGCTGAAGCTTCCAGTCCCCACGCAAGATGGAAAAGTGCTGTTGAAGCTGTTGCAGCTTGATCTGGCGGAGCGGCCGCCGTGGGCGCCAGTCCGAAAGGTGACAATCGAATTGATGCCAGCGCGCACGCGCACCACACAGGCCAATTTTTTCCAGCCGACTGGGCCTGAGCCGGCAAAGTTGGAAATTACGCTGGCCCGCCTGCGCGCGGTGGTGGGTGAAACCGATGAAGAGGGACGCGAGCGGGTGGGGTTTCCTGTAGTGCTCGATTCATATCGTCCAGATAGTTTTGCGGTGTTGCCGATTTGCGCGCCAAAGCAAAATGACCAGCACAGACGAAAGCGTCCGGATGCTTCCTTGTTGCCGATACGCATGTTTCGCCCCCCTGTGAGGGCGCGGGTGCAAGTGCCTGGCTCTGGGCCGGCGAGGATCGCCTTCAATAACAGAAGAGCAGGAGCGAAGCACGCCAGTGGTCCGTGGCGCAACGACGGCGAGTGGTGGAGGACTCGTGACGCATCGCAACGGGAAGAATGGGACGTGGAACTGGGAGTTAGTGGAGGAAAGAGGGTCTACCGGATTTTCAGGGAAGCGCAAACGGGCGAGTGGTTTGTACAGGGAATGTATGACTGAGGGTGAGCCACGGCGATAGCGCCGCGCGGCTTTTTATCGCCGCAGATTACGCAGAAAAGCGCAGATCAAAAGATGATATCAAGAGAAAAGAGACTGCATATTTGCAGCCTCTTTTTCTCATTGCTTGTTAATCGGGTTGATATGTCTTACTGGCTGTCACCGCTTGGAGCCGAGCCGGATGCTTTGCCTTTGTTCAGTTTGGCATCAATCTGCTGGGCTTTTTCCAGATGCTTTTGCAATGTTGGCAGCGTCTTGCTGGCCCATTGCTTCACGTCAGGGTCTTTGGCACTTTGCGACTTGTCAGTAAATTCCTGAACGTCTTTCTGGTGGTCTTCGACCATGTTATCCATATAGTCCTTGTCAAGCTGCTTACCCGTGTCACTGGAAAGTTTTGTCTGCAGCGCTTTGGCATCATCGGTCAGATCATCAGAGAAGTTAAGGTTCTTGGTTTGCGCGAGTTCCTGTAACTCATTCAGCGCAGTGGTATGGTCTTTCACCATCATCTGCGCGAACTGTTTCACGCTGGGATTCTTGCTCTTGGCGGCAACGATTTTTCCCAACTCAACTTCCGCGCTATTGCCCTGTGCTGCCTTGGTAACGAACTCCTGATCCGGGTTACTGGACGGACTGCTGGCGGAACTAGCGGCGGAATTGGGTTGAGCGGCGGTATCTGGCGTGGCAGCTTTGTTCGTACTGGTGCAGCCAATGCTTATCAATCCCAGCACCAGCAGGGCGAATAGGCTATGTCTCATGGATGAAAAACTCCTTCGGCGGTATTAAACAATTTTGATGTGTGGAAGAAGCGCGGGGATGGCGGACGGTGTGATGGAACGGAAGTGCTGCAGAGCTGCAGATCAAGATCCAGAAATCCCTGCGGAAACTTTGACAGGCAGAGAAGCGGCTGCAATTTTCCGGGTGGTTAATGGAGTGGTGAAGCGGCCGGGGAGTGCGTTGCTTCTGAGATCGCTTCCCGGATAGCATCCACAACCGCACGGGGCTGATCAAGTTGGATGTGGTGTCCGGATTCCGGCACGATCATTTGTCTGGCGTGACGCGAGAGAGCCGCTAGTTCAACCTGCTGCGCGCGATGCTCGGCCGAAAGCTGCTCAGCGAACCGCGCCGGGTATTCGTCGCGTGACCGGCTGAGCACGATCAGCGGAATGTCACCCAGCGGCTGAGGGTTCTGCTGATGATCCTTAAAAAATGTTTCGGCCTCCTCGGCGTTGAAATCGTTGTCCAATGCCACAAAGTGGCTGTATTTTGCCAGCGCCCATAATCGGAGCTTCTGGATTTCTGGCGGCAGCTTGTCAAACGGAGGATCGATAGTGGGCTTCATGTCATATTTCACAATCGCCTCCTTGATCTTTGCGATGCCCTCATCGGATAGCCCGTCCCCCGGCCCGGAATGGTCTCGCACCTGCGGTACCGGCCGATCTTTCGCAAGGTCTCGCAGTTTCTGCAGCTTGCCATTGATAAATAGCCGTCCGTCTTCATGAAATGCATCCACCAGCACCATGGCGGTGACGTCTTGTGGATACCGCTGCTGGAACAACCGAATTACCGGGCCGCCGGCTGATTGCCCAACAAGAATGAAGGGTCCTTTTTCTTTTGCTTTGTGCAGAAGCCGCCCCAGATCGTAGGCTTCCTGGTGTATTGTGCGTGGCGCAGGGCCAAGATCGCTCCATGCTTCGCCGCCGCGATCATAGCTGCACGCTCGCGTAAATTTCGCTACTTCGCTCTGCACCAGATACCAGTCGAAAGAGAAATCGCCCGCGCCGGGCGAGAATACAACAGTGGGCTTGCCGCGCCCGGTGCAATTGAGGTGAAGCCTGTACCCGCCCAGATCCACGAGTCTCCCCGGCACAGGCGGAGTGGGCGATTGCGCGTGGACGAGCGCTACTGCCAATAGAAACAGTGCGGACGCGACCTTCATGCGCCGTGAGGATAACAGAAAGCAGGTCAGAGCAACAAAAAGCCAAGACAAACTGCTCTCCGTTACTTCCCCTCAAAGCTCCTGACAAACTCAATCAAGCTCCGCACGCCGATTCCCGATGGGCCCTTGGCGATCCAGCTTTTGTTTTCCTCCATCCATGCGGTGCCGGCGATGTCGAGGTGCAGCCAGGGCGTGTCGTCAACGAACTCTTTCAGGAAAACGGCGGCGGTGCTGGCGCCACCCCAGCGTCCACCGGTATTCATGATGTCGGCGATGTTGGAGCGGATTTGGTCGAGATATTCCTGGTCGAGCGGAAGACGCCAGAACTTTTCTCCCGAACGCTGCAGCGCGGTGGTGAAGTGTTTATACGCGTCTTCATCGTTGGCAAAGACGCCGGCGTTGGCATAACCAAGCGCGACCACGCATGCACCAGTAAGCGTTGCGGCGTCGATGAGGTGAGTACAGCCCAGGGTGCGCGCGTAATAGAGACCATCGGCCAGCACGAGGCGGCCTTCAGCATCAGTATTAATGATCTCAATGGATTTGCCGGACATGGCGATCTGGACGTCACCCGGTTTTTGGGCCTTGCCGCTGGGCATATTTTCAGATGCGCAAACAATGCCGATCACTTTGACTTTGGGCTTGAGCAGCGCGATGGCTCGCATTGCGCCAATCATGGCCGCGCCGCCGGCCATATCGTATTTCATCTTCTCCATGCCGTCAGCCGGCTTGATGGAAATGCCGCCAGTATCAAACGTAATGCCTTTGCCGACGAGGCCAAGCACAGGTTTTTCCGGCGCACCGGGCGGATCGTAGTGCATCACGATCAAGCGAGGCTCTTCATCTGATCCCTGCGACACGCTCCAGAATGCGCCCATCTTCATTTCTCTGATTTTGTCGGGGCCCATCAGTTCGCATTTAAGGCCTACCGTGTCACACATCTTCTTTGCGCGGTCGCCCAGCATGGTTGGCGTGAGGCGATTACTGGGTTCGTTCACCAGTTCGCGGGTAAAGTTCTGCGATTCTCCAATTACGCGGCCTTGCGTTAAGGCATTTTGCAGTTTACTTTGATCTGCTCCCGATGGCGCGACGACGGTGATGTCTCTCACGCTCTGGTCTTTGCGATCGCTGCGATAGGTGTCGGGATCAAAGTCCGCGACCAGAGCACCCTCAACGATGGTACGCACGGCGTCTTCCGCGCCGCTTGTGAGATCGGGCACCAGAAATGCACAGCTTTTGATCGCCTTGGGCTTCAACGCCCGGATGGCACTGCCCGCTGCTTTGCGCACTTCAGCGTGCGTGAAAGATTTGGCTTTGCCCGCGCCAACCACCAGCAGCCGTTTGGCCTTCAATCCCTGAGGACGGTGGAGGACGGCCGTTTCAAAGGCTTTGCCGGTAACTTCTCCACTGGCCACAAGTTCAGCCACGGCCTTTTCCAAAACGCTATCTTTTATTGCCAGCCGAGGTTCAGGCTTGGGAGCTTCTTTGCCGGCTTGATTGTTTTTGGTCAGGTCTTTATTAGCGGTGTCTTTCGCGGCATGGTCCAGGGCAAAAACGACCAGGCATTCGGTCTCAACTTCAGCGGGATTGGCGGCGATCAGGCGGATATCCATAAGTGCGGGTTTAACTCCTATCTTTAAAATAAATCTCTAAAAATAAAAAATGAGCTACTGTTTGCGCGACCGGGCAATGGCTTCGCGGGCTTCTTTATCGGCGGTGCGGCGGCGCTCGGTTTCACGTTTGTCCCAGCTCTGTTTGCCCTTGGCCAGGGCGATCTCACATTTGATCTTACCGTTTTTGAAGTACATGCGCGTTGGAACCAGGGTGTAGCCCTTTTGCTGAGTTTTGGCCTGCAGTTTGCGCAGCTCGTCGGCACGGACAAGAAGCTTGCGGGTCCGTAGCGGCGTGTGTCCCGCGTAACCGGCGTTTTCATATGCCCCGATGTGAGCATTGAGCAGCCATAATTCGCCATCCTTAAGCAGGGCGTAGCCATCTTTCAGGTTCGCGCGGCCAGCGCGGACGGACTTGACTTCAGACCCGGTCAGCACGATTCCAGCTTCCATCTTGTCTTCAAGGAAGTAATTGTGGCTGGCCGCCCGGTTAAACGTGGCATCGCGCTCGCCGGAAGCAATGGGATCTCGCTTGACGTTTTTGGGCTTGTTAGGCTCGGTTTGGTGTGTGGTCTGGCGGGCCATGGCATGCTTTGGTGGCTTACGGCAAACTTTTTATGCTACCACAGCGCAAAATCGGTTACTAAAGTCGTTCTAGGTAAGGCACCGAAACCGGTGTATAATCTGGCTTCCAAAAAGTCTAAATCCGAGTAACATTAACGGGAAGCGCCCGCACTATTTTCCCTGAAAAATGAAGGACTTAGGAAAAAGCCTAGATGAGTAGGAGCGTATGAGGAAGGTTACAGCAACCCTCACAATTTTGTTTCT
>JAJPHW010000028.1 GCA_021325035.1 Terriglobia bacterium
ACAATAAAGCGTAAGCAGGCCCGTAGCTCAGCTGGTCCAGAGCGCTTCCTTGACACGGAAGAGGTCGATGGTTCGAATCCATTCGGGCCTACCATCCCTAAATATTTTTTAAAATTAGACGTCCTGCGTTTTGGGCGTTATCGTCTTCTTTCATTTAAAATTCATAAGCGATGAACAAGGTCTATTCGAGCGCGGAGCAGACAATCGCCGACATTCCTGATGGCGCGACGATTATGGTCGGCGGCTTTGGATTGTGTGGGATGCCGGAAAATCTCATCCGCGCGCTGGCGAAGAAAGGCACAAAAAATCTCAACACCATCAGCAATAACGTCGGAGTCGATGGTCTGGGCATGGGGCTGCTGCTGGCCAACGGGCAGATACGCTCACACATTGGCAGCTACGTGGGCGAAAACAAACTGCTCGAGCAAATGGTTCTACAGGGCACGATTCAGTTGAGTTTGGTTCCGCAGGGAACTTTTTCGGAGCGCATCCGTGCGGGCGGGGCGGGCATTCCGGCGTTTTTTACTCCTGCGGGAGTGGGAACAGTGGTCGCCGAAGGGAAAGAAGTTCGTGAGTTCGATGGGCGCACCTATCTGATGGAACGCGCTCTGAAAGCTGATTTTGCGCTGGTAAAAGCGTGGAAGGGCGACCGGCTGGGCAATCTGGTCTATCGCAAGACGGCTAGGAATTTTAATCCGATGATGGCCGCGGCGGCGAAGATTACGATTGCAGAAGTCGAGCACCTGGTTGAGCCGGGAGAGTTGGATCCTGATTTAGTTCACACGCCGGGAATTTATGTGAAGCGGATTTTGGTGGGCGAGACGTACGAAAAGAAGATTGAAAGAAGAACGGTGAGAAAAGCATAACTTGCGGGCTTCGCCCGCACGGACGGCCGAAGGCGGCCGTCCCCACGCGAGCATCTATGACGACGGCACCTAATCCCGGTAAAGAAAAAGATCACGAAAAACGCGAACGCATTGTTCGACGCATTGCGCAGGAACTGCGCGATGGGTTCTATGTGAACCTCGGCATCGGCATGCCGACGCTGGTCGCTAATCATGTGCCGGCCGGCATGGATGTAATTTTGCAATCGGAAAATGGCATGTTGGGAATTGGGCCGTATCCGCAGGAACACGAAGTGGACTGCGACTTGATCAATGCCGGCAAGGAGACCGTCAGCGAAATCAAGGGCACGGCGTATTTTTCCAGCGCGGATTCGTTTGCCATGATTCGCGGCGGACACATCGATCTGAGCGTGCTGGGCGCGATGGAAGTGGACGAGCAGGGGGACATCGCCAACTGGATGATTCCGGGGAAAATGGTAAAGGGCATGGGTGGCGCCATGGATTTGGTGGCGAGCGCGCGGCGCGTAGTCGTTGCCATGGAGCACACGACGAAGGACAATCAGCCCAAGATTTTGAAGAAGTGCACGCTGCCGCTGACTGGAGTAAAAGTTGTGAACATGATCGTCACCGAGATGGCGGTGATTCAGGTGACGCCGCAAGGTTTGGTGCTGGAAGAGATCGCGCCGGAACTTACTCCGGAAGATGTGCAGAAAGTAACCGAGCCGAAGCTGATTGTGAGTGCGAAGCTAAAACCTATGTCCCTCTGACTGTGTATCTATGCTAGGTAACGTTCCAGTCTCTCCGGCAAATGCATAGATCCTTCGCTTCGCTCAGGATGACAATGCTTTAGGGTTTAGTTTTTACCTGTTGCTCCCATTCTCGCCTTTTCAAACTCATCGCCCTGTTCCCATTGAATCAGCTTGCTTTGCTCGGCGGCGGCCCAGCCGAGAGCGAATCCGAAGCGTGCCATAGCGGCGTCGGCGGTGAAGTCCATGCTCGGGCTGTATTCGTCGCTGGGCTGATGATAGCGATGCTCGGTGTACTCTTCGGCCTGCTTCATTCCCCAAGCGAGGTCGTGTCCTTTGAACTTCATTCCTTCGCTTATGGAGAATGAAGGGATGCCGACGCGCGCGAGGCTGAAATGGTCGGAACGGTAGTAGTGGCCGGCCTCGGGACGCGAATCGGGGCGAATCGCCAGCCGGAAATCTTTGGCCATGGCCTCGACTGTGGGGTAGAAATCTGTCCGCTCGGCGCCGGAGACTTCGACTTCTTCGGGCGCGCCAAGAGGCGGTAGGTCGTCGAAGTTGAGATCCAGAGAAATTTTATTGGCAGGGATGGGCGGATGTTTGCCGAGATATTCCGAGCCGAGCAAGCCTTGCTCTTCGGCGGTCACGGCAGCAAATAAAACTGAACGCTTTGGTTTCGCGGCGGATTCACTGAAGACTCGAGCGATTTCAAGGATCACGCCACAGCCGGTCGCGTTGTCGTCCGCGCCGTTGTAAATATTGTCTCCGGGCATATCGGGGCGAATGCCAAGGTGATCATAATGCGCGGTATAGAGAACCGCTTCGTCTTTTATTTTTGTGTCGCGACCGGGCAACATGGCAATGACGTTATTGGAAGTGAAGGGCCGAACTTTACTGACCATGTGAGCTTTGAGCCTCACCGGAAGAGCGATGGGATGAAAGTCGCGTGAGCGTGCGTCCTGGATTAGCTTGTCAATGTTTAAGCTGGAGTCTTGAGCGATTTGCCGCGCTACGTCGAGTTGCACCCAGGATGCGACCTGCAACTTAGGCGAGCCATCGAGTTGCAGGAAAGATTTTTCACCAGAATTTGAGTTACGCACAACTTCCCAGGGATAACTCGCCATTTCTGTTTTGTGAATTAGGATCACGCCGACGGCGCCTTTGCGTGCAGCTTCTTCATATTTGTAGGTCCAGCGACCGTAATAAGTGAGAGCTTTACCCTTGAAGAACTTCACATCGTCGGAGGGCGGCTCGTTTACGAGCATCAAGAGAACTTTACCTTTAACGTCCACGCCTTTGTAGTCATTCCAGTTATATTCCGGAGCCTCGATGCCATAGCCGACATAAACAATCGGCGCATCTACATCAGATTGCGGTTTTTGGGTCTCGTCATAGGCAACATATTGATCAAGAGGCTTGAGATCGGTGGAGTGGGAATTCGTTACCAGAGAAAATGTCGTTGCATCGCCGGGTGTAATGCCGACCATAGGGACTTTCTGCAAATAACTTCCGTTTTCGCCCGCGGGCTTCAATCCGTAAAGCGCGAACTGGGTCGCAATGTATTCCGCCGCGATGTCGCCGCCACGCTGGCCCGTGCCGCGGCCTTCGAGTAAATCGTGCGAAAGAAAGCGGACATGGGCGCGGATATTTTCCGGGTTGACTTTTTGCATTGCCGAGAATGCCGGCCCCGAGAGCTTCACGGGTGACGAACGTTTTTTCGACTGTGAATGACCCAAAATTGTGAGCGCGAATGTAAGAGGAAGAAAAAAGGTCAACCAACGGCGCATTAGGTTGCTACTCCTCGGAAAGATGACTGGAACTGATTATTGTATGAGAGTACAGAGCGTTGAGCTGCTAACCGAGGTAACAGAGAAGGTGCCGAGCGTTCCTGATTTTTTTGCAGCCTGCGACCGCAGGCTAATTTTTCGACCCTCAACCGGCGCGGAATTCCGCAATTTTCTCGTCAGGTCGGAATAAAGCCGCTGGCGGCTGAGTGTAAATGCCGCGGACTTTTTCATAAATCTCTTCGATTTCTTTCTTCACCCATCCGACACTGGAAACTTCGATTGTGCCGTCAGGGGCGATCCAGAAAATTGTGGGAACGTTGGTTAGGCCGTACGCATTCGACACGGGATAGGATTTGGCTTCATCCAGGAGAACTGGGAATGTCACTCCGAATTGCTTGACGAATTTTTCCGTGTCTTTGGCGTCGTTCTGCGAAATTCCGACAATTGTTATCCGGCTTCCATCTTGAGTCTTGTAAATCCGTTCCAAGTAGGGAAAGGCGAACTGGCATACCGGGCAGGAGACTTTGAAGAACGCTGCGACTACTGGGCCTTTTTTCAGTGCATCAGACAATGAGGATGACGCGCCCCGAAGGGAGTTCAATTTGAAGTCAGGTGCCGATGTGCCCACGGTTAACGCTGCCATGTCCCGCCCTCCGAAGATATTTCGCAGCCACATAAATTAGGCCTACATTGATTTTAACGGATTAGCGCCGGGCTTTTATTGCAGAAATCTGCCCGCTTTTAATATCTTTCTGGTTAGTCCAGTGAGTGGGATTCGATCAAGTTTGGATGGGGAAATCCATTTCGCTTCGGCGTTTTGTAAGGCTACGTTTTCCAGAACCCGCACAGTGTAGTCGGTTACTGTGATGGAGTGTTTCAATGTAAGCCAGACTTTTGCCCCGTTGGGATTTGTGACCGCGGGCAGCTCCCACATGCCGGGCATAAGCGAAGCCGTGCGCGGGCGTTGTGTCAGAAGAACATTGCCATGGCGGCGATTCAATGTATAGAAAGCTTCTCGTTTACGCTGAGAGACTTTGGACGTGTCAGACTTAATTTCTCCACGCGTAGCACAGAATTGTTCGACTGGGCATAAAAGACAGAGCGGCTGGCGCGGCGTGCAGACGGTGGCGCCGAGCTCCATCATGGCTTGGTTGAAGTCACCGGGCCGTTTTGTGCTGAGAAGATTTGTAGCTTCCCGCCAGATCGTTTCGTCGGCGAGATTCTTTCCAAGCAGACGCTGAATAACTCGTTCCACATTGCCATCCACGACGGCAACAGGCTGATTGAAGGCAATGCTGGCGATGGCAGCCGAGGTATAGCGTCCAACTCCGGAGAGCTGGCATAGTTCTTCTGCGGTGGAAGGGAACTGACTATTGTGTTCTTTCACAACTTGCTTCGCCGCAGCATGCAACATTCGGGCGCGACGGTAGTAGCCCAAACCACTCCAGGCGGCGAGTACTGATGCTTCACGGGCAGCGGCGAGTTTTTGGACATTGGGAAATTTTTTAAGAAAACGCTGATAGTACTCGATGACTGCTGCTACGCGCGTCTGTTGCAGCATGATCTCCGAAATCCAGACCCGATAAGGGTCACGATTTTCTCGCCATGGGAGATCGCGCTTGTTCCGATCGAACCAGCTCAGCAGCCTTTTCCGAAAATGTGGAATAGTTGCTGGAGCGAGTTTCTTTTTTGCGGCTGAGCTCATGAGTCTGCCAAATTCTAACAAGCTCTGGCGTTGTCACATGGGTGCCCACGCCACGCAAAGAGATTGACCTGAGTCTTTGATTCACGAATAATCAAAGTGCTCTGTTATCCGCGGCAACGCGTGCCACTTTTCGCGTTACCCATGTCGAGGAATAGCCATGAACGACTTCAATCGCAAAGTCGAGGAAGCTTCTGCGCGTCTGAATCAGACCATCGCCGAAGTGACAGCTCGTCTGGAGAAAGAATCTGCCGACTTGATTACGCACCTGAACGATCAGGTCGTTCCCAAAGTTCGCGAACATTCGAGCAAGGCGCTGCGAACAGCCGCCGAGAAAATGAACGAGCTAGCAGAGTACATGGAAAAGCACACGCCAGTGCACAAGTAGTCGCAACCATTTCCGCACTGGTGTTCGCAATGTTATTTTTGGGTGCATGTGGGCATCACAACACTTCGCAGAACAATATCCCCCCGGCCCCCCCAATTTCCCCAAGCGCTGAAAACGCCAGTTCTTCACCGGAAGTAGATCATCCGGCGCAATCAGCCCGGACAACATCACCGCGAACTGCATCGCCGAAAAAGCCGCGCAGTGATGAAGATGAAAATGACGACGAGGAAGCCGGCAGCCTCGACGTTCCCTCAAACTCCAAATCTTTGCTTGTTGAAAGTGGACTCGCCAGTTGGTATGGGCCGCCTTATCACAACCGCCGGGGAGCCAATGGAAAAATCTACAACATGAATGGGATGACAGCTGCCCACCGTACATTGCCGTTAGGTTCAATTGTGCGCGTGACCAACACAAAAACCGGAGATTCGGCTGTTGTAGAAATTACCGACCGCGGGCCATTTGTCGAAGGACGGATTCTCGATCTTTCACTCGCAGCTGCAAAGAAAACTGGTGTGTGGCGTGCGGGTGTTGCGCCCGTAAAAATGGATGTGTTGCGAACTCCTGCACCGATCGATTCCGGTGGCAAGTGGGCCGTGCAGATTGGCGGATTTGAAGAAGAACACACGGCGAACAAGCTGGCCAGTCATCTTTCAAAGCGCTATCAAACAGCGAAAGTCTTATGCTTTAGCAGTCCAGTGGGCGAGTGGTGGGTTCGCGTGCGGGTGCCCGACGATGAAAAGAAACGCGCTGAAGAAATAGCCCACAAAACCGAGTCGCCGGAAGGCGGAGTTTTTCTGGTTCGCCTCGATTGACAACTAGGCTGTTTCAATTCCAAACTGACAACTTATGAGCGATTGTTTATTTTGCAAAATTATTGCTGGTGAGATTCCGTCGAAGAAAGTCTACGAAGATGACTATGTCTATGCTTTCGATGATATTGATCCGAAAGCGCCCACGCATGTTCTCATTGTTCCAAAGAAGCATATTCGCGGAGTAAAAGAGGCGACGGAGCAAGATGCGGAAATCATTGGACGCTGCCATGTCGCAGCCGCGCGTATCGCCCGCGAGCGCAACATCGAAAACGGATATCGAACTGTGTCGAATGTCGGTCCCGGCGCAGGCCAGTCGGTTTTCCACCTGCACGTTCATTTACTGGGCGGACGCCCTTTGAATTGGCCGCCGGGTTAGCTCAGCGGATCGAAACAAAATCAGAAGCGCTTATTAAATTGCAGGTTGTTTTTCTTCAAGCTCATCGGGAGCGCCGTGCCGCCGCAGCAACTGCGGCAAGTTCTGCGAGAACGCTGACCGCGGCAATACCATATCGCAACCCACCTCATGCGCTTTTTGCTTCAAGTCGCCTTGCACATGAGACAGGAATCCGATGATGGAAGTTCCGCGCTTGAGCTTGGTTTTGAGCTTGGGAATGAGTGTTAATGGTTTGGCATTCGAGTTGTTGAGATCGAAAATAATGAGCGACGGCTTCTCCTCGCCATTGTGCTTTAAGCGCTCGTTCAGATCTTTCTCTTCTTTTACGAATTCCACTTTGACGTTTAGCTTGCGCGCAGTTTCGTTAATTTTCGCCTGGAAGAACAAGTCGTCCACAAAAGCAAAAATCCGCGAATGGGCTGCCTCATCAAGTTGGGGCAAAGGCTCGGGCTCAGGTTGGGGATAAGACGTCGCGAAGCCGGGCCGCTGACGGCCAGGTTTTGAGCCGTTGTTGCCGTTTAGCGCAGCGCGGTAGCTATGATCCATGGGCGCGCTGTAAACGCCGCCAGCCAAAGATTGACGGTCGCGGCCGGATGGTTGGCCGCCACGGTTTGACGGACGCCGACCTCGGCGCCGCCTGTTTCTCCCTCCACCACCACCGGAGGGACGTCCGGGTCCTGCATTCATATTTTTCTCGTTAGTGAAGTGAACTGCTGCAAATCACCCAAGGGGGATTTGCACTACATATTTCTTAGATTTCGATCCGATGATCGCAACCGAAATGCTTGATGTTCATAAAACCCAACGCGGCTGAACATTTTCAGGAATGACTTTTCCGTTTCACTGTTTGAAGCCGATGGGTACAGGGCCTGCTAGGCGCATGGCCGTTGGGAACACCACTATGGTAGCGCGACCAGCGGCCCTGTGCAAGTGCCTAAAGTTTGCTTTTAGCCTTCCAGCTTGGCATTCATGCTGATGTCAGCCTTCAAAACTTTGGAAACCGGGCATCCTTTTTCCGCCGCCTCTGCAAACTTTTGAAATGTCGCTGCATCCGCTCCGGGTACGCGACCCACAACATCGAGATGCACCGCAGTGATGGTCCAACCTGCCTCTTGTTTTTCCATGGTGAGCGTTGCCGCAGTCTCAATGCTCGCAGGCGGCAAATTTGCGCCACTTAGTTGCGCCGAGAGCGCCATCGAAAAACAGGCAGCATGAGCTGCTGCAATCAATTCTTCGGGATTGGTTCCCGGAACGTTCTCAAAGCGTGTGCTGAATGAGTAGGGTGTATTGTTGAGAATGCCGCTTGCGGAAGAAATGACGCCCTTGCCGTCTTTTAGTCCGCCTTTCCAAACTGCGCTGGCCTTGCGTTGCATAAACTCTCCTATGTAATGGGAATTGGATTGCGAAATTGTGGTTCCGACTCAATAAAAGTGAAAGGTTCTGTTTTGATTGTCTCAGTAAAAGTCAGAACAACTCAAGTAGAAGCCGCATTGTGAACAACTCAGTTTGCAGCGTTTTTCGCTCAAAAGTGCAGAACAGTTCGGGCAAAACCGCGACGGATCAGGACTGACCTTGCCCACACCTGGAGCTTTTGGCTCGTGATCAGAACCAGACTGATTCAAAATGGGGGCTGGCATACATGCATTATTTTCGCCAGCCGCAATATGCACAATTACCTTGTTACATTCCTGGCGTTTAGCGGATGGCAGGCAAGTCGCTGTTCCAGGCGTTGGCTTGCAGGAGCCATGCTCCCAAACGCCGCCACACGTGAACATATTTGCCGCGATCCACAACGCTCGCGCCATTTTCCAGACTGATGGTCAGCGTATAGCGGCCGATTTCAACGGCCATGTCCCCGGATGGATCCACACGCTGAGTTTCGAAGCGAAGGTCTGCGTAACCTGAGTCGCCCAAACCACGCAAACAAAGTTCAATGGCTCTGGGGCCTTGCGCCAGTTGCCGGTTCGGCGCCATATATACCCCGTTGCTGGCATAAAGCGCGCCAACCTGGTCGTAATTGCCGGTATTGAAAGCGGTGCAGTAATCCTGAGCTAGACCGCGAATTGTAGATTCAACATCAAGAAAGCTTGGGGAAGGGCTGACGGCTGTGGGCCGGTACATCACACTGCCTCCTTAAGACCAAAACTGGAGCACCACAAGTCTCGGCCGGAGGCTAGTGGCTGAGGCAAGATTCTAACGCAAAATGCGTGTCACGAAACAAGCAAATTTTCCACCGCGCAATTTTGACTCAAAATGCGCGAGGTTTATGATTGTTTTGTTATGGAGAGGTAAGCAATGTATTTCGAACAGTTTTATTTCGGATGTCTGGCGCATGCCTCTTACTTGATTGGCTCCGAAGGCGAGGCAGCAGTAGTGGATCCGCAGCGCGATGTAGAGATTTATCTCAACACTGCCGCCGAACATGGATTAAAAATCAGGCACATCTTTGAAACCCATTTGCATGCAGATTTTGTTTCCGGGCATCAAGAACTAGCCGCGCGGACTGGTGCGAAAGTTTATGTGGGAGCGAGCGCGGGTGCTACTTATCCACATGTGGATTTGCATGATGGATTCACCTTGAAAATGGGCAGTCTAAATATTGCCGCGTTGGAAACTCCAGGACACACTCCGGAGGGCATTTCTCTGGTACTGACCGATTCTGAAAAATCCTCCCAACCCTATGCGGTACTCACGGGAGACACATTATTCATTGGAGATGTGGGCCGCCCGGATTTGTCGAAAACACACACTCCTGCTCAGCTCGCGGGGATGCTTTATGACAGCTTGCATAACAAGCTAATGAAGCTGCCAGATGCAACACTCGTATATCCGGCACATGGCGCAGGTTCCTTGTGTGGGCGAAATATGCGTGCGGAACGTTCGTCCACCATCGGCACGGAGCGGCTGACGAATTACGCATTGCAGATTCCGAGCCGTGATGAATTTGTGCGGCAACTTACATCGAACCTTCCCGCGCGTCCGGAATACTTCTCACAGGATGCAGAGATCAACCGCACGGGCGCCGGAGCCCTCGACTTGAGTGATTTGCCGGCAATCTCAGCTTCGGACTTGAAAATGAGAATGGAAAAAGGTGAGATCGCGCTCGATGTGCGATCTCCTGAGTTGTTTGCCGAAGGTCATGTTCCGGGTTCGATCAACATTGCTTTGTCGGGGCAATTTGCTTCATGGGCAGGAATAATTCTTGGCGTGTCTTCGAATCCGGTCTTGATTGCAGAAAATATGGATCAAATCTCTGAAGCGAGATTGCGGCTGGCAAGAGTTGGAATCGAGCATCCCGCAGGATATTTAGAAGGCGGTATTGCGGGATGGAAAAGTGCAGGTTACGAACTGGCCCGGCTGAAACAAATTTCCGTGTCGGAATTGAATGATCGCTTGCAGAGCGTGAATGTGTTGGATGTGCGACGCGAACCGGAGTGGCAGGCAGGTCACATCGAAAATGCTGCATGGTGGCCCCTCGACAACTTCCGCGTATCGCCGCCGGAGGTGGATGACAGCGCGCCGCTCGCAGTGCACTGCAAAGGCGGCTATCGCAGCGTGATTGCATGCAGCCTGCTGGAGCGGGCAGGGTTTCATAACCTGCTCAACGTCACCGGCGGTTTCGATGCCTGGGAAAAAGCCGGGCTGCCGGTAACGCGCGAGCCAGCTCTTGCCACGAAGTAAGAAATACCGAAAAATAAAAGCCCGCCTCGGCGGGCTTTTATTATGTTTCAGCGGTTACTAATTTTCCCCAGACGTGGCTGGATTCCCAGCGAATTCTTCTCCCATCCACTTCTGCAACGCCGTCATGTTCTGAGGACGTCCGAGGAAGTTCTTCACCAGATCGTTCGCAGACATCGAACCGCCTGGCTCGAGCACGACACGCCGGTAGCGCATGGGCGCATCACCCGCCAGCAAATTCGTTTGGTCGAACTGTAGAAAGAAATCTTCGGCGATGACTTTGTCCCACAGATAGGTGTAGTAAGCCGACGAATATCCGCCCAAATGGCCGAATGAAGCCCAGAAGTGTTCACCGTCTATGGGCTGAAACAAAGCATAGCGATGTGTCGCATCGTTGGTGACGGCATCGATATCAATATTCGCCGGATTGCTTTTATATAAGTTGTAAGAAATTGCGGTGAAGCCATTCTGCCGTGAAACCCAGTTCCCGCGTCCAAACGCCGACGCGCGATTCATGCGCGCCACGAGATCAGCCGGAATCGGTTCGCCGGTCTTGTAATTCTTGGCAAATTTTGCCAGCACCTGCGGGCTGCGAATCCACTCTTCAAGCATCTGTGAAGGTGCTTCGACGAAATCTGATTCCATGCTGATGCCCGCGATACCGGCCCACTCCTGCTGGCCTCCAAGAATGTGGTGCATAAGATGGCCAAATTCATGGAAGAAGGTCTGCACATCGCCATATTCCATCAATCCCGGATCAGTTGCCGTCGGAGCGGCGAAGTTGCAGACCAGAATTGCCTCCGGCAGTTGCTTTCCTTTAATACCGTCGAGCACAGGGGCCATTTCCGCATGGCTAAATTTGCCTGCACGCGGATGCAGGTCGAGATAAATTCGCCCGATCGCTTTGTCGTGGTCGTACACCAGCCACGTTTCTACGGCAGGGTCCCAAGAAGGGACGTTGGCTTCCTGCTTGAAGGTCACATGAAACAAATCAGCGGCGGTGTCGAGAATGCCCTGCTTGACTTGATTGAAGGGAAAGTAGGGACGTACCGATTGCGAATCGAAATCGTATTGTGAACGGCGCAGTTGCTCCGAATAATAACCGCCTTCGTAGTCGTAAATCGCGGTTGCCCCTGGCATGTCTTTCTGTTTTTCTTTCAAAATCATGGCGAATTCGCGCAGGGCCAGCGGATGCGAAGCGTCATAAACCTGCTGAATGAAATCGGCGATGTTGCTGCCCTTGCCGATCATTTTGTCGGCGGCGTTGTAGTCGGCCCATGAAGCGTAGCCGAGTGTTTGCGCAATGTCGTACCGCGTCTGCATCATGCTGCGCAACACGTCGCCATTCTTTGGATAAGCGCGGGTGTTGAAAGCCAGCATCAGCCGCTTCCGCAGGTCACCGCTTTTTGCGAACGTCATCGCAGGGATTAAATCGGGGTAATTCGTAGTAATCGTGACTTTGCCATCAGCGCCCGGCTTGTGCGCGGTGATGTAGTCTTGCGGCAATCCGGCGAGTTCGGCAGGATCGGCGGTCACGCTTTTCTGATCGTCGGAGATATTTCTATCGAAGGTGGATTGTTCCTCGGTGAGCTGCACATTCAGCTTTTGCAGCTTGGCGCGCGTGGCGTCATCTTTGTCCACGCCCGCAAGACGGAATTCGAGCAATTGCCGCTGCACGTAGTAACGTGTGGCCGCGTCGGCTTTGGAAACATCCAGCGCGGAAAGCGCGTTGTAAACATCGCGATTCAGCGACAAAGCCGACGTGGCGGCGCTGACCTTGCTGACCATCGCAGTTGCGCGATCGCGGAAAGCCGAATCCGGATGAACCTGCTGCATCAGTCCAGCAAAATAACCTGCTGAGTTGAGTTCGCGAATCGCCTGATCGTAGACGGCGAGCGTGTTCCCGATGGTGCGTTTCTCTTTTACGCCGGTGAGCGCTGCGATTGCCTTATCGGCGGCGGCGAGATGATCGTTCTCAATCTTCTCGAAAGCGGCGACATCGGGTTTGGACGCCCAAAGGGGTCGCTGAATTTCCTGTGCCGCTAGGGACAACGTAAAGAAGAAGCTGATAAGAGCGAAAAGAAGCGGAAGCCGGGACATGATTGTTTCCTTATGCTATTGATTTACCGCGATTTGCGGGCGAGAAGAATTTTACACGGAATCAGTCAGCTATAATTGAAAAGTTGTTTCTCCACAGAGTCGGGGCGTAGCGCAGCCTGGTAGCGCACCTGCCTTGGGCGCAGGGGGTCGTAGGTTCAAATCCTATCGCCCCGACCAATCTTCTTTCATAGTTACGGAATTACATAAAACGGTATGTTGCTGGTCAGCGATCCGGTCGGAGTCGTTACAGTGACATATCCTGTCGTGACGCCGCCGGGAATTTGCACTTTTAATAAGGTATCGGAAACAACCTTAAAACTCGCCGAAGTCCCGTTAAATGAAACATTAGTCGTTCCCGTCAAACCCTGCCCCAATATGCCATCCATCTCATTAGCCTTGGCTGCATCGCGTATTAGTGTGACGAATGGTTGCAGTCCAAGATCAAACGAGAACACCGTCCCAGGGGTCGTACCATAAAAAATGCCGGTCGTCGCTTGGAAGAGTGCACCATCTGGATTCTCATCTGTACCATCAAAGTCGTGCAAGGTTGTCAATCCGGATCGACTCAGACTAAAAATCGTGCCACAACCGGCTTGGCATGTATCGGCGCCCCCCGACTGAGTAGTTCCGTATAAATCCCCATCATTCGCTAGAATCAAATTTCCAGACGGATAAGCGCCGTCACTGGTATCGTCGTTTTTACCAAAGATATACAACGTATGGAACACCCCACCTCGCGTGATTCCAAAGATCGTTCCAACTCCGCATCCGTAGTCGTTGCATATGCCTCTTCCGCCTTGATAAGTTGTGCCGTAGAAATTGCCATTCATGCCTTGAGTTAATCCAGCATAAGGGTAATATCCCTCGATCGATCTGAAATTATGAAGAGTGGTTAGCTCGCCTTTGGATGTTATTTGGAAGATCGTTCCACAGGTCTGAGAGTATAGGTTTCCACTGCACGTATACATGCCTCCGTTCGTGGTAGTACCGTAAAAATTGCCATTCGTCGCTTGGACGAGTGCTCCAACTGGGGCCGCTCCGTCTGGACAACCGGATTGGGAACAAAACGTATAAAGCGTAGCAAAACTGCCGTCTGGGTTAATTCTAAAAATCGTACCGCACCCTCCGCTGCATCGGAGATTACCGCCAAAAGCAGTAACGCCGTATAACGCACCATCGCTAGCTTCTAATAGCGGCCCCTCGGGCCAATTTCCGTCAGCGCAGCGGTCCAGTGCGCAAAAACTGTAAATTGTTGTTAACGCACCACTCTGACTGAACTTAAAGATGGTACCGCTGTTGTAGGTTCCGCCCGTAGTCGTAACTCCGTAAAAATTTCCATCAAACCCTAAAATTAATCCCGCTATGGGGTATGAGCCGTCAAGACAATTAGGCGATTCGCAAAAGTTATAAAGCGTCGATAAAGAACCCGTAGACGTGATTCTGAAAATGGTTCCACAACCTATTTTGCAGCTCCCCGTGCCTCCTTCTTCGGTTGTTCCATAATAATTTCCATCGATGCCTTGCACGAGCGAGGTGCTCGGAGTAAAGCCATTAGTTCCATCAAAGGTTACCAATGTTGTAAAAGTTTGGGCGAGGGCACATTGTGCGATTGTCAACCAGAACAGAATCGGAAGCATTCGCTTCGATAAATTCAACTTTTTCACGAGAATCTCCCCCTATGGCATTTTGGAGAGACGGATTCTGATTGGGACAAGTCATTCTTGACGGCAAGGAATGACTAGATAAGTATCGCAACTATAGTTTTGGATCGTGCCTCAGTCAACATTTTTTCTTCGAGAGTATCAAACAAACGCCTAGTCTTGAAAATCAGTGACCTAAGACACTCCTGATCTGGTTACCTGCGTGTCTGGTGCAGGTTAAAAGGCTCTCATAAGCTTTAGGGGTAGTGCCGCGAATCCTTTTCCATCATCTGCGGACCAAACTACTCGTGTCCATGCTAGGAGTAGTCTGTCTGCTCACGGCCGCCGTGCTCGTCATGGTACAGGCGAAAATGCGGGCGCACGTCCGCGAAGATCTAGTCTCCGATCTGCGTGCAGAATCCGCGGTCAATGCCGATTTTGTGCGCATGCGCAGAGAACAGACGCAGCAAAGTGCCGCCATGATTGCTGACCAGCCCAGCCTCAAGGCGCTGATGTCCACCAACGATCCGCTGACCGTCCAGGACGGCTCCGAACCTTTTCTGGAATCAAGCGGCGCTGATTTGCTGATTCTTGAAAATGCCGGTGGAAAAATTCTTGCTTCTCACTCGCGCATTGGCACTCCCATGGAAGCCTCCGAAGGCTTAATGCAGGTTTCGCGAGGTGAGCAGGATTGGTGGTTTACCGGCGGTCATCTTTACGACGTAAGTTTTGTGCCGATTATCGCGGGCGCGGGTTCTCACAACCGCGTATTGGGAAGACTCGCTCTGGGACGCGATCTGGGCGGGCAATCACTCTTGCACAATATGGCCTTTGGAGAGGCTGAGTATGCCGTCGAACGCCATGGAACGGTGTGGCTCAGTTCTTTAAAGCCGGACTCAACCCACGACTTTACTTCTTTTCTGCAAGATGGGACCTGGATTCAAGGCGAGGTTCGCGATCTCGATCTAGGTGGCGAACGCTATCTGGCAAACTATGTCGAATTGGCCGGAGATCATCCGGTCCGGTTGTATTGCCTGGAATCATTTGATCAGGCGACAACCTTCTTGCGGTCTTTGCATCAGGCATTGGCGATTCTTGGCGCACTGGCGGTGATTGCTGGAGCGCTATTGGCGTTTGTCATCTCACGGCAGATTACGCGGCCTCTGGAACGACTGGCCTCGGGCACGCAGCGCTTGAAGCAAGGGGATTTCGAGTTTCAGATTCCGGTCCAGGGCGCGGACGAGGTCGCCGAACTCACGCGCGCCTTCGATGAAATGCGGAACAGCTTGCGTCAATCACGCGACAGCTTGCTACGCTCTGCTCGTTTGGAAGCTGTGGGCAGATTGGCGGGTGGCGTGGCCCACGACTTCAACAATCTGGTGATGATTATTAAAGGTTATAGCGATCTCCTGCTCGATACCGCAACGCCGGAAGCACGAGGCCATATCGAAGAAATCAAGAATGCCGGAGACCGGGCAAGTGCTCTAACGCGCCAGCTCCTCGCTTTTAGCCGTAAACAGGTGCTGGAACCGCAAGTTCTTGATCCGAATCAATCTGTCTGCAACATGGTGAAAATGCTTCGCATTTTGATTGGTGAAGACATCGAACTGGTCACGAATTTCTCCGAGCAGATTGGGCGGGTGCTCGCCGATCCCGGACAACTTGAGCAGGTCGTCATGAACCTTGCCGTCAATGCACGCGATGCCATGCCCGATGGCGGGAAACTCATCCTCGAAACGCAGCCCTGCACGCTTGACGAGCAATATGCTGCCACTCATACCGAAGTTACGCCGGGTCCCGCCGTCATGATTGCAGTGACCGACACGGGCTGTGGCATGAGCAAAGATATTCTGGCGCATATTTTTGAGCCATTCTTTACTACGAAAGAAGCGGGCAAAGGAACTGGCTTGGGACTCGCCACGGTTTACGGAATCGTTAAACAGAGCAAGGGGCACATCTCGGTTTATAGCGAGTTAGGGCGCGGCACGACCTTTAAGGTTTATTTGCCGGCGCTCGCGAATTCGACGCAAGTCACTGCGCCAGCAAAGACGAGTTCGGCGCCCAAAGGCGCAGGCACCATTTTGTTGGTGGAAGACGAACCGGCGCTTCGCGTACTGGCGATGGAGTCACTGAAGAGGCTTGGGTATGAAGTTTTATCTGCCAAGGATGGAGTTGAGGCCCTGAAAGTGACGGACCAACATCCCGGCCAGATTGATGTCGTGGTAACGGACGTAGTCATGCCAAGAATGGGCGGTCCCGAACTAATAGAAAAGCTGCGCGAGAAAAAAGATGGGTTTGGCGTGATATTTATGTCCGGATATACAGAAACAGCCGCGCTCGAAAATGCCATGATCGCCCCGGATGCCTGCTTGCTCAACAAGCCATTCGCTTCAGAAGTGCTGGCGCAAAAGATACGCGAAGTGCAGGACGCTCGAACTCGTAATTCTGCATCACCCAATGCCAGGGCAGCCGTTGCCGGACAATCCAACGGCCTGAGCTGATTTTCAGGTTCTCAACCGCCAACCCCGATTTCCTCATCAAATTGCCTTAAGATGAATGAATTCATCCTATTCGCGTGCTTCTCGCGAATGGTTTGCATCCGGCGGCAACTTGTTGTAATCCATATATTTTTGGCGTCATCGCCCACAAAGAGCAACAGACGAAGATTTCGTTCGAGAAAACCAATTTGAAACTCAGAAATTCATTGTTGATCTTACGGAAATTACTGATTTTTACAGGCTTAGGCGCTTCTTTCGCCGCCGGGCAGTCTATGCCAAATGCGCCCAGCGCATCAGGCTTGCCGGCCAGCAATAGCTTCAATCTCGGCCAATATACGGGCAGCGTACCCGAAGGGAAGGCAACTGGCCAGGTATTGCAGTTGTCCTTTCTGGACGCAATGGAACGTGGGCTGCGCAACAACCTGGGCTTGCTCATTCAAAGCGACAACACCTTGAATGCTCGCGGCGAAAAGTGGAAAGAGTTGAGCAATCTGCTGCCGAATGTTTCCGCTTCGGTCACGCAAAGCGCAGAGCAGATTGACTTGGCGGCATTAGGTTTTCGCATCAAGGCGCCGGGTTTTCCATCCGTGATTGGTCCCATCGGAGTTTTCCAGAGCGGCATATATCTCCAACAAACAGTCTTCGATCTTCACCAGTTTGATAAAACACGCAGCGCGCGGGCCAATGAAGAAGTGGCCAAACTGAATTACAAAGATGCACGCGACTTGGTGGTTCTGGCGACATTGAATGCGTATTTGCAGTCAGTCTCCTACGAAGCGACGGTGGAGACTTCGCAAGCGGACGTAGATACTGCGCAAGCCCTCTACGACAAAGCGGCCGATCAGCAAAAGGCCGGGGTTAGTCCGGCAATTGACACTTTGCGTGCGCGGGTCGAACTGCAAACCCGGCAACAGCGGCTGATCGCTGCCAAAAATAATTTTGCCAAGCAGAAACTGACGTTGGCACGGGTGATTGGATTGCCCAGCGGGCAGGAATTTGAGCTGACGGACAAAGCGCCGTATTCTCCCCTGACCCCGGACACGCTCGATCAGGCGTTACAGCGCGCTTACACTTCCCGCTCTGACTATCTGGCTGCGGTGCAGCAACTGCGGGCGGCGCAGTTGGCGCGGCGGGCAGCGACCGAAGAGCATTACCCCACTCTGGGAATTGCTGGAGATTACGGGGATGCCGGTGTGAATGTGGGCAACTCCCACGGAGTGTTCCAGGTCGGCGCGACGCTTACCATCCCTATTTTTGCCGGCGGAAAGACGCATGGAGATGTACTTGAAGCCGAAGCTGCATTGCGACAAAGCCGGCAGCAGCTGGAAAATCTCCGCGCGCAAATTGACTACGATGTTCGCTCCACCATGCTCGATCTGCAATCCGCTGCCGAGCAAGTAGAAGTGGCACGTAGCTCGGTGGACTTGGCAAAGGAAACTTTGGCGCAGGCCCGCGACCGGTTTGCCGCGGGCGTCACCGACAACCTGGAAGTCGTGCAAGCGCAGGACTCGGTTGCCTCGGCAAATGAAGCTTATATCTCAAGTTTGTACGCACACAATCTGGCAAAAGTCGCGTTGGCGCGTGCCACCGGTTTTGCCGAAGAGGGTGTGAGACTTTATCTGCAAAGCGCACAACAAGGCAAATAATATGGCCCAGACGACAGAAACACCGACACAAGAAGCTCCAACAACCGGCCAACAGACGCCACTACCATCCTCCGAGCGCGATCTGCGCCGGACTCCACCCAAAGCTGCAAATCCACGATTGCGCTTGTTTCTGATCATCGGCGCGGTGGTTTTGGTTGTGGGAGGAATACTGCTCTGGTTACACCTCTCGAGTTATGAATCCACCGACGATGCGCAGATTGACGGACACCTCAACCCGATCAGTACGCGGGTAAACGGCCACGTGACAAAGTTATTGGTCAATGACAATCAATATGTGGATGCAGGTACGCCACTGATTCAAATCGATCCCACCGATTATCAAGTCGCGCTCGACAACGCAAAAGCAGAATACGAAGACGCGCTGGCCAATGCTCGCGCCGCCCAAGCCAATGTTCCCGTCACGACGGTGAGCACCGGCAGCCAGATTTCCGGAGCTTCTGCGGATGTTCAAAATTCTCAGGCGGGCATCGGCGCTGCAAAACAACAATACGATGCGGCCAAAGCGCAGCTAGTCCAGGCCCAAGCCAACAATGTGAAGGCGCAGAATGATCTTGTCCGCTACAAGCAACTCGTGGACAAACAAGAAATTTCACAGCAGCAGTATGATCAGGCCGTAGCTTCGGCGCAAGCGGATGCGGCCGCCGTAGAAGCGGCCCGCGCTTCGGCTGCTGCCGCCGAGCAGCAGGTCGTGCAGGCGCAAAGCCGCTTGGCGTCTTCAGAGGCAAATTTGCGTTCTGCGCAAACTGCGCCCCAGCAAGTGACTGCTGTCCGTGCCCGTGCCGACGCCGCCCAGGCGGAGGTACTGAGCAAGAAAGCAGCCTTGGATCAGGCGCAACTCAATCTGCAATACACGCAAATCCTCGCGCCGGTCAGCGGAATCGTTACCAATCGCACGGTGGAAGTGGGGCAAAACGTCTCCATCGGTCAGGAGATGATGAAGCTTATCAATCTCGACGATATCTGGGTCACGGCCAACTTTAAGGAAACTCAACTCCGGCATATGCAAGCCGGGCAGCCGGTGGAAATCTACGTGGATTCCAATGGCAAGACCTACAAAGGCCACGTGCAGAGCATTTCCGGAGCGAGCGGCGCCGTGACTAGTCTGCTGCCGCCGGAAAATGCGACAGGCAACTACGTCAAAGTTGTGCAGAGAATTCCAGTGAAAATTATTTTTGACGCGGGTGAAACCCGCGAGCACGTGCTGCGTCCCGGCATGTCGGTGGAACCCAAGGTCCAGATTAAATGAGTTCGGCAAGCCTGACCATGGACGCGATGCCTGAATCGCGTCCAGCAATCAATCCCTGGATTATTGCCGTCGTCGTCACCATGGCTACGTTTATGGAGGTGCTGGATACCAGCATCGCCAACGTTGCCTTACCCCACATCGCCGGCAATCTTTCTGCCGGAACCGACGAAAGCACATGGGTGCTCACGTCATATCTCGTTTCTAACGCCATCGTGCTTCCGCTCAGCGGATGGATCTCATCCATCATTGGCCGCAAGCGTTTTTACATGACTTGCGTTGCCATTTTTACAATTAGCTCATTTCTTTGCGGCATTGCTCCTAATCTCGGCATGTTGATTTTTTTCCGCGTGCTGCAAGGTGCGGGCGGAGGCGGGTTACAGCCCAGCGAACAATCCATTCTTGCCGATACATTTCCTCCAGCAAAACGTGGCATGGCTTTTGCGGTGTACGGTCTTGCAGTTGTCATGGCCCCAGCCATCGGGCCCACTCTCGGTGGGTGGATTACCGATAACTACAACTGGCGCTGGATTTTCTTTATCAACATCCCCGTGGGAATGCTCTCCCTGCTGTTGACGTCACGCCTGATTCAAGATCCGGCGAATGTCGTAAGAAAAAAATTCTCAGAAATGAAAGTGGACTATGTTGGCCTGGGCTTCCTCGCGCTTGGCCTTGGAACCTTGCAAGTCATCCTCGATAAGGGCCAGCGCGACGACTGGTTTGAGTCCCACTTTATTCTGACGCTCGCAGTTATTTCGGCTGCGGCATTGATTTTCACGCTTTTCTGGGAGTGGAAGCACAAAGATCCGATCATTGATTTGCACCTGTTCAAAGATCGGACTTTCGCGATGGCCAACCTGATGATGTTTATGGTTGGTTTTACGCTTCTCTCGAGTACGTTGTTGTTGCCGCAATTCACGCAGACATTGCTCGGCTACACAGCTGAACGCGCAGGCGAAGCGCTTACTCCTGGCGGCTTGACGTTGGTGGTGCTGATGCCGCTCGTCGGCTTTTTGCTCACGCGCTATGATCCGCGGCGCCTGGTTGTATTTGGATTCATTTCGGTCTCTACATCATTGTTTTTTATGACGCACTTCAATCTTGATGTGGATTTCCGCACGCTGACGATTGCCCGTATGCTCCAGGCCGGCGGCTTGGGTTTCTTGTTCGTGCCCATCAACACCATGGCTTACAGTTATTTGCCGCGAAATAAAAACAACAACGCTTCTGGTTTGATCAACCTTTCGCGCAACATTGGCGGCAGCGTCGGAATTTCTGTGGTTACCACCATGCTGGAACGGCGCACCCAGCATCATCTGGTGAACATGTCGAGCCATCTTTCTCCTGCCAATCCGAATATGCAGCGCACGTTGCAAGGCATGTCGCAAGCGCTTCAGGCTCGCGGCTTTTCATCGCCGGATGCCATGCACCGCGCTTACATGCTCATGCAGAATACCGTTTTCCGCCAAGCTGCCATGCTCGCCTACATTGATAATTTCTGGATGTTGGCAATTGGGATCCTATGCATGGTTCCCCTCGTGTTCCTCATGAAGCGGCCACAGGCAGGCGGAAGCATCGCTGTCCATTAGACATTTCTTTTGATTAAAATAGGGGCGGCATGTATAGCGTAATCACGGTCGAACGGGAATTTGGCTGCGGCGGCGGCGAGATCGCGGCAAAGCTCGCCCAGCGTTTGCAATGGAAACTCTGGGACCAGGCCCTGACCGAAGAGATCGCCAAGCTCGCTGACGTGGATTGCGCAGCGGTGGAAAAAAAACAGGAAAAGATTGACAGCACCTTCCATCGCTTGGCGAAAATCTTCTGGCGCGGCAGCTATGAAGGCGCGGTAAAGACCGGAGCCGAGTTCTTCGACGCGGACTGCATGGTAGAAATGGGTGGGCAGGTCATGCAAAGGGCGGCGGCCGAAGGAAAGTGTGTAATTGTCGGACGCGGCGCGCCTTATTTTTTGCGGGAGCATCCTGACGCCTTCCACGTTTTTTTGTATGCCCCTTACGCCGAAAAATTACGCCGGCTGCGCGAAAACGGCAGCCGGATTCCGGGCAATCCCGAAACTCTACTAAATACCGTGGACCGCGACCGCATTGCCTTTGTGAAGCGCTATTTCAATGCGGACTGGCCCACGCGTTCGCTCTATCACTTGATGGTGAATACGGCGGTTGGCGACGAAATTGTTATTACAACAATTCTCGAAGCCATGCGTTCGCTCGAGCGCAAACCGACGCAAACCCTGACCAGTTTCCCCCACCAGGGCGAACAAGCCAGCGTGTAAATTTCATTTCGTGAGTGTGAAATCAGCCTTGCCGCTCCCCGCGACGTTGACGGGCTTGGTTTGTGACTTCGCACCTTCGTGCCATGCGACCACGCTATAAGCGCCATCCGGGACGTTGTCGATCTTGTAATTCCCCTCATCATCGGTCAGGGCGAAATAGGGTGTCGGCACCACAACGATGTAGCCAGTCATCTCTGGGTGCACATTGCATAACAGCGGGACCGCACCCACAGTGTCGAACTTGAAGGCGCGCTTCTCGTTTTGCGGCCAGGTACCGAGATTATGCGCAAGCTTCTTGTTGCCCCCGATGGAGGGCCAGAAAACGTTGTGCGCGACACTGTCGCTGTTCAGAAATTCCACGGTGCTGCCCTGCTGTACCGGAAGAATGTGCGGCTGGAACATCAATCGCCTTTGTGCCATCACCGGGTGCTCCTCCGTAGCGGAAAAAGTTTTTCCGCTGATCGCATCCACGTAAACGACCGACGCTCCCGAAACTCCCGTGACCTTGCCGCTAAGTGTGGCGGCGCTGGCAGGCAAGCTCATCATTGCCGCTATCGCCATCGCCACTATTAAAATTAAACTGCGTATCATTTTTCTCTCCTCGTCATTTCCTATTTGTGATTTCTTCCCTGCGCATCAGAAAAGGATTTTTGCATCCAGATAAATCGTGTTGTTGGCGTTCGCGTTGCGGCCTGAACCGTCGTAGTTGGTCGCGGCGCCGTTGAAGCGCGTGTAACCGGTGTATTGCGCCGCGAGTTGCAAGTTCTGCCACGGCCAATACGAGACGGTCGCAATGTACCCGGCGCTTCTTGGGCTGGCATTGGCGAAGCCTGATACCGCAGCAGGTGCAAACAACAGCGCATCGGCAGTGCCGCTCGTATTGAACCAACCGAACGTGCCTGAGTAGCGATTGCCGAAGTGATATTCAACATTGGGTTGAAAGGTGTTTAGGTGATGCGCGCTCTGCGATGCCGCGCCCGCAGCCACGCTCGCCAGCAAATCAGAGTTTTCACGAATGTATGTGGCCCGGAATGACAGCACGTCTTTGCGGAATAACGTCCGGTCAACCTGAGTATCCAGGGCCCAGTCGGTGTAATCATCTTCGAGGCCGCTGACCGCATTAGGGGTACTCCGCATGTGCATTCCATAACCGCCGATTTCATACTGCGTCTTCGCGGTTAATTCCTGCCAGGCGACGCGCCAGTAGGGAGCAACGCCACGGATGTTAAATGCAGACCCAACTCCAGGATTCGGCTGTGTCCCGCCCACGTGGTCAGAGCGGTAAATCGCTGCGTCTAAATACAGATGGTTGTTCCACATCGCATAGGCGCCAATTCCTGCAACATCCTGCCCTAAAGTCCCATTAATGATGGCAGCAGCGCCAGGGGTGGGTGCAACATCGCTTGCGACCCAGGGATATCCCCATGCCGGTGTGCTATTCCAAAGATCTTCTACGGTCGGGTTGTTGTTGATGTCCAGGCCGTAAACCAGTTCCTTCCCATTGAGCTTTGTCTTATTCGCATAGCGGACATCCGTGTTATCAATGCTGAAATGGTCGCCTTGGGCGTCGTACGTCAATTGAACAAAGCTGCCGACATGGCTTGTCCAAGCTCCGGAAAGAAACAGCGATATATCCTGAGGAAATTCGAAGTTTCCATTTTGGGTAGCTGGCACCGGTGATTTGGTCGAGGTAAACGAAGTTTCGAACATTACGGCAAGCGGCAGCGAAGCAAGAAGATCAAGCGCTGCATGCGTTCCGCTTCCATCCGCCGTGATGGTTTTAGTGTCAACTGCTCTATCCACGTATCCGAGCAGCTTGAATCTTCGTCCGGCAGGGTTGAGTTCCGGAGGGTTGTAGTGGCAGCCGCTGCACGGCAAGCCTGTCTGCCGCGCAAAACTTGGGACCGCCAATGCACTGGGCGGATTCACCACCGCCAAAAAAAGCAAAAGTAAAACTGGAACTGTCGCAAGTGCTGTATGGAATGCTTTATTTGAGTGCTTCATCATCTCTGTCCTCAGATTGTGTAATTTAGAAAAAATTAGACCTTGTAAACTGGAGTGTTCAGGCGCGTTTACGTTCATCCTCCACAAGCTCGAATGCTTCAGCGTGTTCATGTGCGATGGCAGGGATCACGACTGCGGGCTTTCGCGTGAGCCGGGAAAATTCGCGTACGGTGAAAACGAATCCCGCGAATACGAGCCCGAGGGAAAAAGCTGTCGCGAGCGAAAAGACGACGGAAGTCATCCTGCTGAAACCGCCGTTTCCGCGCTGCGGGCCATTCGAAGTGCGCGTATTCCCAATAACGGCCGCAGATGAAGCCTGAGCGCGTTCAACAACCGGTGATTCCAGCGAAGGAGAATCTTCCGGAGGAAACTGCGTCAGATATAGGTACACATCCGCAGCTTCCTCTTCTGTGAGGTAACGAAAAACGGGCATCCTGCCGCTGGAAATCGTGTGCAATGGCCCCATGGCGATCGGCGCACCATGCGTCACTTTCCGGATCAAGCCTGCTTGCGTGGTTCTTGCCCTGAGTGTGCTTAGTGGCGGGATGGCTCCGCGTAGCAGATCTTCGGAACTTGGATTTATTCCGGTCGCATCGTGGCAAATATGGCAGGTGGATTTAACAATCATTTCTCCTTTACGGGTGTGAAGCTCACTGATGGAAGTCTGCGCTTTCTCCGCGCCCGGCATGTCCGCGAGTTGCTTTAGGTATGCAATCAGAGCGCGAATTTCTGCGTCGCTTAAGTAATTAAAAGCAGGCATGCTCTCACCGCCGTTATGCAAGCGTTGCAATAACGCAGCGTTGGCCTCGCGTGCCATTTTGTATGCATCGGTTTTGCTCATCTCCATGCCTACACTTCTCATGCGTTGCAGGGTGAGCGGAGCAGATGTGGCTCGCACGGGATTGATGACGGAATTGATTTCCGGTGGCGCGCCTTGCCCGGATGCGCCATGGCATCCCTGGCAATTCATGCGATAGAGATCGAAGCCAGAGATCACGTCCGCGCGGTTCGAAACGGACCGCTGCGGCAGCGCCATTTCGTACTGCGAATTAGACGAAGGCAAAATCTGTGAATCCGCCGGCCCCAACTGCCAGCTCGACCGTCCCATGCTGGTCTGATCAAAGCTGCGATTCAGATGTTTCAACCAGCTCGGTCCTGAAACGGGCGTGACGATGGAATTGGTTTTAGGAGAAGTCTGCGCGTGCAGCGCTGTAAAAGTGACCAGTAATAGCGCTACCAATAATTTCCCGTTCGACTTTTCGTGTACAGATGTCTTTTGGAAAAACATGCTTGCCATCCGCGCACAGCGTACTGTGGATGACAGAGGGCACTTGTCAGTCGTTCGTCAAAATTGGGTCATGCGCGAGTCACATTTTCTTCTGGTTCATGTCATCGGATAGAAAAAAGTTCAATCACAAGAAATCAACTATGGAAGCCCGTTTTCGCCTAGAAGCGTCCGCCGCGCCATAAACTCTCTTGATTACTAAAGTCTTATTTACTGTCTGTTTTCACATTCGTGAAATATCTTATGGATAGAATCGTTAAGGTTGTATTTTCCGGGGAGGCTGGATGGCAACGCCGAAATTGCTGCGTTTTGCACTGCCCATGCAAGTCGCCGCTGTGTGCTACCGCCGCCGTGGAAACGGAGTTGAATTCTTGCTGGTCAACAGCAACGGCGGGAATAAGTGGACCTTCCCCAAAGGATCTCCGGAAACAACCATGTCTCACAGCCGGGCCGCCGAGAAAGAAGCCTGGGAAGAGGCGGGCGTGCGCGGACGTATTGAAACCCGCCATTTTCATCTTTACTTACATTCCAAAGGCGTTTTCTGGAAGCCGCCCGGCGTGCGCGAATTCGTCGTCAAGTCGTTCTTGATGGAAGTGACGGAAAACGGGCATCCCCACGAAAACGATCGCAATCCGACCTGGTTCTTGCCCGAGAATGCCCGGAAAATTTTGGCCAAGGGCCGAGAAGTCAAATACGCCAAGGAAATTCAGTCGGTGATTGACCGAGCCCTGGAATTGATTTCACCTCCTCACTCGGCTGGCCGCGTAAAACGCGGGACTGACGATCTTTTTTCCGCGCCTATTCTGTAGCTCTCTTCAACGAAATCCCCGCTCATGAGACGATTGAAGCAGCATGATTCAGTTGTCGTCAGCCGGAAAACGCTTTGGCCATAAGCTCCTCTTTGAGGGAGTGGACTGGATGATTACCTCCCGCGACCGCATTGGCCTGGTTGGCGCCAACGGAACGGGGAAGTCCACTTTGATGAAGGTCCTGGCTGGACTCGAGACCCTGGACTACGGGTCCGTCAGTATCGGCAAAGGAATCTCTGCCGGCTATTTGCCGCAGGATGGCCTGACTCTCTCTGGCAAAACGGTCTTTGCCGAATGTATGTCGGTGTTCTCAGAGTTGCGTTCCATGGAGCAGGAGATGGAACAACTCACTGCGAGCATGTCCGAGTTGGACAGTACTTCCAGTGAATATATGCAGGTGGCAGATCGCTACCATCGCCTGGAGCACGAATTTCAGGCCCGTGATGGCTATGCGATCGAAGCGCAGGTTGGCAACGTTCTCGGCGGGCTGGGTTTTCGCAAAGAAGACTGGAACCGTCTCACCGACGAATTTTCCGGTGGATGGCAAATGCGGCTTGCCCTCGCCAAACTGCTTTTGCAACAGCCCAACTTACTCTTGCTCGACGAACCCACGAATCATCTCGACCTCGAAGCCCGCAACTGGCTGGAAGAATATTTGACGCATTATCCCAATGCCTTCGTGTTGATTTCCCATGATCGCTACTTTCTCGACATAACCGTCAACCGCATCGCCGAAATCTGGAACAAGCGCATCACGGTCTATCCCGGCAACTACGAAAAATATCTGTCGCAGAAGACGCAGCGTCTCGAGCAACTGGAAGCCGCCTACCGCAACCAGCGTGATCGCATCGAGCAGTTGGAGATGTTCATCAATCGCTTCCGCTATCAGGCGACCAAAGCCAAGCAGGTGCAAAGCCGAATTAAGGAACTTGAGCGCATCGAGCGTATCGAAATACCGGAAGAAGAACGGACGATTCACTTTTCCTTTCCGCAGCCCAAGCAGAGTGGGCGGATCGTGGCCGAATTTCAAAATGTTGCCAAGGCTTACGGCGAAAAACTGGTTTTTCGCGGCGTCAACTTCATGATCGAACGCGGAGATCGCATCGCGCTTGTGGGCGTCAACGGCGCTGGCAAGTCAACGTTAATCAAGTTGTTGGCCGGAGAAGAAAAGCTGACTGAAGGCGAATACAAGCTCGGCCACAATGTTCAAGTGGGATATTTCGCTCAGGACCAATACAAAGAACTCGATGTTAGCGCCCGCGTAATGGATGATTTGGGTCGGGCGGCGCCAAAGTCCGGGGAAACGGAACTTCGCAGCCTGCTCGGATGTTTTCTTTTTTCCGGCGACGATGCTTTCAAAAAGATAGGCGTGCTCTCCGGTGGAGAACGCAACCGCTACGCGCTCTTGCGCATGTTACTCGATCCCGCCAATTTTCTTCTTCTCGACGAACCGACAAATCACCTGGACATGCGCGCGAAAGATGTTCTGCTCGACGCGCTCGCAGCTTATACCGGGACCGTCGTCTTCGTTTCTCATGACCGTTACTTTATTGACAAGCTGGCGACGCGGGTTTTTGAAGTCGGCGATGGCCGCGTCGAAGTCTATCCCGGCAACTACGAAGACTTCATGTGGCGCAAGCAAGGGGGCGCCGAAGTCCTTCAGGAAACCATCGCAAAATCCGTCGCCAAGCCTTCTGTAGCGGAACCCTCCAACGGAAATCGCCCATCAGCCTCTTCAGAAGCCAAGGGCAAGCGCATGAATCCCATCAAGCGCAAACAAATGGAAGAACGGGTGCAGGAGTTGGAAACAGAAATCGCCGAATTAGAAACCGTCATTGCCGAACATGAAACTTCTCTGCTCACTTTCGTCAGCGCCGAAGAAACTGAGCGTCTTTCGCGCGAATTGAAAGACCATCAGGCCGATCACCAAAAACGCCTCGCCGAATGGGAAGCGCTCTCTGAGGCATTACAAGCCTAGAGTTGCCCAAAACCAGTTGTTCGTTGTTCTTCCGTAACCTGTCCTGACACTAAAGTCCATGCGATAGTCGGAATGGCCGGTTGGCCACAAGATTATCCACCGATTGCGGCGCTGCCTGACGGAGTCGAAGCCGCACGGACCATGACGAGGACGAGCCCATGCTGCAAGCACCCGAAAACAACGCCAACAAATTTTCTCCAAACCAGAACGCTTTTACACCCACCAAAACCGTAACCGTCCCCACAGAACAAGCCACCATCGGCCGCTCGCTCGTAATCAAGGGCGAGGTCAGCGGCGCGGAATCGCTCTATGTGGATGGGCGCATTGAAGGCACCATCAATCTCGCGGACCATCGTGTCACCGTTGGCCGCAACGGCAATATTCACGCCAACATCAATGCCAAAGAAGTGGTCATCATGGGCAAAGTCACGGGAAACGTGGAATGTAGCGATCGCGTGGATATCCGCAGCGAAGGCTCATTGACCGGCGACGTCATCACCCACCGCATCAGCGTGGAAGATGGCGCATTGCTGAAGGGCAGCGTTCAGGTTCGTGCAGAAGAGAAGAACAACAAGAAAGACCAGTCAAGGCCGAGCATCGTGGAAACACCGAAAGCGGCAGCTGCGACAGCCGGCAACGCATAAAACCAGATTCATATTCGTGCGGGGCGGACTCTCTTGTCCGCCCTTGATTTTTTTGTAAGAGCGATTAGCCTGCTTTCAAAGCGGCATCCTCTCAAGAAAATTTCCACAAACATCGTTCCAATCCTTGTGACGAATGAACATTTTTCACCCGAAAACCTGTGGAATAGTCGCTACGTAAAAGGCTGATAATAAACATGTTACGCATGGCTGTTAAAACGTTTCAATTCCTCGCAGGAGCGCGCTTTTCGCCGGAAGATTCCTTAACCATATCCATGGATTCCTTTACGCGCCAGGGGGCATAGAAATCGCAATACGGGCTATTCCAGAAAATGGCCGGACTCGACAAAAACGTGCGGGCGAGGGACGCCCGCACTCCATGATTACTTCTTCTCCGACTTCGAATCGTTGTTTGGTTTTAAATCCAGCGAAGCTGAATTGATGCAATAACGCAACCCCGTGGGATTCGGGCCGTCATCAAATACGTGTCCTAAATGCGCGTCGCAATTCGCGCAGCGCGTTTCCGTCCGAACCATCCCGTAAGTTTTGTCAGTTTTCTCAACAATCGGCGCCGAATCCAGCGGTTTGTAGAAGCTGGGCCAGCCGCATCCGGAATCAAACTTCGTCTCCGAACTAAACAATGGCGCTCCGCAGCACACGCAGTTGTACGTGCCCGCATCTTTCGTGTTCCAGTATTTGCCGGTGAAGGCACGCTCTGTGCCGGCTTCGCGCGCCACATGATACTGCTCAGGGGACAATTGCTGTTTCCACTCAGCGTCACTTTTTTGAACCTTTTGAACTTGAGTTTGAACTTTCTCGCTCATAAGGAAATCTCTCTTTCTTTTTTATGATGTCTAAGTGTTAGATCATTCTTAGCGAAAAAGGTTCCATCAGCGGGAGCAAACCACATAAACTCTTGACTTCGCCTTTTATTCGCTTACAATGGCGGACATGGCTATCACCCGGCGTCAACGGCAAGTCTATGACTTCATTTCAGACTTTGTGCAGAAGCACGGTTATTCACCATCTTTTGAAGAAATCGGCGAAGGGCTCGAACTGAATTCGCTCGCTACCGTGCACAAACACATCACCAACCTCGAGAAAAAAGGCTTGCTCACGCGCGACTACAACAAGAGCCGGTCCATTGATCTTTTACCCCCCAAAGGCCGTCTCAAGCAAGCCATGTCGGTGAATACGACCATGGTGCTGCCATTGCTTGGCCGTATCGCCGCGGGCCAGCCGATCGAAGCCGTGCAGAATCCGGAGACGATTTCGCTGGCCGACTTCGTTCGGTCTAAAGAAGTTTATGTCCTCGAAGTGCGCGGCGATTCCATGCAGGACGAAGCCATTCTGAGCGGAGACTATGTTTTAGTCGAGAAAGCCAAAACTGCGCATAACGGCGATATCGTCGTTGCGATTGTGGATGAAACCGATGCAACGCTCAAGCGTTTTTACCGCGAGGGAGACAACATTCGTTTACAGCCATCGAATGCGGCCATGAAACCGATTATCGTGCCCGCGGCGAATGTGCAGATTCAGGGAAGAGTAATTGGGGTGTTGAGGAAGTACGCCTAAGATTCTGCTCTTTGATTTACCGCCGAGTACGCTGGGCAAGTGATTCGTTCTCTGCGGGCTCAGCGCCCTCAGCGGTAAAAGATTCGATTTTACTGATATACAAGCTAGGTAGGCTTACACTAGGTGCTTGTCGAGCGCCTGCTTGATCTTCTCTTTCGGCACGTAGCCGACGATCTGCTCTTTCACCTGCCCGCCCTTGAAAACTAAAAGGGTCGGAATGCCGCGAACTCCATAACGCATGGGCGTGGCGCTGTTTGCGTCCACATCCATTTTGCCGACCTTCACTTTGCCCTGATAGTCCTTCGCGAGTTCTTCGACGATGGGAGCAATGGCGCGGCAAGGACCGCACCAGGTCGCCCAGAAATCCACGAGAACCGGCGTGTCGGACTTGAGCACGTCCTGGTCAAAATTCGCGTCGTTTACTTCCATAATTCCATTGCCTGCCATACTTCCTCCGGTTGTGCCGCGGGGAGCAAATAAATCAATATGAAAATCTCCGAACGGCGATTCTATGATTGCGAGCTGTACATTTCAGCTATTCAATCGTAACACTTGGATATAGATGCGTGAGGAGTGTTTTCGGTGCAATCGAGATTCCAGGTGTGAGTCAAACTCTGACCTGAGGGCAAAATAAAAAGCGCCCTAAACCAATGTTTAGGACGCCCCGGCAGCCCTCCCCCAGAACTGCCAAACCACGAGTGGATGGTAAGACGGCGTGCATTTCCTGTAAACGTCACGGAGGTAACGGGTTAATTCCCGGTAGTCATTCGGGGAAATTGACTGAAGTAACCGGACAAAACCAGTGAATAACAGGAATGGATACGACTAAGCGTTTGAAACGGAAGGGCCTGAGTGATCACAGCTTTTGGAGCGCGAATCGGTTACTGAATCGGTGTTTTTTGGGTGGTTTGAAAATTTGCACAGCGGTTCGAAGTTACTGCTTCTGCCAGCTCTGCCCGGCATCGGCTGTTGCCCAGGTTCCAGTCGAGGTTGAAATCGTCCCATGTTGGGCGTCGCGGAATTCGAGCGCGGTGATGTCGGCGTTCAAGGCCACTCCGTTGGAAGAGGGCGTAACCTGCTCCCAGTGCGAACCGGCATCTGCGGAGTGGTAGAGCGCGCCTGCCGCGCCACCGACCCAGATATCCGAGCCAAAGGCGGTTACGGCGCGAAAAACTGTCCCGTTGGCGACTGTTATCGGCTGCCAGGTTTTTCCCGCATCGAGAGAGCGCTGCAATACGCCATCTGGAGTCAACGTCCATCGCGGCCCAACGGTTTTGGAGAAGACCATGGCATTAGCCGCGCGATTTTCTGCCTTCGCATCGGGAGCAAAGGCCATGCGGCTGGCCATGGCGCCAGAAGTCGGTGTGTTCGCTTCCATTGAATCGTGAGAGGCCGGACTTGAAGCAGGAGCGACGTCCGCGGCTACGGTTTTCTTTTCATCCAATCTTGGTGTGCTGGAGCTTTGTTCCTCGGCCTGTGCGGTTTCTGCCGGTGCGGAAGAGGCCACAGCCGGGGCGGGCGGAAGTACATCTTTTTGAATTGCGGGCGAAGGCTTTGCAAGTTGTGCAGTCGTTACCGGCGGAATCGCCGTAGCCATCTGATTGGTCGCAGGCTGTTCGCGTTGATAAAACGCGATTGCTCCGCCGACAACAACCACACATGCCGCCCAAACTGCCCAGCGGAAGCCACGCCAACGCTGTATGGACGTAACCGGCACACGTGCATCCAGAATAGATTCAATCTCGGGCTGTGCCAGAATGGCGATGTCGCGGCAATCGGTGCATTGCGACAAATGCCGCAGGAGTCCAGCATTCTCGGCATCGCTTAGAGCTTTTTCAGCAAAGGCGCTTAGAAGATTCGCGTCAGGATGGTTTTCGGTATCCTTCGCTATCTGCAACCGCTGCTGCACGATTTTTGGAATTTGCTCCATGGAATCTGTGAATCTCAGCCCTTGTTCTTTGGGAACGCCGTTGCGCCCGTTTCTTGCGCCAAACTCTTGCGAATATTCACGTTTAAATCCCTTACGTCCACTTCCATCGCTTCCTGCGCCTGCCGGCGGCTCATTCCGCGCTTGATGAGTGCGGCTAAAATGCTCTTCCTTAAAGACTTGGCGAGCTTATCGAGCTTCCGGCTAATGGTAGATTCGTGTACGCCTAGCGTCTTTGCAATCTGCGCCAAAGTTCTATCGTCGAGGTAGTAGGCTGCCAGAACAAAACGATCCTCGGGGGCAAGCTCTTCCAGGACTTCGTCGGTCACCGCGTCAAGGCGCGATTCCGTAACTTGTGGCGTGACTTCGGGCGCGGCGAACTGGACGCCTTCCTCGCTTTCTTCGTCCAAACTGACCAATCGGCGCTGCTTGCGGTAGCGATTGACGTACTCTTGCGCCAGCACAGTGCGCAGCCATCCTTCGAGAGAACCTCTTCCGGTGTATGAAGTCAGTTTCGATACGCGCTCTCCCTCACGGGTGCTGACCCCATAAAGATCGGCATAAAGCGAATCAGCCAATTCCCGCGCGGCGGATTGTTCACGCGCAATGTAGGCCGCAACTTCGTAGAGCTTTTCGCGGAAACGGGTGAGAAAGACTTCCCATGCGCGTTCGTTGCCCGCTGCACAGGCGCGGGCTAAAGCCAGATCTTCAAGGCGGAGGGAGGTCAACAGAGTGCGGAATTCTTTTTCGATCGCATTGTCACTTATGTATTTCGAGGCAACGGTTTGCAGGATTTCGCAGAATTGTGCGCTGCTGATAGCGAACTCGGCCGCCCGGCTTTTGCCATAGAGCTCTGCCATCAGCGATGCAAGGCTCGCCGGAATCTGCGCGGATTGACCTGAAAGTTTTGGCATGAACAATGCAGCCGCACTGATGCTATCAACTTTTCAGATGCAAGAGATTGCTTTTTTGCCGTTCTTGATTATGAGTAGAAAGACGTGGTGCGGCTGTCCGCCGGTTTCGGTTTTGCAGTGACATGCTTCCGAACTTCTGCGGGCGAAATACTCGTAGCGCGGGCAGTTGCACCGCACCAGCGTGCGATTTGTGCATTAGCGGGTAAGACGAATTCGCAGGCTGTGGACGAAACCCGCCCACGCGGCATGGGCCGTACCACTCTCCAGATAAGGCGCGCCCAGGAAGGCGCCGGCTGCGCTTACAGCCCATGTTTCCCAATTCTTGATTCCCAGCGGCAATTCTTCTGCTTGGGAAGCCGGTGAAGGCTTCTCAAGCAGATCTGTATCCGAAGACATTCCGGGCTGATTTTGCGAGTGGTCCACATTGGCATATTCGACGAGAGTTCGAAGTACGTAAAGTTACGTCGGGGACATTCCGCATGTCACTAAAGGGCCATAATAGGGACGAGCATTTTTTAGAACATTTCTCGAATTTCCGGCAGTGTTCGTGAGCAGGACATCTCAATTTGCTGTAAACTGAGGCGCTTGCGCGGTTAAAGGTATGACGGCTCTTTGTGAGGAATCATGACCACTGGCGACGATAAGTTTTACCGGGTCAAAATTACCAAGCGGGTGGATTTTGCGCCGGACCTTTGGATGATTAGGGTACAGGCAGGCGGGGCCTTCAATTTTAGTCCCGGCCAGTACGCCACGCTCGGCGTGGATGGGCCGCAGAAACGCCACGAGAAGCCCTACTCCATCGTTTCTTCGCCATATGAAGATGAAATCGAATTTTTCTTTGAGCTGGTGCCGCAAGGTGAATTGACTCCGTTAATCTATGCCCTGCAAGTCGGCGATGAGATGTGGATGCGCAAAGCCGCAAAGGGCCGTTTCACTTTGGACACAAAGAGCGGCCGCACGAACCACTTTTTAGTTTCTACGGTTACCGGCCTCGCGCCTTACGTCAGCTACGTCCGCACTCTTTACAAAGATTGGAAGGAAGGCAAGTTTACTGGCGAGCATAAACTGTTTTGTTTGAACGGAGCCAGCCGCTCGTGGGAGTTGGGTTACGTCGAGGAGATGCAGAAGTTCGCGGCAGAGGTTCCGTGGCTGACTTATATTCCGACGGTCAGCCGCCCCTGGGACGACGAAAAATGGACCGGTGAAAAAGGCCGCGTGGACGAATTGATCCGCAAATACACCGACATGTGGGGGCTGAACCCTGCAAACAGCACCGCTTATCTATGCGGCCATCCTGACATGATCGAAAATGGCAAGGGGATTCTAAAGCGTATCGGCTTTACCAAGGACCACATGAAGGAAGAGATTTACTGGATTCCGGGTAAAGAAGTGCCCGCGTAAGCTAGGAAGTTTCCGCTGGGGCGAAAAAGACGAGCACGGTCAAATCTTCTTGAACGTCGTAGAAGCGATGTTCAACATTCGCGGCCACAAAAATCACACTACCCGCGCTAACCGATTGATCTTCGTCGCCGGCTTTCATGCGCGCCCGCCCGCTGACGACGTAATACAGCTCATCTTCACGGTGCGGAGATTGCAGGTCTTTCTCTCCAGTCTTCAGAACGTACACGCCCGCGCTCATGGTTGGAATGCGGAGAAATTCGAGATAGCGCTTGTCTCTGGTGGTGCGTTCCTGAAGCAAGTCCGAAATGTGGAGGAAGTTCTTCAAACTAGTGGTTACCATCACGAGATTTAAGGCAAGCCGATTTTATGCACCAGTTCTTCAAACCGTGGATCGGAGCGAAGAGGATCCAGCAGAAAGTCCGTTTTCAAGGCGGTCAGCAGCCAGTCGCGTTCTTGATACGCGGTATCGAGCCACTCGAAGGCTCGATCTTTATCGCCCAAGTCAGAGTACAAGGCGGCAATGCCGAATGCTGACGAGTACCCGTTCTTGCGCTGCTGTTGCCGGATTTCTATGCCTTTGGCAAGCGCGCCTTTCCAGCCGCTGGATTGAAACCCCTGATCGAGTGCGGCGGCAAAGGCCGCTTCCCGCGTATCACCAGAGAGCTTGCCGAATGCTTTCCATTCTTCGATTACCTGCGGATACATCCGCTTGCCCCAATACGCGAGCGCCAGGCAGTGATGCGCCCGCGCAAAGGTGGCGTCGTCGCCGGCTAATTTCTGACAGACGTTGATGGCTTCGTTGAAACGACGCGCCATGTTATGCACGTCCCCGACCTGGCTGGTAATGACCGACGACAGCGGATCGAGCTGATGCGCGCGCGTGATTTCCGCTAGTGCTTCCTGCTCCCGGCCGCCAATCATGCCCATTTTTTCGGCATACCACTCGTGCGAAGTAGGATCGTTGGGGTCGAGCTCGAAGGCCTTTTTATATTCAGCTTCGCCTCCGGCGAAATTCCAGTCGTACTCCATCTCGCTGCCGCCAAGTACCGCATGAGGGCGAGCCAAAGTCGGATCCAATTCGAGTGCCCGGCGGGCGGCCGCGCTGGCTTTGGGATCATTGTCGCTCGGCGCGCCACTGAAGGTGGGTTGCCTTACGTAATAGGCATCCGCTAATCCGGCGTAAGCGGAGGCATAGCCAGGGTCTTTGGCGATGGCTTGATTGAAATAAGAAATAGCGGTTTCGAGATCGGCGGTAGTGCGCTTGTTCCAGGCGTAGCGACCCTTTAAATACAACTCGTACGCTTCAGGATTCTGGGTCCCTTGTCTTGTCACTTGCTGCTTTTCGGAAGGGCTGAGCTTGGAGCGCAATTTGTCGGCGATGTCGCCGGCGATTTGCTGCTGCAACGAGATGATGTCGCCGCTTTTGCCGTGATATTGCTGACCCCAGATTTCAGTGTTATCGCGGACGTCCGTGAGCTCTGCGGTGACTTCGATATTGTCGCCCTGCGGTACTACCTTGCCAGTGACTAGAACCGCCACGCCGAGTTCATTGCCAACCGTTCGCGCGTCAACGTCTTTACCTTTGTAGCGAAAGACCGAGTTGCGCGATTTCACTTTGAGTTGTGGCACATGAGTGAGGTTGTCAATCAGGGATTCAGTAATGCCGTCGCTTAGATACTCGGTGGTTGCGTCTCCGCCTCCATTGGCAAAGGGAAGTACGGCGATGGAGTCAGGGCCGGGGGAGTGATGCAATAGCGTTACACCCAGAATTGAAATCGCAAGTAAGATGGCGGCGAGCCCACCGATTTTCCAAAGACTGTTGCCGGGAGCCGGCTTAGAAATTGACTTGAGCGCCTCAGTCCGAATAGGAGATTTAGCAGGGAGCGTTTCCACGGCGCTGTGGCCGTCAATGAATGCGATGCGCGTACCTTTGCCGTTGGAGTCCGGTGCCGCCTGATTGGCCCGTGACGCAACTTCTGCGTTCCGAGACATTTCCAGCCATGCGGTGAGTTCTTCGGTATAGGCGAAAACTTTCCCGCCAGCGCCGCCGGGAGCCCGGTGGACGGGCAGACCACGCTGCTTTTCCCAACGCCGCAGGGTGCGCTCGTCGCATTCGAAGAACGCGGCGATCTCTTTCCACGAACCAAGGCGCCGGTTAGGCGGTTGAATTTTACTCAAACTGCTCATGCACTCGGCGTATGTCCGTAGATGTCCGCAAGATGCCCGTAGATGTCACTTGCGGGGGAGGGAGCTGCCGCGCCAGTATAGCCGAGTCATAAGCGGTTTACTACCGTTTTTAGTTAACCGCTTGTGATTAGTGGTCGCGTCATCCAAACGGGGATGTGCAAATTATTGCACTCTTCGAATGGGTCGCGGCAAGCTTCTCGACCAATTCAGGAGACCATGACATGAATTGCATCAATGGCCACGCTGTGGACTTTCAACCTATCGCCGACTCTCTTCCTAGGCGAACATTGCGGCCCCGGTTCACCGGGCTGCTGTTCCTACTGATATTCACCGTAATTATCCTATCCAGCACTTTTAGCGCATTTGGCCAGGGCTTCCAAATGACCCAATTGATCGTTCCGGGCGCGCAGACAGCAAGCACTTTCCCGTTAGGCGTGAATGTCAGCGGTTCTGTGGTTGGCTATTACACCAACTCGTCAGGCGCGTGGGAAGGGTTTCTGTATTCGGCCGGCACTTACACGGCAATCAGCTATCCCGGAGCCACCGCTTATACGCGCGCGAGTGGAATCAACGATTCGGGAATTGTGGTGGGTGATTATCAGATCAATGGCGATAACGTGATCCACAGCTATACCTATTCGGCAGGAACTTACACTCCATATGGCGACTACAAAGGGCTGTCCACTACACTCTCCGGAATCAATAACGCGGGCGATAAGGTCGGATCGGTCGGCGGAAACGGAATTGTTGAAGGCTACATTGACATCGGCGGGCAGTTCACTACGTTTTATGCTTCCGGCACCGATGCTACTTATGCCTTCGGCATTAACAGTTCCCGGGAAGTGGTGGGTCAATTTTTCACTTCCAGCGGCAACTACCATGGCTTCTCGCGCACTGCGAGCGGAGTCATTACGCAAATCGATTATCCCGGTGCGCAGAACACGGTATGTTACGGAATTAACGACGCCGGAGAAATCACTGGAACATACATCAATTCGTCAGGTTTGCCCTACGGTTTCACTTATGCCAACGGCAAGTTCGCAACTACTGACTTCGCAGGTACTCGCGGCGTAAACAGCAAAGGCGCCTACGATGGATTCTACTGGGGAGTGGATGGAGTCGCGCAGGCCTATCTGGCAGTGCCGCAAGTCTTCAAGTTGACGGGCACAAAAATCCCCAAATCCCAACAGGGCGCATTAAACGCGGTCAATAAGGCGCAAGTGGCCGTGGGCAGTTACGTTGATTCCACTGGCAAAGCGCATGGCATGATGGCGACGCTGACCACCTTGAAGAACATTGATGACGCGAAGGGAGTTAGTACGACTTGCCTGGGGATTAACTCAAGCAACGTGATTGTTGGCGATTATTTCGACACGAGTGGCAATCCGCATGGATTCGAATACAGCGGCGGTACATTCACCGACATCCCCGGGCCATCGGGCGCACTCTCCAGCGATGCGACCGGCATCAATGACGCCGGCGAAATCTCTGGAGACTTTTACTCCGGTTCCGATGGCCTTCATCACGGCTTCGTGCTCAAGAGCGGCGTGTACACGCAGCTTGATGTGCCCGGCGCCATCGAAACCTTTGGCGGCGGCATCAATGCCTCCGGCTCGATCACATTCTTCTGGGTGGATTCCGCAGGCTACATACAATCGTCGCTCTACAACGGAACCAGCTATACGACGATCGATGTTCCGGGCGCTGCTTCGAGCTACGCACAGGGCATCAACACTGCGGGTGACATTGTCTTCATTTGGTTCGACCCGTATAGCGTTGAGCACGGAGCATTGAAAAAAGGGAATTCTTATTTTGTATTCGATTTCCCCAACGGCTCAAAGACAGTAGCCAGGGGCATCAACGACAACGATCTGCTGGTTGGGTCTTATGTGCCGGCAGGCCAAACGCTGCCGCAACCGTACTACGGTACGGAGTAAACGGCAGAGCAAAGTTCGGGGGAGTGCCCTCTGGTTTCGCGCAGTATGCGAGATTGGTGGGCACTTTTTAGTGCTTACTTTTCGGGAATACGAATGCGGGAAGAATTTCTGGTGCCGGGAGGGGGGGTCGAACCCCCAAGGGCCGAAGCCCGGCGGATTTTGAGT
>JAJPHW010000187.1 GCA_021325035.1 Terriglobia bacterium
CCAATTTATTAGCGGACGTGATGCTCTCCACTGCCGAAGTGGGAATGTATCCATGGATGATTGTCAGATTCCGTTGGCCGATGAGCTTCCAATCGAGACTGAGATTATGAATGCGGCGAACCGTGCGCGAAAATTTCTTGCAGACGAACAATTATTGTGGCTGCTGCAAATCGCCGAGGGTGCTCTGCGCAAGGGATGCTTGGATGAGGAAGCGAAGAATGAGTTGGAGTTGCGCGATGAAGATTTGAAGGAGCTGGGCGAGGCGTTAGAGTTCGCGCTGCATGAAAATGCGGGCGACGGACGCTTCAATGCTTGATGACGGCGTACTGCCCGGGCGCAACGAAACGCAGGAAGCCCAAGTCACGAAGGACTTGCAGCTGCTGCCGAATCTTTGGCCTCACGTGCTGATTATGAGGATGGAGCGCTTGTAGCTGGTCGGCGTAGTCGTAGGCTTCACTCAAACTGAAGTTCTCTTTTCCTATTTCACGAACCATTCTGAGGACGTCGAGCGTCCAGCCGCGGGTTTCTGGGCGGACGCCGGACAGAGCACGCATTTCAGCGAACCTGCTACGGACATCTTTGCTGGGAAGGGCGACGCCGTTGGATACGAGGCTGATGCGGCCGTCGGGGACGATGTTCCCGAGAAGGATGTTGCAGCCAACCCAGCCGGCGCGCCTTGCGCCCGGGCCCAGCGGCTTCCGTTTTTCGATGACGCTTTCGGAGAAGAAAAAGCGCGGCACGAGGAGCAGGTTGCTCACGGCCCAATTGCTTGAATATTGGAGGAAGAGCAAATTCGGCGTCCGGTCTTCGCGGATGGCGCGAATCATGGGCTCATACGCGGCGTCGGTGATTTTGCTGGTGTAGGCGTTCAGGCGGCTCTTGAGTTGATAGGGCTGCGCGCACTTGGGGCAGAAGAAATCCACGGTCGCGGCGTTGGTCTCTGTGCGGCTGAGGGCGTTAGAGGGACATGCGGCGCAGTAGAGTTCGCGGGCGCACCAATCCTCGGTGAGGACGCGAGCGATTTGGGAGCGTGATTTGTAGGCGGCTGCGAGTCCGGGTTCGCATTGGAGATTCATGGGCGGTAACAGTCTATCCGAGGAAGATCGAAGGGATTGTTTGATTTTCGGTGCCCTTTCTTGGCAAGACGTTCGATGGAAAGTAATCGGCGCCCATGCGGGGCGTGGGTTTCCCCTCGAACTTACCCAGGGCTGACGCCCTGGGCTGTATTCTTATGCCCCTTCGGGGCTTGGGTGTGGGCTGAGGCGGATTCGGAATGACAAGGTGTTTGGGTGTGGGGTGGTTTTGTCGAGCTGCGCTCGACTGGGCAGGTGAGGACACCTGCCCCTACGTGAGCAGAGGGGATGCACGCAAGGTTCCTTTAAAAAGCAGATTCCTCACCGCTAAAGCGGATTCGGAATGACAAGGTGGTTGGGGCGTGATGAGGGTGCGGAGCTGATGCGTCCTGTTCTGTTCTGTCAACAACAAAATGCATAGGTCCCCTTCGACTTCGCTCAGGGCAGGCTCTCGTTGGGATTTGTTCGCGCGGCGAACAAATCCGCTGCCTCAGGATGAAACGGTGGTTAGGGTGGAGTGGTTTTGTCGAGCTGCGCTCGACTGGACGGGCGAGGCGCCCGTCCCTACTTGAGCAGGAGATTCACGCAAGGTCCCTCGCCCCGCTGGAGAAAACGCGGGGCGTCGGGATGACAAGTAGTTAGTTAAAACGTACTTTACATGCTGCTGTCTTTTTTCATGCCGTCTTTGGCCATCTTGAGCGAGTTGACGTGTACGGAGCCGGCATCGGCGTTGACGTTGGCATGCAGAACGACGTGATGGCCTTCGTGGCCTTTCACGGCGTCGGGATTGTCGATGTTCCAGCTTTTGCCGTCTTTATCTGAGGTGAAGGTTTTGCCGTCATCGCTGATTTTGCCAACGATGTGGGCAGCTTTGGCATTGCTGGCGCTCATGCTGTCATGACTCATGTTGCCCATGTTGTCCTGGGCGATAAGCGTGCCGGATGTGCAAACAAGTGCCGCTGCAAATGTAAGAGCTAAAAGAGTTTTCATGGTGTTCTCCTAAACCCGCTAGATTTTGGCCAGAAAAGGGTCGCAGGTTTAGATGCGGAAGGACGAGGCCCGCGTCTGGAGGTTTGACACTCTGAAGGACATTCAGTGTTATAGTGCGGCGGTTCGTAAAGTAGTGCATTCGGGACAAAACTGCGGAGGAAACCATGGGGATGAGACGAATTTTATACGGCTTTTTGGCACTGGCAATTTTAGTGGGGCAAAGCTTTGCGGCGAATGGCGGGAAAATTCTTTACAGCTTTACGGGCGGGAATGATGGCGGCGATCCGGCGACGAGCCTGGTTTTCGATAGCGCGGGGAATGCCTATGGAACTTCGGTGGTTGGCGGAGATTTCGGCTACGGCGCGGTGTTTGAACTGAAGCGCTCCGGGGGGAAATTTCAGGAAGTGGCGCTCTACAGTTTTACGGGCCTGTCGGATGGGAAGAATCCTTATGGTGGCGTGATTTTTGACGCGGCAGGCAATCTTTACGGAACGACCGTGGCGGGCGGTTCGGGCGGAGCGTGCAGCGGCGATGGATGCGGCGTGGTTTACAAGTTGACACATTCCGGAAATAGCTGGACACAGAGTGTGCTTTATAGCTTCTCCGGCGGCAATGATGGATTTGGGCCGGGTGGAGCATTGGTTTTCGATAAAACGGGCAATTTGTATGGCACGACTCCGGATGGGGGCATACATTCGGCGGGAACGGTTTATGAATTGTCACCCACGCAAGGGGGAGGCTGGACGGAGAAGGTGATCCACGCGTTTACGGGCGGCGATGATGGTTCCACGGGGTCGCTTGGCCAGTTGTTGATTGATGGCGCGGGAAATCTTTATGGAGTGACGGAGCTGGGCGGAAAATTTGGCGCAGGAACGATTTTTAAATTAAGGCTTTCGAACGGCGCGTGGAAGATGAGTACGCTTTATGCCTTCAGCGGAGAGCCGGATGCTGGGTTTCCTTATGGCGGACTCATCGCGGACGCGCAGGGCAATTTATATGGGACTACTTACTATGGCGGACAGAATGGATTGGGCGCGGTGTTTGAATTGAATGCTCATGGGCAAGAGAGTGTGATTTACAGCTTCCAGAGCGGGAATGATGGAAATTCGCCGACGAGCACGCTGATTTTCGACAAAGCGGGAAATTTGTATGGCACGGCTTCTGCGGGTGGGAACGCTGGTTGTGATTGCGGAACGGTGTTTGAACTGAGCCCGTCAAATGGGAGCTGGAGTGAGACGGTGTTGCATCGCTTCGGCAATACTCCGGATGGTGCGAATCCGTATTACGGCATGAGCGCAGATGCGCAGGGGAATTTTTATTCGACGACGGCTGCCGGTGGATTCAGCGGGCAGGGAATTGTATTTGGGTTTAGGCCCTGAAGATTGAGAGATTTGGTGGCGGCGCGTGGACTCGAACCACGGACCTACGGATTATGAGACCGTCGCTCTAGCCACCTGAGCTACGCCGCCATAGTAGAGACAAACCATTATTTTA
>JAJPHW010000089.1 GCA_021325035.1 Terriglobia bacterium
AATCGCTTTGATTTCTCCCACAATGAACTTCTTGCCCAAAGCCTCCCGGAACTCATTTTCACCGGTATTATTCGATCGCTTCGCGACCAATTCCGCGTGCCATTGATCAGAACCGTTATCTTCGCCGCGTACCAAAACCGCATCACCGACCTTAAAGTCATTTAACTTTGCAGGCTGACGATCTACATGAAACTGCGTTTGATCGTCCAAAATAATCTCATCGCTTTTGCCGTCAATCGTTTTAATTGTGATTTTTCCGCTGGCAATCGCCGTGATTGTCCCGCCAGTTCCACGACGATGTCCGGGCTGTGCTTGGGCATCCGCTGCTTTGCCATCTTGCGACTGTTCGCTGGCAGGAGCCTGCGCAAAAATTGTTCCCATCAACAACGTCATCGCCAGCGCAATTCTAAGCATTGAGTGCCTCCACTTTTGAGTATCGCACTCTTAATGAATGCCTTCTACGTACTCGAGGTAAAAATTAGGTCAACTCGCGTAAAAGTTTGTAAATCATCGGCATACAGAGAAAGTCGGTAATAGGATAGTTATAGAACTTGGCCTTCATAGCGGCAATCAACGGAAAGATCATTCGCACGTCTAAATGGGGCAAATCGCAGTTACAATCTTGCGGAGGAATTCTTTTGCACTTATACACAAACGAGGGCATTGCTCGATGATGACCATGACCGATGTTGGGGAACTGCAAGCCGTAAAATTTCCATTTTTAACGGCGAAGCGAGGCGCCACACCAAGAGCAACATGCACTCATCTATCTGCTTTTTTGTTCGCATTCGCTTTGGTAGCCTGCGCCTTCTTTGAGACTGGCTGTTCGTCGGCCGACTCCAAGCCCGTCGCCGCAGTTGTAAATCCTTCCGTGCCGGTTTCTGTGGCTACTGCTCAGCAAAAAGACATGCCCTACTATCTGGTCGGCTTAGGCTCGGTTTCTGCCTTTTACACCGTGAACGTGAAAAGCCGAGTGGATGGCGAGCTTGTTCAGGTGAATTTCAAAGAAGGCCAATTCGTACATAAAGGCGAATTGTTAGCACTGATTGATCCGCGTCCTTATGAAGTTCAACTTGCTACCGCCCAGGCCCAACTATTCAAAGACCAGGCTTCTCTACGCGACGCCAAGCTCAATCTGGAACGATTTAAAGGCCTTCTGCAAGATTCTGGGGCAATGTCACAACAGCAGGTGGATACCCAGCAGGCGACAGTGGACCAGTTCGATGGAGCCATACGCAGCGATCAGGCGGCAATTGATAACGCAAAACTACAGATCACTTATTGCCACATCACTTCACCCATCAGCGGGCGGATTGGCTTGCGTCAGGTAGATCCGGGAAACATCGTACACGCTGCAGATACCAACCCAATGTTCATCATTACCCAACTTCAACCCATCGCTGTCCTCTTCACTTTGCCGGAAGATAATTTGCCCGAAGTCCAAAAACATATGGGCAAAGGCCCTTTGCAGGTGGATGCTTATAGTCGTGATGATTTAACAAAGCTGGAAACCGGAACCTTGCTCACGATTGACAATCAAATTGACCAAACAACGGGAACAGGAAAACTTAAGGCGCAGTTCGACAATACCGATAATGGGTTGTTCCCCAACCAATTCGTCAATATCCATCTTCTGCTCGAAACTCGCAAGAACAGCATAGTCATCCCGGCGGCTGCAATTCAACGCGGGCCGCAAGGCACTTTCGTCTATGCGATGAACCCGGACAAGACGGTCAAGGTTCGCCCTGTGACCATTGCCTTTACGCAGAACAACCAAAGCGTCATCAGCGACGGTATTGCTCCGAACGACATCGTGGTCACGGATGGACAGGACAAACTCCGCGATGGAAGCAAGGTTGAACCGCGCGCGCCAGCACAGTCCAATGCAAGTACACGAGCAATTCCTTCACAAAGCGGGGCCAGCGGCACACCATGAACCCGTCGCGCATTTTTATTCTCCGGCCGGTGGCAACAACTCTTCTGATGCTCGCCATCTTGCTGGTGGGTATTGTGGCTTACCAGCAACTACCCGTTTCCGCGCTGCCGGAGGTCGATTACCCGACCATTCAGGTGATGACGTTTTACCCCGGCGGCGACCCGGAGGTGATGGCATCTTCCATCACCGCGCCACTGGAACGGCAATTTGGCCAAGTCCCCGGCCTGAGCCAGATGACTTCGACCAGTTCTTATGGCGCATCGGTTATCACCTTGCAGTTCCAGCTCGACCAGAACATTGACATCGAAGAGCAGCAAGTTCAGGCAGCCATCAACGCGGCACAAACCTATCTTCCCTCAGATTTGCCGAATCCGCCGATTTACAGCAAAGTCAATCCGGCGGATGCGCCGATTCTCACTCTGGCTTTAACTTCGAGCACACTTGCGCTTTCGAAAATTGAGGACTTGGCCGATACGGCACTCGCGCAAAAAATCTCTCAGCTACCCGGCGTTGGATTGGTTTCCATCAGCGGTGGACAAAAACCCGCGGTACGCGTGCAAGTCAATCCAACGGCATTAGCCGCCTACGGCATCGGATTGGAAGATGTGCGTACTGCTTTAGCAGCGGCCAATGTGGATCAAGCCAAAGGAACGCTTGATGGGCCTCGCCAGTCCTATACCATCGGTGCCAATGATCAGCTTCTCTCCGGCGACCAATACCGTTCGATTGTCGTGGCCTACCGTAACGGTTCTCCTGTTCGTTTAAGCGACGTAGCCAGCGTGGTGGACGGCATTGAAAACACATATCAAGCCGCGTGGATGAACACAGACCCCGCCGTGATTGTGAATATTCAGCGCCAACCTGGCGCAAATATTATCGGCGTCGTGGACCGTATCAAGAAGCTTCTTCCCCGCTTACAAGATTCGCTCCCCTCTGCTGTCAAGCTTCAAATCCTTACCGACCGCACCGAAACCATCCGGGCATCTGTACGCGATGTGCAGTTTGAACTCATGCTCACCATCGGCTTGGTGGTGATGGTGATTTTTCTTTTCCTGCGCAATCTTGCCGCCACAGTTATCCCTAGCGTCGCCGTTCCACTTTCCATCGTCGGGACCTTTGCCGTGATGTACGCGCTGGGCTATAGCTTGAATAACCTCACATTGATGGCGTTGACCATCTCCACGGGCTTCGTGGTAGATGACGCCATTGTGATGATTGAAAACATTGACCGTTTTCTCGAAGAGGGCGATTCACCTCTTGACGCAGCGCTCAAAGGCGCAGGACAAATCGGATTCACGATTGTTTCGCTGACTGTCTCCCTGATAGCGGTGCTTATTCCATTGCTTTTCATGGGAGACATCGTTGGCCGCCTGTTCCGTGAATTTGCAGTAACTCTCGCCGTGACGATTCTGGTTTCCGCGGCGGTATCGCTCACCTTGACTCCGATGATGTGCGCCAAGCTGCTCAAGCCCAAAGACGCGTCCAAAGAGAGTTGGTTTTATCGCAAATCGGAGGAATTCTACGATCGCGTGATTGAGTATTACGGTCGAATGTTGAAGGTCGTGCTTCGTTTTCAAACCACGACATTGCTGGTAACGGCCGCAACCTTCGTGCTTACCATTTTTCTTTACATCATCGTTCCCAAAGGATTCTTCCCCGTTCAAGATACGGGCCTAATTCTGGGAATTTCGGAAGGTCCTGAAAATATTTCTTTTTCTGCCTTGTCCGATCGCCAGCAGGCATTGGCTCGTGTCATTCTCCAAGATCATGACGTGGCCAGCTTGTCTTCGTTTATTGGCGTGGACGGCACCAACATTACACCCAACAGCGGGCGTATCCAGATCAACCTAAAACCTCGTGATCAGCGAAAAGATACCGCATCGGATATTATTCGCCGCCTACAGCCCGAGCTAGCCAAAATTGAAGGCATTACGCTTTATATGCAACCTGTGCAGGACCTAACCGTCGAAGACCGCGTAAGCCGCACCGAGTATCAGTATTCGATGGAGGACCACGACGCCCAAGAGCTTGCAGATTACTCCGCGCGCCTGGTAGCAAAACTAAAAACGATTCCAGAACTACGCGATGTTGCAACCGATCAACAGAACAATGGCCTGCAAGCCAAGCTCGTAATTGACCGCGATACAGCTTCGCGCCTAGGCATTCTTCCCGGCCAGATTGATAACACACTTTACGACGCGTTCGGGCAGCGTCAGGTTTCCACAATTTTTACTCAGTTGAACCAGTATCACGTGGTGTTGCAGGTCGCGCCTGATTTTCAGATCGATCCCGATGCGCTAAAGAACATCTACGTCAAATCGAACAATGGCCCAGAAGTTCCTCTGTCAGCTTTTAGTCACTTCGAGACTATCAATTCAACGTTAGCCATCAACCATCAAGGGCAGTTCCCTGTTGTAACGCTTTCGTTCAACCTGGCTCCCGGTAAATCTCTCGGCGACGCCACCAAAGCGATTGACGAAGCAGAAAAGGAAATTCAGCTTCCACCCAGCATTCAAACCGCATTTCAAGGCACAGCTGCGGCCTTCCGAAATTCGTTGGGATCGGAACCTTGGCTCATTCTCGCCGCCATCATCACTGTCTATATCGTGTTGGGCGTCTTATATGAAAGCTACATTCATCCCATCACGATTCTCTCTACCTTGCCATCTGCCGGCGTCGGAGCCATTCTTGCACTGCTCTTAACTGGCAATGACCTCGGCGTTGTAGGGCTCATAGGCATCATTCTGCTCATCGGCATCGTAAAGAAAAATGCCATCATGATGATTGACTTTGCCCTTGAAGCGGAAAGAGTGGAAGGCAAAAAGCCGGAAGAAGCCATTTATCAGGCCTGCTTACTTCGCTTCCGTCCCATCATGATGACGACGATGGCTGCTTTGTTAGGCGGATTACCTCTAGCCTTGGGAACCGGCACGGGATCGGAGCTGCGCCATCCACTGGGCATAACCATCGTAGGCGGCCTGTTGGTCAGCCAGATGCTTACACTCTTCACGACCCCGGTCGTTTATTTGTGGTTTGACCGACTGGCTCGAAGATTTGAAGGTTTTGGATTCAGCAAGATTAGCGAACCCGAACCCTCTTTAGGCGATTAACGATGAATATCTCTTCTCCATTCATCAAACGCCCCATCGGGACTTCGCTTTTGACTCTGGCTTTGCTGCTGGCTGGAGGGCTCGCGTTCAACTATCTGCCAGTTTCCCCGCTCCCTCAAGTGGATTTTCCCGTGATTCAGGTTTCTGCCGGGCTTCCGGGAGCCAGCCCGGAAACCATGGCATCCGCCGTTGCCACCCCTCTGGAGCGTCAATTTGGTCGCATCGCCGGAATCAACCA
>JAJPHW010000207.1 GCA_021325035.1 Terriglobia bacterium
CCCATTGACTACCCTCCCTCCGGCGGATTACCCTTAGCGCAATGGTAGTGGCTTGCACCTCGGCAGCGAGCGCCCCGGTAGGTCCCTCTTCAGAGACATTGAGTTTCCATGCCCGGTTCGTGCATCCGGTTTGCCCGTTCCGTTTATCCACTTCAATCAGCCCCCACGAAAAGCGAGTTGAATGAAAAAAAGCATTGAACTGACCCCGAAGGTTGAAACTCTTTTTGGTACCCGCGACGAAAACCTGCATGTGCTCGAAGATGGCCTGAATATCAACATTGATCTGCGCTCGAATTCCATTGAACTGGAAGGTGCGCCGGTGGATGTGGCCCGTGCTGAGCAAGTTTTTGCCGATTACGAATATTTGCAGCGTTCCGGCCATGTCTTCAACAATGGCGACCTGAATAGTCTGTTGCGGGTGCTGATTGGCGATCCGAAAGCGACGCTGCGCGGACTGGCGGAAGCGGGCAAGCAGCGTTCATTCGGACGTCGCACAGTCCAGCCCAAGAGTGTGAATCAGAGGCGTTATCTGGACGCGATTGAGTCGCATGACATGGTTTTCGGCATCGGGCCGGCTGGAACCGGCAAAACGTATCTCGCGGTGGCGATGGCAGTTTCAGCGTTGCTCAGCAAGCGGGTGAGCCGGATTATTCTGGCGCGTCCGGCGGTGGAAGCCGGCGAACGTCTGGGCTTTCTGCCCGGCACTTTGCAGGAGAAAATTGATCCGTATCTGCGGCCCTTATATGACGCGCTCTATGACATGCTAGAGCCGGAGAAAGTCGATCGTTATTTAGAAAAAAATGTCATTGAGATCGCGCCCATCGCGTTCATGCGCGGGCGTACTTTGAACGACTCTTTTGTCATTTTAGATGAAGCACAGAATACGACTTCCGAGCAGATGAAGATGTTCGTCACCCGCCTGGGATTTAATTCCAAAGCGGTCATCACGGGCGATATTACGCAGATTGACTTGCCTAATGCTCGTCGCAGCGGCCTGGTTGAAGCGATGGACATTCTCAAAAATGTCGAAGGCCTGGGTTTCTGCTACTTCGATGATGGCGACGTCGTACGGCACCATCTTGTACAGCGCATCGTTCGCGCCTACGAACAGCACAAAGAGAAGGTGGCGGAGCAGTTGCTGTTGCTCGAAACCAAGAGCATGGAAGGGAATTCGCCAACTCCTCCGAGTTTGCGCGCACCTTCTCCGCAACTGGAAACCGAGCAATAAATTGAATAGAATTTCTTGGGAGAGTGCACCAGCACTCTCCTGTTTTCTTTGCGGTAAGAAATACTTAAGCACGATATGGTCATAGTAAGTATCCAGGTTCCGGGCGTAAGTGCACGAACTCTTGAGCGATTTGCCGCACGTACACGCCGTGCCGTGAAATTGAAAGGGACAGTGAGCATTCGAGTGACGTCGAGCCGCGAAATGCGCCAGTTAAACCGCCGTTTTCGCAGGAAAGACAAGGCCACGGATGTTTTGTCATTCCCAGCTGGAAATCACTTTTCTGAGCTTTCAGCTGGAGATTTGGCCATATCGGCGCAGATTGCCGCCGCTAACGCTCGGCGCATGGGCCACTCCATCAGCAAAGAGATTAAAGTGCTCATCTTACATGGGATGTTGCATCTGGCTGGATATGACCATGAGACCGACAACGGCGAAATGGCCTGCAAAGAGCAGCGTTTGCGGAAATCATTGGGGCTTCCCACCGCACTGATCGAGCGCAGCTTGGCGTCAAAGAAATCCGATAAAAAAGCTGGGGTCAGACCATGATCGGCCTGACAATCTCGTTCTTATTATTGCTCGGGTTGCTTTCTCTGGTCTCGTATGTGGACCGTCTCTATACCGAGATTGGCAAATTTCTCTCGCGCGAATTTCAAGACAACATTGATGCTTTTGAGCAGATTGTCGAGCCACGGCTAGGAGTCAGCCGTTCACGCGCCGCGCTTTCCATGGCCGTGCTCGTGCCGCTGACCATGGCAGCGATTGCCATGCTGGTTGGTTTTGTGGTGTTTCGCGATCGCGTATGGAGTTCAGTCGAAATTCTCCAGGCGACGCTCAGCCTCGTTCTAATCATCATCGTATTCAACCGCTTCCTTCCATTCGTCTGGTTTTCTAGGACAAAAGGCCAATGGCTGGCATATTGGGTGCTGGCTCTGCGCATTCTTATTTATCTGGTTTTGCCGGTAACGCTTGTTCTCGGTTTTCTGCAATCCGTCGCAGCCCTCACAAAAGAACACTCTGACGCCGAGCCCGAGACACAGGCGGAGGCGGTGGATGCGCTTATTGAAGCTGGAGAGGAAGAGGGAATTCTCGATGAGAGCAATCGGGACCTGATTCAATCGGTCGTGGAGTTCGGAGAGAAAACCGTCCGTGACGCCATGAAGCCGCGGCCTGAGATGGTCGCGATTTCTTCATCCGCGAGTGTGGAAGAGCTGGTCGAGCTTCTGAAAAGCAAGCCGGTTTCGCGGTTGCCGGTATATGAGGGAACTATTCACAACATCGTCGGTATTGTGCACGCGCAGGATGTGTTGCAGATTCCCGACTCGGAGGCGCGCACGCGGACTGTAAACAGCATCATGCGCAAGGACGTTTACTTCGTGCCCGAGACCAAATTGGGCAGCGACCTGTTGCGGGAGATGCAGAAGAACAATACGCGCATGGCGATAGTGGTGGACGAATATGGCGGGGTCGCTGGATTGGTGACCATAGAAGATTTGATCGAAGAGATTGTCGGCGAGATACGCGATGAACATGACAAAACCGAGTTGATTCGTGAGAGCGATCACTCTTATATCGTGCCCGGAAACATGGATGTAGATCGCCTCGATGAATTATTCGGCGTACGGCTGGAAGGAAAAGAATCCGCGACAATCGCGGGCTTGGTCAGCGAACTCGCGGGCAGGATTCCGCAAAGTGGCGAGATTCTGACCGAAGATGGCCTCCGTTTTGAAGTCTTGCAATCCACGGAACGGCGTGTTGAGCGCGTACGCATTACGGTCGCTCAACCAAAGCAGTTGAAGCTGATATAGTCATAAGTGGTGAGGCCCAATACGCCTCGCGTATTTTGCCTCATCTGCTATGGCTTTCCATTCCGGATTTGTGTGCATCCTCGGCCGCCCGAACGCGGGCAAATCCACACTTCTCAACGCTTTGGTGGGCGAGAAGCTCGCCATCGTTAGCCCCAAGCCGCAAACCACTCGCAATCGCATTCTGGGCATTCTGCAAGTTCCTGCTCAAGCCGGTAAGAAAATTTCTGGCCAGGTGATTCTCGTGGATACGCCAGGCGTGCACCGGCCGGATACGTCGCTGGGTCGAAAAATGATGGCGGAAGTACAAGAGGGGCTGGAAGGTTCTGATTTGGTTCTATTGATGATGGATGTGACCCGTAAGCCAGATCAGGCCGATCAAATGGTTTTTGATTTGGTGGCACGTTCAAAAACGCCTACATTCTTGCTGTTGAACAAGATTGATCAGTTTCGAGGCGAAAAAGGTAAACTCCTGCCTCTCATCGAGCAATATTCCCAAAATCGTTCCTTTGCAGAAATCATTCCTATCTCCGCGCGAAAGCGAGATGGCTTGGAAGTGCTGCTGGAAAAGATTGTGGCATTCTTGCCCGTGGGCCCTGTTTATTTCCCCGACGATCAACTAACTGACCAACCGACACGTTTTATGGCAGCGGAGATGATCCGCGAACAAGTGTTGCTGGCAACCAAGGAAGAAGTGCCGCACGCTACGACTGTGATCGTCGAGCAATTTGAAGAAGGCCAGCGTCTCACGCGAATTGCCGCCGTGATTTATTGCGAACGGCAGGGTCAGAAGGCCATCCTGGTTGGCAAGGGCGGTCAAATGCTAAAGAAAATCGGGACTGACGCGCGCAAGCGCATCGAAGAGCTTGTCGGTACAAAAGTGTTTCTCGAGTTATTTGTAAAAGTGCGCGAAGGATGGCGTGAATCACCTGAATTTGTTGAAGACCTCGATTGGCGGCGTCAATTGGAGCATCTTGCCGACGGTAAGTTTGCGATTGCGCAATCTGGTGGAGCAACCGGCAAAAGAAGAGGCCGGGCATCATGAAAGCCGCCCGCAAACCAAAAATTACGACAGCGCGCCGCCGCAGCTCCAAGCTGATGCTCGAGATGAAGGTTACGCTGGCGGCCGATCCGCTGGCGGTCGATTCCGTCGTCCAATCAGTTATGAAGACCGTGCGCAAACTGCAATGTGCAACGGGAAAAGATGATGCCGTCGAGCTGGCCCTAACCGAGGCTTTGGCGAATGCGGTGGTGCATGGAGCAAAATCCGATAAACACAAGACGGTTGAGTGCGATGTGCTATGCGAAAAAGACCGCGGAATTGTGATTGTGGTGCGCGATCCCGGCGAGGGCTTTTCGCTGGGAAAAGTGCCAAGCCCTGTGCAGGGAAGAAACATCTTATCCAACCACGGGCGTGGAATTTATCTCATCAATCAACTGATGGATGAAGTGCAATTCCTCAAGAACGGTTCGGAAATCCGGATGGTCAAACGGTAGCTTACAATTATTCCTTCACCGCTATGCCCAGGGTTTTCATCTTCCGATAAAGATGACTGCGCTCCAGCCCTAACACTTCGGCGGTCCGGCTGATATTGCCATGGTGTTCATCTAATTTCTTCAGGATGTAATCTCTTTCATAAGCAGAACGCGCCTGATGCAGGGTGGAAAACTCAGCCCCTGAGGAGCGCCGGCTGCCATCGCGATAAATCAACGGTGGCAGATGTTTGCGTTCGAAGCGGCTGGTGGTTGGGTTCATGATGACGATGCGCTCAATGACATTTCGCAGTTCCCGTACATTACCCGGCCAGGAATAACGCATCAATACGTCTAATGCATCATCTGCAATTTCGCGCGAACGCCGACCGTAAGCGGTGGCAAACTCCTTCATGAAATGGTGGGCCAGCAAGGGCACATCCTCTTTGCGTTCTCTTAACGGTGGCACGGAAAAAGGAATTACATTCAGGCGATAAAACAGATCCTCGCGAAAATTACCAATCGCAATTTCTTCTTCCAAATCCTTATTGGTGGAGGCAATTACGCGAACATCGACCGATAGCGGATCTTCAGCGCCTACGGGCGTGACTTTGTGCTCATCGAGCGTCCGTAAAACCTTTGATTGAGTCTTCAGGCTCATATCGCCGATTTCATCGAGGAACAGCGTGCCCTCATGGGCACGCTGAAAAGTCCCTTCTTTATCAGCGACGGCTGTAGGGAATGATCCCTTCTGATGTCCAAAGAGTTCGCTTTCGATGAGGTCTTCGGGAATTGCAGCGCAATTTACGCCCACGAACATCTCATCCTTGCGTAAGCTATGAGCGTGAATGGCGTGAGCAACCAGTTCTTTGCCCGTGCCCGATTCCCCGAAGATCAATACCCGTCCATTGGTCGGAGCCATCAACTGAATCTGCTGGCGCAGCGCTTTCATGGGAATGCTATCGCCGACGATGATGCTGTTCTGTGCGAGCTGTTTTTTTAATTCACGATTCTCGCGGCGAAGTCTCCGAGAATCCAGCGCATGGCGAACGAGCGCCAAAGTCTTATCAATCGAGAGTGGTTTTTCCAGAAAATCGTAAGCGCCCAGCTTTGTCGCCCGCACGGCAGTCTCAATCGTGCCGTGGCCGGAAATCATAATGACTTCCGGAGCGTCGTCATGAGCACGGATTTTTTCGAGAGCCTCAAGGCCATCCATCTGCGGGAGCCAAATATCGAGGAGGATCAAATCAAAACTATGCTTCGTCAGCATGGCTAAAGCCGCTTCTCCGCTTTCCGCAGTGAAAACCGTATAGCCTTCGTCCTCCAGCACGCTTTTGAGCGTCTGCCGTATGCTGGCTTCGTCGTCAACGATTAAAAGGTTATGCATGTTCAGTTAGAGCGGGCTTCTGCTCAGGCGCCAATGGAAGCTCAATAATAAATCGTGCGCCCGAAGGATGGTTCTCTTCAACGCGGATGGAACCGTGATGGTCCTCCACGATGCGGCTTACAATGGCCAAACCCAGTCCGGTGCCACGCTTTTTCGTCGAAAAATATGGTAGGAAAAGCTTCTCCTTTAATTCCGGAGTGACCCCGTGGCCACTATCGGAAACTGCGATTTCCACGGCGTCATGACTGGTGACCAGAGCAGTTGAGATGTGAATTTCGCGCAGGGGGGAATCATGCAAAGATTCTGCCGCGTTGTCCACGAGGTTTGCGAGGGCCCGCTTCATGCTCTCTGGGTCAGCCAAAACGTGCGGCAAATCTGGTTCGAGAAAGGTCAATACACGAATGCTGTCCAGACGCCCGTCGAACATTGCCAGAGCTGAAGAGACAATCGCATTGATGTCGGCAGGCTGTGGCTGTGCCGTGGGAAAACGGGCGAGAGTGGCGAATTCATCCACGAGAGCCCGTACCGTTTCGACGGCGCTGGCAATGGTATTTGCTGAACTTTCAATCACTTCAGTGGAAGACTCGCCAGGTGATTGGCGCGACAAATGCCGGCGAATACGATCGGCAGAAAGAGCGATCGGCGTAAGCGGATTCTTAATCTCATGCGCCACCCGTCGCGCGACTTCGCGCCATGCTGCCTGCTTCTGGGCTTTCAGCAGATCCGATAAGTCTTCGAATACGAGAACATAACCCAAATTATTTCCTTCATGCCGTAACGTCGCTACTGTCGCCGCAACATTGACGGTTACGTGCCGGACCTGCAATTCCATTTGAGTGGTGGTGGTTCCCATTCGATCGGCGCGCCGCAGAAGAGGTTCAACTTCCTGAAGCATTTCCGGGAGAAAAACATCCTGGAGTTGTGCCCCAATCAACAGCGCGGGGGTTTCGGATTCTGAAGCTGTGGGATGGAAAAGCCGCAACAATGCATGGTTGGCATGGGTGATGCGCCGGTCAGCGTTGAGGGAAAGTACGCCGGTGGGAATGCTTTCAAGGATTGTTTCGATGTGCTGGCGGCGCTGCTCCAGTTCACGACTGGAGTCTTCAATCTGTTTGCGGCTGCTCTGTAATTCTTCCGCCATGCGGTTAAACGAGCGAACGAGATCGCCGATTTCGTCTGCTGCGGGAACTTCGACGCGGTGATCCAATCGTCCGCGGGAAATTTCCTGCGTGGCTTCCGCGAGCGCGGCCACCGGCCGGGTTACGAGCTTCGATAAATACAGTGCCAGCCAGGTTGTGGCAAACAAAACCAGAACGGTAAGCAACAGCAGCAAATCCATGTAAGTTCGGCGGAGCAGGCGGCGCTCATGGCTGAGTTCGACGTAGCGTTGCTGGCTGGACTCAACTCGCTTGACCAGGGTTGAGAACTGCTGCGGCAATGGCATAGCCACAACGATGGTGTCGTGGCTGCCGACGGCTGCGCTGCTCACAATGTATTCGGTCTGCCCTAAAGTAAGTCGTCCCAATGCGATGGCATTGCTGGAAAGCTTTATTCGAAGAACATCCCATTGAGAAGGAGCGCCAAAACTTGCTTTGAGGTCGCCATCGTGTAGCGCCAGGGCAAAGCCGCCCTGCAATGTGGGTTCGTGCCTCTGCAATTCGTAAGTAAGAGAAGAGAAATCCTGATTTGCAAAATAATGCTGTGTGTCTTCACTGGACGCAATGGTCTGGGCTTCGGCACGCGCGTTTTGCGCAGCATAATTTGTTAGTAAAGAGGCGACTTCACCAGTTTCCTGCCGCACTTCTTCGACTGGGATGGAGAACCATTTGTCAATAGAACGATTCATCAGCCCGTAAGCAAACCAGAACATGATGATGGTCGGCAGAAAGGAAAGCAGGAGACTTGCCACCACCAGCCGGGCGCGGAATGACGAACCTAGAACGCCCATCCGCCGCTCGGCGAAGAGTTTTAAAAGGTTGCGCGCGAGTACGAACGTCAACGCGACGAACAACAGAAAAACCAGAACGGAAAGAGAAGCGAAAAACAACAGCTGTTGATTGGTGTCAGGGTTCAGAAAAGGCAGATCAAAAGAAGTTTGCGGAAGAATGACGGCAAAAACCAGCACAACCCCAATGGAAAGTAAAATAACGGCTTTTTTCCGGTTAAAAGTCTTGGCTTTCGCGCGAGTTGGAGTAGTTGCAGCCAGATTCTCATCCTGCCCTGGACACTCCGGAGGGCCGCCGGATCAGATGTTTTGTTCATTATATGGGAGTGGATGACGAACGCCCGTGAATGCAGGTAAGAGCAGGTTCTCGGGTTACCAACGTCCTTACCAGAGTCCATGTCCCCCGGAGGCATATTCTCTGAAAATGCCCATCTGACAGGCGTTTTGTTATTGCAGTTCATTGCGATCGTGGCCAGCTGAACGGTACAAGTACCAAAGTTACTGGTGAAGTAACGCATCTGCTGTGACAATTTGTGTCAACGCGCAAGCTCTACAAAATTCCCCCGTAAATTGTGGGGCACGCGTGTAAGCCGGCGTGAGTTCCGCCGTTTTAGATAGGAGATCGAGGCATGTCACAGCGGCTGGGAGATCTTCTCGTCAAAGAGAAGATCATTACACCAGAGCAGTTGCAACAGGCGACGAAGACGCAGAAGGAACAAAACTGCCGTCTTGGCGCCGCTCTCGTCAAACTGGGTTTTCTGACGGACGAGGACGTCACCAACTTCCTGTCGCGCCAATACGGCGTTCCTGCGATTAACCTCTCCTATTTTGAAATTGACCCAGGCGTTGTCAAACTCATACCACACGAAACCGCGAAGCGTTATCAGATTCTTCCACTGAGCCGGGTGGGAGCTTCTTTGACCATTGCCATGGTCGATCCGACAAACGTCTTCGCGATGGACGACATCAAGTTCATGACCGGTTTTAACATCGAACCGGTAGTCGCATCTGAAAGCTCGATTCTCGAAGGCATCGAAAAAGCTTACGGAACGACGACGAAAGAAGAAGACCTCGAAACCGTGATGCAGTCCATGTCGGAGATGGATGAAGCCGACGTCGAATTGCAGGCCGAACAGGCTGAGATGGAGCTTTCACAGTTAGAGAAAGCTGCTGATGAAGCTCCAATTGTAAAACTTGTGAATCTCGTACTGACCGACGCGGTAAAGCGAGGCGCCAGCGATATCCACATGGAACCCTACGAAAAGGAGTTCCGCGTTCGCTTCCGTATTGACGGTGTGTTGCAAAGCATCATGTCTCCTCCGCTGAAATTAAAAGACGCCATCACTTCACGTCTCAAGATCATGTCGAAGCTGGACATCAGCGAAAAGCGTCTGCCGCAGGACGGCCGCATCATGCTGAAGATGCAGCTCAACGGCAAGAAAAAGCAACTCGACTTCCGTGTTAGCACTTTGCCCACCCTGTGGGGCGAAAAAATCGTCATGCGGTTGCTGGACAAAGAAAACCTGCGACTCGACATGACCAAGCTCGGCTTCGAACAGGAATCGCTTACGAAGTTTGAAAAAGCTATTCTCAAACCTTTCGGCATGGTGCTGGTCACTGGGCCGACGGGTTCTGGTAAAACCAACACTTTGTATTCGTCTATCGCTCGCCTGAATCAACCTGATACGAACATTATGACCGCCGAAGATCCGGTCGAATTCCAGTTGGGTGGCGTCAATCAGGTGCAGATGAAAGAACAGATCGGTCTAAACTTTGCAGCCGCCCTACGCGCATTTTTGCGGCAAGACCCGAACATCATTCTCGTTGGGGAGATTCGTGACTTCGAAACGGCTGAAATCGCCATTAAAGCCGCACTTACCGGTCACTTGGTCCTCTCGACGCTGCACACCAACGGCGCTCCCGAAACAATTACACGTTTGATGAACATGGGAATCGAGCCCTTCCTTGTAGCAACATCGGTGCACCTGATCTGCGCGCAGCGCCTCGTTCGCCGTATTTGTAAGGACTGCGCGGAAACCATTGAAGTTCCTTATCAGACACTCATCGAGGAAGGCTTTTCGCCGGAGGAAGCCAAGACGGTAAAGATTCAAAAAGGCAAAGGCTGCACCGTTTGCAATAACACCGGCTACAAAGGCCGTTGCGGTTTGTATGAAGTGATGGAAGTGGATGAGTCCATCAAAGAGTTGGTCCTCGTCGGTGCGTCCGCTCTTGAATTAAAGAAAAAAGCCATTGAGCGCGGCATGATCACGCTGCGGCGCAGCGGACTTATCAAAGTCGCCGCGGGCATGACTACGCTCGAAGAAGTGGCTCGCGAAACTATTCACTAAGTTTGAGGAGATACGAATATGGGTCTGTCTTTAAGTGATCTGCTTAAGCGCATGTTGGAGATGAACGGAAGCGATTTGCATCTCACCACCAATTCGCCGCCGCAGATTCGCGTCCACGGCCATTTGGTGCCTCTGGACCTCCCACAGATGACGCCGGCGGAAACCAAGCAGTTGGCGTACAGCGTCATGACCGATTCGCAAAAGCACCGCTTCGAAGAAAACCTCGAAATGGACTTCTCCTTCGGCTTGAAGGGACTTGCCCGCTTCCGTGCCAATGTCTTTAATCAGCGTGGCGCGACATCTGCCGTATTCCGTGTCATTCCTTTCGAAATCAAATCATTTCATCAGTTGAATTTGCCCAAAGTTGTCAGCGCGATGTGCGACAAGCCGCGCGGCCTGGTGCTCGTCACCGGCCCAACTGGTTCCGGCAAATCTACAACACTTGCCGCGATGATTGACAAGATCAACACCGAGCGCCACGACCATATTCTGACGATCGAAGATCCAATCGAATTCGTCCACATGAATAAGAACTGCGTGGTCAACCAGCGCGAGTTGCACGCCGACACCAAAAGTTTCAGCGATGCTCTGCGCGCAGCGCTTCGTGAAGATCCCGATGTCGTCTTGATCGGCGAAATGCGTGATTTGGAAACCATCGAGTCCGCCTTGCGTATCGCGGAAACCGGCCACTTAACTTTCGGCACGCTGCACACGAATTCGGCTTCATCCACGATTAACCGCGTGATTGACGTTTTCCCCTCGCACCAGCAATCGCAGATTCGCGCCCAGTTGTCGCTGGTGCTGGAAGGAATCATGTGTCAAAGCTTGCTGCCTAAAGCCGATGGTAAGGGCCGCGCCATGTGCATGGAAATTCTTGTTCCCAACGCTGCCGTACGCAACCTGATTCGTGAAGACAAAATTCACCAGATTTATTCCTCCATGCAATCGGGTCAGGAAAAATTTGGTATGCAGACGTTCAACCAAGGCCTGGCGACATTGTATCTACAGAAGCAAATTACGTTGGAAGTCGCGCTAGCGCGTTCCAGCAACCAGGACGAATTGCAGGAAATGATCAATCGCGGGGCTGGCTTGATCGCAAAAAGCCAAACAGCGCCGATGAGCAAGGCCGCGGCACCGGGCAAGCACTAAGAGATTGCAGGAGCTTTAAAAGAAGTAAACCAGCATTGGAAAGTAGCGTAACGAGGAGAGGCTAACATGCCAGTTTTTACATTTTCAGGGAAAAATGCTTCGGGCGCAAAGGTTAGTGGCGAGCGTACGGCTGCGAACAAGGAAATGCTTGCGACCCAACTGCGTCGCGAACAAATTAACCCGGGCTCCATTCGCGAAAAGGGCAAGGAATTTGCCCTGCCGACGTTCGGTTCCGGCAAAGTTAAGACCAAGGAAATCGCCGTATTCTTTCGGCAGTTTTCGGTCATGATTGATGCTGGCTTGCCTCTCGTCCAGTGTCTGGAAATTCTCGCGGCGAACCAGGAAAATCAGGCATTCCAGAAAACCCTGACCGGCGTCCGCACCACGGTGGAAGGCGGTTCAACCCTCGCCAACGCTATGCGGCAATATCCGAAGATTTTCGACGATCTGACGACCAACATGATGGAAGCCGGCGAAACCGGCGGTATTTTGGACATCATTCTCCAACGTTTGGCGACCTACGTCGAAAAGGCCGTCAAACTGAAGTCCGCTGTGAAGTCGGCGTTGATTTATCCAGTTGCAGTTATCTCCCTCGCGACGTTGATCGTCGCAGCCCTATTGAAGTGGGTCGTCCCCATCTTTGCAAACCTTTTTGCTGGCTTGGGCGTTACGCTCCCTCTGCCTACGCGAGTGGTTATTGGCATGAGCGCTTTCATCGGCCAGTTTTGGTGGTTTATGATCCTGGGCGGCGTCGGCATAGTGTTCGGAATCAAGCAAATCCGTGCGAACCCCAAAGGCCGCTACATAACCGACAAGATGCTGCTGAAAACGCCGGTCGTCGGCATCCTGCTACGCAAGATAGCAGTTGCGCGTTTCACTCGTACCCTCGGCACATTGATCACATCAGGCGTTCCAATTCTGGAAGGCTTGAGCATCACGGCGCGTACCTCTGGCAACGCCGTCCTCGAAGAAGCGCTGATGAAAGTTCGTAAGGCCATCGAAGAAGGCCGCACCATCGTTGATCCTCTTCGCGAATCTGGTGTCTTTCCCAACATGGTGACGCAGATGATCGGAGTCGGTGAAGCTACCGGCGCCATGGATTCCATGTTGCAGAAAATCGCAGACTTCTACGAAGACGAAGTGGACGCGGCTACCAAAGACATGTTGGCCATGTTGGAGCCAATCATCATCGGCATGCTCGGTATATGCGTGGGCGGCATCGTCATTTCGCTGTATATGCCGCTCTTCTCGATGATCGCGAAACTGGCGGGCTAACAGAAAACATATCGCGGACGGACGGCGGGACCTCCGTCCGCGACAAACAAAGCGCGCTTCGCAATTCGTGGGCGGCTTCCAACTGCAGGCACGGCGTGTGGGCACGCCGGGAAATCCGGAATCATGCAATCTATGTTCGATGAGCGGCAATGGCTGGCGTGGCTGGTTAAAGTCCGCATTCTCATCCTCACATTTTTGCTGGGAATCGAACTGGCGATTTCTCAACTGACGCCGAGCGCTCTCCCGTTGCGTCTTTTCGTAGAAAGTATTTTGCTCTGGTACGCGATTTCAGTGTTTCATCTCTTATTGCTTTCCGTCTGGGATGAAATCCGGATGCAAAGCATCCTTCAAGTGCTCACCGATTTGGCGATGGTCACGCTGGTTGTCCATGCCACGGGTGGCGTGGATAGTTCCTTCAATTTCCTTTATCCGCTCGTCATCATCGTTGGCTGCATCCTTCTGCCGCGTCGGTGGGCCTATCTCATCGCTGGTTTTGCCTTTATTTTGTTTGGCACGGTGCTGGAACTCGCATATTTCGGTGTTATTCATTCCTATTCGCTCAGTCACCAGCCGCTCAAAACATTTCAAGCCATCATCATTGTCAATTTCTTTGCCTACCTGGCGGTTGCCTATCTTGCAAGCTTGCTCGCGGCCAAATTGCGGCAGGTGGATGTAAAGCTCAAACACACCAGTGGCGCTCTGGAAAATTTGCAGGCCTTGCACGAAAACATTATTCAGTCCATCAGCGGCGGGCTCATCACGACGGGAATGGATGGTCATATTACGTTCGTCAACGCCGCCGCGCAAAAGCTCCTCGACCGATTGGAACGCGAATTATGGGGCCAGTCGATTGACAAATTGTTTGTGGATGCATTGCCGGTGGCTCCCAGCGCCAGTATCCATAGTGAAGTGAAATATATCGCTCCCAATGGGTTCCGCAAGACATTCCGGGTTATGGTTTCCGAGTTGACCGTTCCCGAGCGCGGAGCCATCGGTTTGGTCTATACGCTCGACGACCTCACCGAAATCCGCCGTCTGGAACGCGAAATTCGTATGCAGGATCGGCTGGCCGCTGTCGGCCGTCTGGCGGCTGCAATCGCACATGAAATCCGCAACCCGCTGACGTCCATTGCTGGTTCGGTAAGCATGTTGTCCGAAGTTCCGGACTTGAATGACGAGCATCGCCAGCTCCTGCAAATTGTCATGCGAGAGTCGGACCGCCTTAACGCCATCATCACGGATTTCCTTTCTTATTCGCGTGGCAAGAGCTATCACTTTGCACCAGTAAATCTCATTCCGCTATTGGAAGACACGCTGACGCTTTTGCAACACCGCTTGAATGCGGAGGGCTCCGGCATTTTGATCGAACGCAATTATGCAGTTCCGGAGGCGCAAACATTGGCCGATGGTGATCGCCTGAAGCAGGTCTTCTGGAACTTCTGCGAAAACGCATTGCGCGCCATGGGTAAAGCTGGAAAATTGAAAATCTCCGTCGAAGCTGCAGGAGAAGATTGGCAATTGAGTTTTGCCGACACAGGGCCGGGAATTTCACCGCAATTAGTGGACAAAATTTTCGAGCCATTTCAGTCGCAATTCGAGGGTGGCACGGGGTTGGGCCTTGCCATTGTGTATCAGGTTGTTCAGGCGCACGAAGGAAAGGTTTGGGCGCGTTCAAAACCAGGGCAGGGAAGCGAATTCGTCATACGCTTGCGCCGGCTCGCCGCTGGAAGCGCCACTGATCACACGGGAAAGCTGTCCAGCGCAGTAATTGAAATGAAAGCCCGTGCGGCAGCCGTTGGAGCAGAGGAGGGAGCGCATGGCTAATATTCTCGTCTGCGACGACGAACGCTCCATCTGCGAAATGCTCGACATCGCATTACGCCGCGAAGGACACAAAGTTGAGACCGTCAATTCCGGTGAGGTCGCGAAACGAAAGCTGGACGGCGCAATTTACGATCTTGTTATTACTGATATCAAGATGCCTAATATCAGCGGCATCGAAGTGCTGCGCCACGCGCATCAAGTCTCGCCTGATTCCGCAGTGATTCTGATTACCGCGGTAGATGATTACGAAGCAGCCGTACAGGCAGTGAAAGCTGGAGGCGCGACCGACTACATTCGCAAAACACCCGGGTTGGTGGATGAGATCAAACTGGCCATCAACCGCTCTCTCGAAAAACTTTCGCTGAGCCGTCAGAACTTTGCCTTCAAGCGCGACGCTGCCGGGCGCAATTCTCTCGAAAACATTGTTGGGGTCAGTCCGGCCATGGAAAAGCTGAAACAAACCGTGCGCACAGTGGCTTCCACGCAAAGTACCGTGCTCATTTATGGCGAAAGCGGAACGGGTAAGGAACTCGTCGCGCGCGGCGTTCATGTATGCTCACCGCGCGCCGCCGAACCGTTTGTTTCGATCAATTGCGGCGCATTTCCCGAAACGCTCCTCGAAAGCGAACTCTTCGGTTACGTAAAAGGTGCGTTCACCGGGGCCAATCAGAATAAACGTGGATTGTTCGAAGTCGCCGATAAGGGCACCGTCTTCCTCGACGAAATCAGCGAGATGACGCTGACTATGCAGGTCAAATTGTTGCGCGTTTTGCAGGAGCGTACCGTTCGCCCGGTCGGAGGGACTGCCGAGATTCCGATTGATGTTCGAGTAATTGCTGCTACAAACCGCGATCTCGATCATCAGGTGGCGGAGGGCAACTTCCGCGAAGATCTTTACTACCGATTAAGTGTAATCCCCGTTCATGTTCCGCCTCTTCGTGAGCGCCGGGAAGACATTCCGTTGCTCGTCAATCATTTCCTCAAGAAGTATGCACCGGCAGCGGGCAAGCAGATCACGCGAGTGAACCCGATTTCCCTGGATGCGCTATGTGGATATGAGTGGCCAGGAAACGTTCGTCAACTCGAAAACACGGTAGAACGTGCTGTTGCGCTTGAAACGCACGAGGAGTTGCGAGCGGAACTTCCCGTGGAACGCGCAAAAGCTCGTGCCGCCGCAGCGGGAGCCAACGGTGGAGTCGTCGTTCCCAACGGCGCGGTATTGCCAGACGGTGTGGATATGGAAAAGTATGTCGCCGACATCGAAGTCTCATTGCTCAAGTCGGCCCTAAGTCAATCCAACGGCGTTCAAACACGCGCCGCCGATTTACTTAAAATTTCTTATCGTTCTTTTCGTCATTTAATGAAGAAATACGAGCTGTAACTGGCTTATTTGTAATTGTTTAGCGACTCTTCTTTAACTGCTGCTTCCACCCCAAGATTCGTGCTTTGTTCCCTTCAGCCTCTGCTTCAGGAATCATGCCTTTCTTCTGATAAATCACCGAAAGACTCGTATGCGCGAGAATGTCATCAGGATCAATTTCTGCAATCCGGTTCGCCACCGTAATTGCTTCATCCAACCGGTCGAGGTCTTGCAAGACCTTTGCTAGGCCGTGCATGGCTTCGGTGAAGGTAGGGTCAGCCTGAACAGATTTCTCGTATTCGGCGCGCGCGCGTTCTTTCTCGCCATCCGCGAGAAAATCCAGCGCAGCGTAGTAATGGTCTTCGGCCTTCTGTCGCGGATCTTTGCTCATACGGTGTTGCACATACAACGCAGGCTAGTATCATGAATATAACTCATGCCTGCCATGTTTCGTTTCTGGTGGAATGCAACTCGCGGCCATCGCCTCACGCCGTGGCGTAGTCCATATCTTTTGTGGCGCATAGAAACTTATTGCGGCGTAAAGATGAAAGATATTGGTTTTCTGGAATTTTGGGAGTTTATCTGGCACGAGCGCGCCAACCTCTGGCGCTTTCTCAAATGGACGGGTGAGATGGACCATTTCGTCCACCCTAAACCAAAAACGATGTAGTTGTAGGGTTTACTGTCCGGTTCCGGCCGCGCTTGCGCCTTCCAGCAGAACATTCACTTCAGCGCCTTTGCCCACGCCGACTAATTGAGCAGCTGAAGCTCGATTGGCGGCAATCTCAAGATATCCCATGCTGCCTAGAATCCCGAATACTTCGCCCGGTTCGCCCTCGGCATAAACCGTTCGTATATTGGTAATTTCTTTTTTGCCTACCGTAATCTTGAATGGCATGGGATCGAGCGCAAAAAGCGTAGGCGCATCCTGCGGAGTGAAGTTTGTGATCAGGTTGCCAAAGCGGTCCACTTTCAGCACGACTCCGCGCAGACCCTTGCCCGCTGCCGGCTTGGGTTTCGGCGCATTGAAGCGGACAAAATCTGTTACTTCCTCTCCGAATTTTTCTGAATCAACGCCCTTTCCCAAATAAGCTGCAATCGGCGCGAAGATGTCGCGGCCGTGAAAGGTATTGCTTACCGGTTGCAGGGAATAGTGCTCCGCCGTGACATGACGCACGTGCAGCCGCTCCTCGCGAGCGTAAATCAGCGACAATACGCCATTGTCCGGCGCTACGAAGTGATGCCGTTCGCTGCTTACCAGAATCGGCCGGCGCGCCGTTCCCACTCCGGGGTCAACAATCACCAGATGCACGGTGCTGGCGGGGAAGTAGGAATAGGCTTGGGCAATCGTCAAAGCGCCGTCGAGTACGTCAAACGCCTGCACCGCGTGGGAAATGTCCACGATTTGAGCTTCAGGGCAAATGTCCAGGATGACCCCCTTCATTGTGCCCACAAAGTGGTCGTTGAGTCCGAAATCGGTAGTCAGCGTAATAATCGGCTGGTGCGGCAAAGGCGAA
>JAJPHW010000113.1 GCA_021325035.1 Terriglobia bacterium
GCTTATCGCGCCGATTTGGACGGCTATGACATCGGCAATCCACCGCTCGTGGTCGCCGGAGGTTATTTCTACATCTACTTTCGGGATTGGCTGGCCAATGGAACCACGCACTGGGGAAACACCATCACGCTGGCCTCAGTCGCGCGCGCGCCGGTAAAGGACTTGCTGGCAACGGCATTTAGCAATAAGCCGCACACCGTTCCTTTTCAGAAATACTATGCGTATGCCGGAAGTGGCATAAATCCCTGGACGATCGAGCAGGGGCTGGGCGGCTATTCGACAGACTTGAATCCCAATGCCCTTTTTGGCGGCGAACTTCAGGTTGCCTACAACAGCGCCATCAACCGCTTCTCGATGATTATCGATGAGAGCACGGTCTTCGCCTACGCGGAATCGACCGATGGCTTGACGTGGACGCTGCCCACTCAATTCTTTCAAACCCAAACCAGCACCTACGTGATGCCAGTCGGAATGGGAGATGATCCCCGCGTTATCGGCGAGCAATTCTATGTTTTTTACACTCTGACCAGCCCCCAAGGATGGAGCGGAAACACCGTAAACCGGCTAACTGTCGCTTGCCAATGACCCGTCTTTATTTCACCACCGTCGAATAAATCACGCCTGTCAATGATCCGTTATATCCCGCGCACCAGACCTGCGCGCCGCCTGTGACTTTGTGCGCCGAGCAGGCATCCATTTCTGCGTTGGTGGTTGAATCTACAGTCCAGGTTTGGCCGCCGTCGGTGGTCAAATACATGCCGCCGACGCCGGTGTAGAGATTTCCTCCCGTTGCCCAGCCATAATTTTTTGTGAGAAACAGAAATTGCCGAATCGGCCACGGCCCATCGAGCGTGCGCCCGCTCCAAGTTTGGCCACCATCAGTGGTCACATGCACCCAGCCTTCGACGTTCGGCGAGATCTCCCCTCCGCCCACCCAGCCGTAAGTGTCATTCAGAAATAAAACTGGCCCGTCAAAAACGGAATCCACCGAGGCCCCGCAACTCCATTGTTGCCCGCCATCGGGACTGCTGCAAAAATTCACACCTGACGCACGCGCGTGCAGATTCGATAGCAAGCTGAACTGCAAGCCAAACCATCCGCCGTCAGAGTTATCCACGACCGTCGTCCAATCACTGCCAGTCGCGCCGCCGGTGGTCGTGTACTGCGCCCAATTGCCCGACGATCCGCCAATCAAATCCAAAATCAAGCCGTCTTTCGCGTTGGCATAGCGCACGCGCTGCGCCCATCCAGTCGTAATTTGCGCCGGGCTTGACCAACTCTGCCCGCCATTCGTGCTCGTGTAAATTACGCCATAGACGCTCGACGAATCGTAAAAGCCGGAAACGATCACGTCGTTTCCACTCGCCGTTACGCCATAGAAGTAGTATGTATCGCCTGCGGCCAACACTTCCTTCCAGGTCTTGCCGCCGTCGGTCGTTTTCCAAACTTGTCCCAACTCCGCCGCGGCATACCCCGTGGTCGCGCTGGTGAACGTGATGTCATGAATCACGGTGCCCGGCAAAGTTGCGAGCAGATTCCATGTATTCTGCGTCCGCGTTCCCGGCGCGATCGTAGATACTCGCACTGGCGTCGCGCGCTCCGCGGACAACTCCATCGTTGGCTTGGTCACTGGCACGCGCTGCGAAACGTGCACACGGGTTTCCTGAGAAACGACAAAGCTGGACGTAAATACGATCAGAGCAAAAGCAATCGTGCGCATATTGCGGATATTCATGGGAAGGCTCCTCGCGTCAGGCAGAGCATAATACCACGCAACCCGCGCCGGGCAAGGCATTCGGAAACTGCACAGACCGCATAGGGGCGGACACCTCGTCCGCCCTAATTTCCTCGCAATATTGCAGATGCACCTATATAGGTGCATTAAGCCCTTAAAGCTATTATTATTAGTGACTTACAAACACTATACACTGTTGAAAAATAGCCCCATAACTCACTCATAACAAGACACTTAATCAGAGAAGTTAAATCGGTTTAACTTCCCCTCTGTGCCCTCCATTTAGCCGGCGGACCTAAGTTCCACCCTACGCTCTTCGACGCTCCCACGGGCCGCCAAATGATCGCATGGCCCCTTCCTTGAGCCAGTGGCTTGCGAACGAACGAGGACACTCGCGACTAGGCTGCTTTAAACATTTACAATGAAGCGACCCCATGAAACGAATCGCCATACTCGGCTCGACCGGATCCATCGGGCAGAGCACATTCAAGATTGTCGAAGCCTATCCCGAGCGCTTTCAAGTGGTGACGATTGCCGCAGGCAGAAATGTTGACGCAGCGTTTGAGCAGGTTCAGCGCTGGCGGCCAAAAGTTGTCTCGCTCGCAGGAGAAAAAGAAGCCGATTCCCTTCGCGCGAGGCTGAAATCCGCTGGTATGCATGGAGTTGAAGTCGTACACGGCCCTGCTGGCACAGTTCAGGTTGCGACGCATTCGGAGGTAGATTTTGTCGTCAGCGCCATTGTGGGCGTCGCCGGATTGCAAGCGACCTACGAAGCGGTTCGCGCGGGCAAGACAGTTGGTTTGGCGAATAAAGAGTGCCTCGTCGCAGCGGGTGAACTCATCACCGCGGAAGCGCGCAAGCAAGGCAAGCCGCTGTTACCGATTGATAGTGAACACAATGCGATCCACCAATGCCTGCGCGGAGGCCGTGCGGAAGAAGTCGACTGCATTTGGCTGACGGCTTCAGGCGGGCCGTTTCTGCATACTCCCCGGGAAGAATTTGCGTCTATCACGGTAGAGCAGGCGTTAAATCATCCCACGTGGAAAATGGGCCAACGCATCACGATTGACTCCGCCACGCTGATGAACAAAGGCTTTGAAGTGATTGAAGCCTGCCGTTTGTTCAACTTGCCACCGGAAAAAGTTAAAGTGATGGTTCACCCTCAATCCACGATCCATTCCATGGTGGAATTTGTGGATGGCAGTTTACTTGCACAAGTCTCAGTCACGGACATGCGCCTTCCGATCCTCTACGCTTTAACGTATCCGGAGCGAATTGCTTCGGATTTGCGCTTTCCGGTCAGTGACTTACGGCACCTCGACTTCTACCCGCCAGACATGGAAAAATTCCCTTGTTTGCGGCTGGCGTATGAAGCTGCTGGGGCAGGGGGTGCGCAAACCATTGCACTCAATGCCGCCGATGAGATAGCCGTGGCTGCGTTTCTGGAGGGAGCAATCGGTTTTGCCGATATTCCCGTACTGATTGAGGAAACCCTGGGCGCAACCAAGCAGTGCCACTTGGAATCCATTGAACAGGTGCTTGCCGTGGACGCAGAAGCGCGAAGCACAGCCCGGAAAAAGATTAAAAGCTATGCGCGCAACGCATTAGCCTAGGTAACACCAGAGGAATCATAAATTTATGTCGGATTTTATTACTGCTGTCTTAGCTGTGGGTGTGGTTCTCGGATTCATGATTCTGATTCATGAGTTTGGCCATTATGCCGCAGCCAAGTTGCTGGGCGTGCGGGTCGAGGTATTTTCGATTGGCTTCGGAAAAAGGCTGCTGGGATTCCGTCGCGGCGAAACCGATTACCGCATTGCGGCGATTCCCTTGGGCGGTTACGTGAAGATGTCCGGCGAAAATCCCATGGATGAGCACTCGGACGATCCGGGTGAGTTCATGAACCATCCGCGTTGGCATCGCTTCATCATTGCGATCGCCGGGCCGGCGATGAACATTCTTCTAGCCATTGGACTGCTGACTGCGGTCTATATGGTGCACTACGAGTACGCGACTTATCTCGACCAACCTGTTGTCATCGATGTAGTTCGCAGCGGATCGGCCGCGGCGCAGGCGGGCATTCTGCCCGGCGACCGCATCGTGCGCGTGGATGACATTCAGAACCCGACTTGGGAGCAGTTGCAACCAAAAGAGTGGCTGAGCCCCAACCAGCCTTTATCAGTGACAATCAAACGCGGCGATCAATTATTGGACAAGACTGTAGTTCCGACGGCGGTGACTTCGTCTGAAGTCGGTTCGGCAGGATGGTATCCCAATGCGCCGGTCATTGTAGGCAAGCTCGACAAAGAGATGCCAGCCGCGCGGGCAGGAATGCAGGAAGGCGACCGCATTGTGGCGATGGACGGGCAACCGCTGCCCTCGATTGAGAACATGATCGAAAAGCTGCAAGAAGTGAAAGACCAGCCCATTGACCTGACTGTCGTGCGCAATGGCGCCACGATGCACTACCACATGCAGGCAGTGCTTTCACCGACGGAAGATCCCAAGGAAAAGCGTTACCGGCTGGGCTTCGTGAACAAAGGCGAGACGAAAGTGACGCGGCTTCCCTTCGGACAGGCGCTGACGCTTTCGCTGAGCGAGAACCGCCGCGATTCGCTGATGATTCTGGAACTGGCCAAGAAAATCGGCCAACGCAAGATTTCCATGAAGGCGGTTTCGGGACCAATTGGCATTGCGCAAGACGCGGGCTATGCCGCCCAGCAAAAAGGCTGGACGCCGCTGATGGAATTGACTTCGGCGATCAGTTTGAACCTGGGCATATTCAATCTGCTGCCGATTCCCATTCTCGATGGCGGCGTGATTATGCTCCTCTTGATTGAGGGCTTGATGCGGCGCGACATCAACATTCGCGTGAAAGAACGCATCTATCAGACTGCTTTCGTGTTTCTGGTGCTGTTCGCCGTAGTGGTGATCTTCAACGATTTGATGAAGACGCTGCCGGGGCTGGCGCAGAGACTGCCGTAAGGAATTGCACCGTTTCACAAAGGCCCACCCCAAGGTGGGCTTTTTGTTTTGGCGCAAGTCTAGGCGATGACAATCTACAACCGGCGCTCGCACCTACATTTTCATAATAGTAATACTTTTATGATATAGTATTACTTATTGACGGAGTTATACATGACTTCCAGAAATGAGCTCGCGCAGGTGGTAAGCACAAAGGGTCAAGTTGTCATTCCTGTGGAATTACGGGAAGAGTTGGGAATAGAGCCGGGCACTCAGATCCGGTTTGAACGGCACAAAGAGGGGCTTCTTTTGCGCCCGGTGACCAAAGAGTTCATTCAAAAAATGCGCGGCTACTTCGGCAAAGGCGCACCATCACTGGAAGACATTCGCGAGCGCGAGCATCGTCAAGATGAACCCCATCAAGATGAACCCCGCCAAGATGAACCCCTGCGAAAAGATCGCCCATGAAGAACATCGTTCTCGATGCCAGTGCTCTACTGCGCTTTGTGGACAACGAGAGCGGATCCGAGCGCGTCGCCGAATATCTGCAAAAAGCGCTAGCCGCTGAGCTTGCGGTTTTGATTTCTTCTGTGAACTGGGGCGAGGTGGTCTATTCGGTACTGAAGGTGCATGGCGAAAAAGCCTCGTCCTTCGTTTCTGAGCTCAAGGGACTGCCGATTGAGATTGTTCCCGCTTCGATGGAGCGGGCCGAAGAGGCGGCGCGATTCAAACATATTCATGGCATTCCCTATGCGGATGCATTCGCAGGCAGCCTGGCCGCGGAAATGCGCGCTCGTTTAGTCACCGCCGATTACGATTTCCATGGAATTTCGCCGACTGGGATGCAGATAGAGTTATTGCCGGCAAAGCGGAAGTGAAAATCAAACTCCCCACCCTATCGCACAGAACGCGATAAGGGTGGGGCACCCGTTAATTTCCGGAAGACTTTTATGCCGCTTTTGCTTCTTGAACGGCTTTTGCAGCGTCACGGATGACGTCCAAGACGCGCTCCGGTTGGGAGAGCATCGGCACATGGCTGCTGTCGAGTTCGTAAGTCGTTGCGCCCATGCGCTTGGCCATGGCGCGCTCCAGATCGGGAGGAACCGTGTGGTCTTTCTTGCCAACGATGTACCAACTGGGTTTTGATTTCCAGGCAGTTCCTCCGGCTTTTGCGCTAAAAAGATCAGGCTTGGGCACGCCCTGCGTCGCCCAAACGAGATCCTGCTCCTGCTCGGAAAGGTCTCCGCAGAAAAACTTAGTGCCTTCGCGACGCAGCCAGATGCGGCCATCCACGACTTCGATTTGGGAGAAAACGTCGGTGGTGGGGTAATTGGCCAGTTGCGTCTGTGAACTCTCGTCGGCGTCTGGAGCAAGCGCGCAGATGTAAACCAGGCCGGCAACTCGGTCGTCAGTTCCGGCGCCGGTAATGACAGTTCCACCGTAAGAGTGACCGACGAGGATCACCGGGCCGTTGACCCGACCGATGGTTGCTTTGGTTACAGCGACGTCTTCTGCGGTTGAGTTGAGGCCATACTGCGCCGCAATGCGCTGGTACCCCTCAGCTTGCAGGGGACCGATTAGCTTGCTAAAGCACGAACCGTCTGCCCATAGACCGTGGCAGAACACAAGGCCGGGTTTTGTTGACATTTTGCACTCCTATTTGGTGTTGCTGATTTGTGGTTCCATGGAATTACGGCGAGGGTCACGTCAGTGTATAGCGCTCTTCTCGTCCCATGAAGCCTTTGATGATTTTGCTGATTTTAGGCTGCATGAACCTTCTGTGAATCTGACCATAGGTGTCATGAACTGGTAAAATA
>JAJPHW010000129.1 GCA_021325035.1 Terriglobia bacterium
ACGCCGCGGTAAGGATCGAACCAGGAGTCGAAAACCAGCGCCTGGAGCGGATTGTCGGGATTGCCTTTCGGCGGCGGAACTTTTCTGACGACAGCTTCGAGCACGTCGGGCACACCTTGGCCGGTCTTAGCGCTGATGAGGACTGCATCGGAGGCGTCGAGCCCGACGGCGCCTTCGATCATTTCTTTCACGCGGGGAATATCGGCGCTAGGCAAGTCAATCTTGTTGATGACGGGAATAATTTCAAGGCCGTTATTGATGGCGATGTATGCATTGGCGAGAGTCTGGGCTTCGACGCCCTGCGAGGCGTCCACGACGAGGAGTGCGCCTTCACAGGAAGCGAGAGAGCGCGAGACTTCGTAAGAAAAATCGACGTGGCCGGGGGTATCAATTAAGTTGAGCTGATAAGTCTGGCCATCTTGCGCCTCATACATCATGCGGACGGCGTGGGCCTTGATGGTGATGCCGCGCTCACGTTCGAGATCCATGGAATCGAGCACCTGGGCCTGCATTTCGCGGGCGGTCAGGGAGCCGGTCAGCTCCAGCAGGCGGTCGGCGAGCGTGGACTTGCCGTGATCAATGTGCGCGATAATGGCAAAATTGCGTATGTAACGGGAATCCATGAGGTTTGCGGCTGAGTATGATTCTAACAGGGGAAAAGCAGGTCCCTCGACTGCGCCAGCGATTCGCGAGCGAATTCGCGGCTCCGCTCGGGATGACAAATTTACTTTAAGCGGTCGCGCAGGATGAGAAATTTATGATTGTGCTGGCATCGGCATCGCCGCGACGGCAGGAAATCCTGCGCAGTGCGGGAATTTCTTTTGTGGTGCAGGCCGCGGATATTGACGAGAAGGTCCTCGAGGGAGAATCGCCGCGAGAGTGTGCGGAGAGATTGGCGCGGGAGAAAGCGCGAGTAGTTGCTACACAAAGATCAAGAGATTTTGTTTTGGGTGCGGACACGATCGTAGTGGTGGATGGAGAAATTCTTGGGAAGCCGCGAGATGCGGAAGATGCAATGCGGATGCTGCGGCTGCTCTCGGGCCGTGCGCATGAAGTGATCACCGGCGTTTGCCTGATTGGGCCGGGCGGAGTGGAGAATGTGCAATCCGAGCGGACGCTCGTGGCCATGAGCGAAATTGGCGAGAGGGAGATTCAGGCTTACATCGAGACCGGCGAGCCGATGGATAAAGCTGGGGCGTACGCGATTCAGGGAATGGCATCGCGGTGGATTCCACGAATTGAGGGCGATTATTTCAATGTGGTTGGGCTGCCGATGGCGCTGGTGTGGCGAATGTTGAGAGAGCGTGGAGCGGTCTAAGCTTTTTTGTCCGTGTCTTTTTGCTGGTCTTTATTGTCGTCGGGCGTCTTCACGGACTGCTTGAAGTTACGGATGCCTTCGCCCAGCCCTTTGCCCAGATCAGCGAATTTGCGCGGCCCGAAAAGCAAAAGCGCAATGCCGATAAGCAGAAGAATGTGCAGCGGCTGAAATAGACCCTCACCCATAATGGCTCCAGCGCGGTTGAACGCGCTGAGTTAAGTCTAGGCTAGCGGGAAAGAGGAGTCAAAGGGCGATAAAATGGTGGCGTTCAATGCATCTTGGGCAAAGCTTATAGCTCAAAGCTTATAGCTCAAAGGGGTCGTCCTCCAAATGGCGATAGTAAAGATTGATTCCGCCATCAGTCCTAGCCGAATACTTATGCGGCTCCCCACGCTTCTTTGTAACAGCCTCTACAGCTTGCTGCCATGTATTGAATCGCTCTTTATCGTCGAGCAACCACGTGCCGTCATTATCGGGCGTAACCGTGAATACGGTTATTACCGGAAGCTTTGCTGGAGCTTGTGGCGCCAACCAATCGCAAGTTTCAATCTCAATAATGGGTTTTGTGCCCCGCTCGTAACGGTCTAGAACATGTACACGCAGTTGCCCAATACTTCTAGCCGCGGTGCCGGGGCTGATGATGTTAATGGAGAAGCCTACAGTGGGCGTTGTAGGCTCTACAACGATGTCATCAGCCTGTGGCACAAATTCAGGCAGCGCCGCTTTTTCGATGTCGTCCGTAGCCCACCCTGTCACCGCGACGGTCTGTCTGCCTACGATATCTTGTACGGGAGTCTCGTAACGAATCATCGACTCCATTTTCCCCCAGAAGTCCCACTTGACTGGCATGTGTTTCTCATTTGGGCGGTCGGTGTTGTGGTTGACCCGTCCATCTTTGTGATAAGAAACGTGCATTCTTCGGTGTCCACGCTCGAAAACGAACATGAACACATCACCTTGTGGTTTGACTTTGACCTCGAATCCCTTTAGGTATTTGCCTTTGTACTTAAATCCTGCTCGTATGACCATCAGACAGCTCCCAAGTACCGAGCGGGTTACACTTATTCAACGTCAAGGTTCAAGCTCGCGGCATCTATCCATCCAGTCCACTGCTGGAACTTGACTTCATAAATTTCAGCGCCCGAAGCCGAACGACTCTTAGCGGATATGACCTGCACTCGATCCCCTTTGTTTAACGACGCTATTTTCCCCCACCTTCCGTCGTCATAGCCGCAGGGCAGATCACCAGCGTTGAAGTAGCAACGCTTGTAGATTTCTGCTCCGTAAGCAATAGCTACCGTAGCCCCATGGCGAACAGAAGCGGCCTTTTCTGTTTTGGGAACATCGGGTTTCTTTGTCCACGATGCCCACTTTGCCTGCTCTTCGGGAGTCGCTGCACGTGTGGGTAGATGTCCGACACATTCGGGTCTACCGATTGCTTCTGGAAGCGGCTCTTCTAAGATTTCACCAGTGGCAGAGGTTAGTATTGCAGGACAGGGATTTTTCGCTCTGAGTATAGCCTGCTGCGTTTCAAGTTCCTCTGCTTCTTTCTTTTGCTCAGCTTCACGTGCTTCCGATTCTCGTGTTTCCCGTTTCCTTCTGTCATCATCAGATTCACAAACATTATTCTTGATCTTCACGGGGACCCATTTCCCATCCTCGACTTGTGCCTTTGTGCCGTCCGCACAAGCGTACTCTGCGCCCTCCCGGTACTTCTTTCCGTCAACAGCTACAGGATTTGGCGGCATCGGTGCATCTATTTGCTGTGGGAGATTGGTAATGATTAGTTTTTCCACTCCTCGGAGACTGATCGTCTGCCCGTTGTTGTCTTTGAAATCGGCATAATACGTAGAGTGGAACCATCCCCGTCCCGTATCAGGCGTACTGCAAGCGACATAGGTTTTTCCATCAGCCTCAATTGCGGCAGGCGCGGGGTGCTCAGGGAACACACAACTATAGAGATGGGATAGCATAAGCCAAAGGCACGCTCCCAAAAAGTAAGGCGCTGCTTTCGTCCACCAAGTCGTTTTTGTTGGCTCAGGCATTTGCGATCTCCTTCTGTCAAAGAGATGTTATGAACGCTCCGCCGACTCGATCAACGCCGCCAACAATGCGGCGCGGCGAGGAAGATCGGCAATGACGATGGATTCGTGGACGGCGTGGGCACCTTCGCCGACGCCGCCGAGTCCGTCCAAGGTTGGAATTCCCAAACCGGCGGTGAAATTACCGTCCGAGCCGCCGCCGACGGCGGCTTCTTCGAGCTTCCATCCAAAATCTTTGGCGATGGCTTTCGCTCTTTCATAAAGCTGTGCGACTCCGGCGGTGCGCTCCATCGGAGGGCGGTTGATTTCTCCCGTGACCTCTATTTTGCAATGCCGATTGAAAGGCTTGAGCGAGCGCAGCTTTTTATCAATGCCGGCGGCATCTTTCATTTTGACGATGCGGACATCGAGCACGGCGGAAGCCTCGGCGGGAACGACGTTCACGGCGGTACCGCCTTTGACGAGGCCGACGTTGAGGGTGAGGCCGCGTTTGAGGTCGGCGAATTTCGATATGCGGTCAATCTGGCGCGCGAGTTCAAGAATCGCGCTTTGACCTTTTTCGAAATCGAGCCCGGAGTGGGCGGCTTTGCCCGCAACCTTGATGTGGTATTCACCCACGCCTTTGCGCGCAGTCTTTACGGCCCCGTGAAGGCCATAGGAAGGCTCGAGCACAAGAACTGCCGCGGATTTCTTGGCCAGGCTTTCGGTGATACGGCGCGACGTGTGGCTGCCAATTTCTTCGTCGGAAACGAGAAGTACGGTCACGGGGCGCGGGAGAATGTCTTCATTCCATGCACGCAGCGCTTCGATAGCCTGCATGGCGAGCGCCACACCCGATTTCATGTCCAGCACGCCGGGGCCGTAAAGGCGACCATTCTTGATTTGGCAAGGCATGTTGGCCAGCGTGCCCAGCGGATAAACCGTATCAAGATGGCCGAGCAGAAGAATGGGCTTGCCGCTGCGTCCGGCGAAGTCGATTTGCAGATGGTTGCCAAAATCTGGAACCTGGTGAAATTTGGCATGGCCGCCGAGGGCTTCGAAACGTCCGGCCAGCAATGCGCTGAGTTGATCCACCGCGGCTTTGTCGTGGCTAGGCGATTCGATCTCGACGAGTTGGGTGATGGTTTGGACGAGGGCCTCGCGGCGTTCTTCAAACCAGCGAAGGCGTTCAGCTGAGAGTGGACTGGGGATTAGTTTATGGACGGATTTATTTTTTTTCATGCTGGTGGTTACACTTCCGGTTCGTGATTTTCACAATTAAGGAAGCGGGCCAAACGCGCGGTTGTTGCGCACGGCCCGCCCGGGTCCTTCGACTCGCGCAAATGCGGCGCTCGCTCAGGATGACAACACTATCAAAGTTCGTTCCGATCGCGACTTCCGGGTGCGATACAGTATAATCTGGCGTTTTGCTCATAAATTGATGACCGATACCGCACAAACCACCGAAGCAGTTTCGACGGGCGTGAAAATCGCGCTGGACATCAACGAAATCCAGAAGATTTTGCCGCATCGCTATCCGTTTTTGCTGATTGACCGAGTGCTGGAGCTTGTCCCCAAAGAGCGCATTGTGGCACTGAAAAACGTCAC
>JAJPHW010000171.1 GCA_021325035.1 Terriglobia bacterium
GAAACTCTAACGTGGGTTCGAATCCCACTCTCTCCGCCATACAGTCTGGAATGCGAAGAAAATATGCAGTATTTCCTCTAAAACCTTCAATTATTGCCGTAAATACTTCGAATATTGCAGGTTATTCTGTTGCGGCTAATTCTGCGCGAAATCGTGCTGCTTGTACTGGCTGCTTGAGGGCGTCATACTCCGCTGCTAGATCTTTGCGGGCCGCGCGAAGATAGCTTGTTCCTGGGTTGGCTTGCTTCGTTAAATTTTCATAACCGGTGAGACTTTCGATCTGGGCTTCGGCGAAGTAGTTCTCGCGCAATAGAACCCGCCCCAGTTTTATATGCGCAATCCCAGTGTTTACGTTGTCAGCGGACAACGTTTCTGTAAAGCGGTGGACGACGTCGCGAAAGAGTTCTTCAGCGCGCGCGTAATCTTTTTTGTTGTAATAGTTATAGGCAAGATTGGATAACGCGATTGCGACCAAGTAGTGATGGTCGCCATAGATCGAGCGATATATATCGACAACTCGTCGAAATTGGTTCTCGGCTTCGTCGTAGTGGTCGCGCATCGAAGCCACGTTGCCTAGTTCGTTCACTGCCTCTGCCACGGCCGGATGGATCGGTCCATAAATATGCTCCTGGATGGCGAGCGATTGCTGCAACAGGGCAGTCGCTTGATCGAATTTGTTCTGGTAAACAAGAGCACGTCCGAGGGCTGTAAGATTCGCGGCAGTTTTAGGGTGATCGATGCCGTAGTACGACTGCGTGATATCGAGGGCCTGGCGATAGAATTTCTCCGCCTCGGTGTAATAACCCAAATCCTGCTGGACTGCGCCAAGGTTGCCGAGATCATCGGCGACCAGAGGATGACGTGCGCCATAAAGTTGACGATGTATTTCAAGAACCCGTCGAAATAATGGATCGGCGATTTTGTAGTGTCCGGCTTCATATTGCGCATTCGCAAGTTCGGAGAGGCTGTTTGCCAGGCCCGGTGTCACCGCTATTCCAGGTTTCGATTGCACGCGAACGGCGTCATTCAAAACCGCGATCGCTTGTTCGTAGTTGCCTCGAGCGGCCAGCACAGCGCCAAGCGCGGTTTCTCCTGTCAATACAACTGAGTTGTCAGATGGGAGATGGCGCTTTTCTATATCAAGTCCTTGCCGAATTAATTTTTCGGCTTGTTCATACTGGGCTTGATCCGACCGTAATTTTCCCAGGGCGACCATGCTCCTTGCCACATCCAGGCTGTCTTCGCCGAACAAGAGTTTGCGTTGATTGAGCGCCTGCTGCAATAGAGAATCTGCGCGGTCGAATTTTCCGAGCTTCTGATAAATGCTGCCCAAGGTCTCGTAGAGATCAGCTTGCACCCTAGGATCGGCGCTTAGCGCCTGTGCTTGCAGCACGCCACGATCGACCATGGTGATGACCTTCATATCAGTGGTTGGGCCTGCGACCTCGTCGCCCCCCTGGAAGAGATTCATCATGAATTGCTGGATTCGTTGCGTTCGAGCCGCTTCCTCCTGCGCCAAATTCCGTGCTCTTGTCAGACGCACTGTAAAAAAGATGATTAATCCCGCCAGCAAAGCCATTCCGGTTGCGGTTGCCATCACCGATCGGCGATTGCGGAGAACAAACTTGCCGATGCGATAGCTAAGAGTGTCAGCTCGGGCCTCCAATGGCTCGCCTGCGAGAAAATGATCTACATCACGGACGAGCGCTTCCACGGAACGATACCGGCGCTGCATTTCCTTGTGCATTGCCGTGAGGCAAAGCACATCAAGATCGGGCCACGCCGCTTTTTTCACCAATGGAAAATTCGTGTTGGAGCTCCTTCTGACCGCGACAGAGGGTTTTCCGGGGTCGTGTTCGGTAATGACCATCGCGGCTTCTGCTGGAGTGAGATTAGAGAGGTCGAAGGGAAGCTGGCCCGTAAGTAACTCGTAGAGAATGACTCCAAGAGCATAGACATCGGTTTGAATGCCCACCCGGTCACCACGAATCTGTTCCGGGGCCGCATAAGCCGGGGTCATCAAACGCAATCCCGTCATCGTTTGATTCACCGGACTATCGACATCTTCGAGATGTTTGGCAATACCGAAATCGAGCAGGCGAATGGTGCCGTCTTTTCTGACCAAAATGTTCGACGGTTTTAGATCACGGTGGATGACTGCATTGCTATGCGCATATTGCACCGCTTCGCAAACGGAGCGAAAAAGTTCGAAGCGTTCTTCGAGGGAGGAATGATGCTCCTGGCAATATTCTGTGAGAGGAACGCCCTCCACGCGTTCCATGGCAAACCACGGAGTTCCGTCCGGAAGGCTGTCGGCATCGTAAAGCTGTGCAATCGATGGATGATTTAGTTGGGCGAGCGTCCGTTGCTCGCTGGCAAAGCGTTCGCGGCGGGAGGGCGATAGCCAAGCATCGCGGAGAACTTTGATCGCAACCTGGTTTCCTAGATCGCGCCGTTCCGCAAGATAAACAACCCCCATTCCGCCCTCTCCTAACACGCGCAGAATCCGGTATGCGCCAAAATCTTTGAGGGGAATATCGCCAGGAGTTGAAAAAGTCTGATGAGCGACATCCGCCAGTGCGCGATCGAGCAATGAATCGCGCGAGGAATCCTGCTCCAGCAAGGCGATTACTTCAGAGGCCAGTCCGGTGTCATCGCCGCATGCAGAGCTGAGGAAGCTCTGCCGTTGCGACTGAGGTAAATCAGCCGCCGCATGGAACAGATTTTGGATTCGCTGCCAGCGTATGCTGTCCATATTTCTGATTTCTAAACATCGCAGCTCACAAAGCTTTGCTGAGTTTGTGGCCCAACCAGGCTTTCGCTACCCGCCAATCGCGAAGTGTGGTGGCTTCTGAAATTCCCATCATTTCCGCGATTTCGTTCATCTCAAACCCGCCAAAGAAACGGCTTTCGACAATTGTGGCTTGGCGTGGTTCAAGTTCGGCGAGTTCATCCAAGGCCGCATTTAGGCCGAGCAGATCCTGATCGCTGGTGAACGCTCCATGTAAGGACTCATCGAAGGTAATCACGGGAGAGCCCTCAATATTTCGCTTTCCCGCACCCCGCCTGCGCGCTGCCTCAACCAGCAACTGACGCATGGCGCGTGCTGCGATGCGTTTGAAGTGTAATGGCGAAGTCGTGAGGATACCCGGCGAATTGGCCAATTTCAACCATGCTTCGTTCACTAATGCCGTTGGGTTGAGGGTATTGCTGCGGTCGCCGCGTTTCACGCTCGATGCCAGCCGGCGGAGTTCTTCATAGGTAAGGCTGAAGAGGTCATCGAGTTCTTTTCGATTTTCCGTAGCTATGTTCACGCCGTGCGCTCCAAAAGCGAAAGCCAGAAAAATTTCAGCGGCATGATGGTTTTCCCCTTCTGCTAACGCGATGCGAGGTGAATGTACTACGCCGGGGAGGGCGGGAAGCTTTTAAAGACAAAATTCCCGCCCAAATCCTAACATAGGTCTGACACAAACAACCATTTTTAGCGCCAAGGCTCACGGGAGACGTGAAAAAGCAAGGCAATCTTGCGGAACCGGTAGGGAACCAGCTTATTAGTCATTGATGAGAACAGTTTCCGCTTCGGGCGGCAGGTCCATGGAGACCAGAATTGTCTCAACTTGCAGGATGTCGGTGGAAGTGGAATTGAGCTTGGATGGAGGCATCCTAACCATTCGGCCGATTATGGAGAACCCAAGCGCAAAGGGGGGCAGAGTAAAATATTGCGGCTGTTGGGAATTCGTCGCTTCTCTACGATGAGTTGCGATGCCAACAGAGCAGAAACCTTAATAGAAACAAGCCGTGCGTCGGCGATAACCACCCCGCGCAAAGTATCAGTGAGATTGGACAGTACTTTGCAGCGATTTCCAAAAGTCCTGCGCTTTTTTCTTCTGCGTATTTACATTGTTGTTCGCATTGTTGATGGCCTGCGTGGCATTGTCGAGAGTGCCGGTTGCTCCAGGAGTTGCCGCTTGCTGTGCGCCGGTTGCCGAAACCGGAGCCGGAGATCCGGAAGCTGACCTTGCCGGGATTGTTCCCGCGGGCTGACTCGGATCCATTGTCGTAATCGGAACTCCCTGGATTCGATTGCCGCCCAACACCAGGGATACAGAAGTGTAGCGCTGGTCCACGTCGTCGTATTCGATGATAAACCGCACGGGTTGTGGGCTTATGTAGGCGGTGGAGAACTGGGTACCGTCGCTGCCTATGAAAAAAGCGTTGTGCCGTGGCGTGATCTTACCGCCGTCATCCACCAAATTGACTCCTCCGCCTCCCGACCAGATTGATGTAGCGGCTTGCACATTGTTTTGATTTGTCGTATCAAAATCGCAGAACAAGCGGGTGCCAGTGCGCATGCAACCGTATGCGATCAGGGTCCAGCCTCCCGGCCACAGGAAGGTCCCCACACCTTGTGCTGAGACAGGAAGGCGAGAGCCTGATGGGGTGACAACATTGGGTGAAGCGCCTGAAGAACTGAAGTTGCTGGGAGCTACCTGCGCAGGCGCGGGAGCAATCGCACTTGTTACAGGCTGTGAGTTCGTAGTGGTTGCCAACGGCGAGCTTGTGCTCTTTGCGGTAGTAGATGCCGGGGCTATTACAGTTTTTGCAGGCGCAACAGCGACCACAGGCTTGGGAGCAGGTTTGGCGGGAGCAACGGTCGCGGTTTTCACAACCGGCTTTTGCGTCGTAGTTGCTGTCGTTGTAGTCTGCGCGACGACGGTAACAGAAGCCAGAAGAGCAAAAAAGCCCGTGATAGCTGAAAACCGCTTCATGCATGGGTGGGGTCGAGAATAGTTCATACTAGGCTCCTTCCAGGATTCCATCGAAAGCCGGGACGCCGAGAGAATGTGGTTTATACGCACCTGATTTTGCCCCGGTCGTGGCCGTTCTTAAATAGGTCTGCGCTAAAACTACGGAAAGATGCCATCTCAACGAAAAATAAATATGATCGGTCCTGGCAAGCATGGTTGGAAAACGAATTATGGCCGTCAGGCGTGAAAATTCCGCAGTACGTTTTATGCGTAATGGCTTTCCGTGCGGATGCCTGATCCGGCGAGGATTTTTCGTTTTTCTACTGTTTCTCCCGGCGATTGTGTTCGGGCAACGTTACCCCGTTGTGCCCGTTGCCGGCTCTCCTCACGGCATTTTCACCATGATGCAAGACAGCCAGTCGCGCATCTGGATGGGAACGATTGACGATGTTTTCTGTTTCGACGGAGTGCGTTTCTATTCCCTTCGACAATATGGCTTTCCGAAAGAAGTCCCCAACAGCTTTGCCGAAGACGGCGATGGCGGCATTTGGATCGCGACCCAAGGCACAGATGTGATGGGTGGCGCGGGACATGGAGGTCTATACCGTTATCAGAACGGCCGGGTGGAGAAGGTGTTCTCGTCCGACGGTCTAAGCGTGGTTAACATAGCACCCACAATGATGCTGGCTTCTTTCGGGACGGAGGCGACGGGGCATCCAACATACGGCGATCTCTATCGTTTTCACAAAAATGGAAGCAACTGGGTAGCCGAGCCTTTGCTTGAGCAACGGGCGCATCACATGACAGTTGACGCGCAAGGAACGACCCTCTTTCCTTGCCCCGCTGGTTGGTGCGAGTTGAGCCGCCAAACTATCCTGGATTGGAAACAGGGGGCAAGGCTCAATCTGCAAGAACACGCGGGCGATCCACTCGTCGAAAAGGTCTTGCGCGACCGGTTTGGCTGTATTTGGTTTCGTTCGGAAGGCGCCGCTAGCTATCAATGTCCCAAGACTCCAAAAATCACAACGATTTCGAGCGCGATCCTCGGCTACGATTCGAGCGCACACCTGGAAGAAACTTCGGACGGCTCGATCTTCATGCTCGTGAGTCTGACACTGGGAAGACCGGGAAATTTTCATACTGCGCGCGTACGCAATGGGCTTCCTTCTGGCTTGGATACTGCGATGGTTGCCAAGGATGGAACCATCTGGCTGGGCACGGATAGCGGTCTTTTTCGGTTTATGTATCCATTTCGCGCCGAGTATTGGAACCAGGACAACGGACTTGAAAACACATATTCATTGTTGAAGATCGGGGAAAAGGTCTTTTCGGCTTCGACGGGCATCCTGACTTTAAACAGCGACCGCCGGACTTGGATTACATTACCCGGCACAGAAGAATTAAGCGGCGTAGGCGCGATGATCGCCGGACCCAACGGAACCATTCTCGCGGGCAGCGCAAAAGGTCTCGCGCAGCTTAGAGTGGATGGCACATTTCTGGCTCGCTCCGGATTTGCGGACGGAGGGACCGCAATCGCCAAAACAAAAGATGGCAAAATATGGTTGGGTGCTGGTCTGAGCAAAGAAGGCGTTCGGCAGGTATCGAGGAACGGTAACCGGCTGATTTTGACTTCTGAGAACGTTCCGATCGAATCGACACCAGACTTCAGCTACGACGAAGGGCGCGACACGCTCTGGGCTTGTAATGGAAAGAGCCTGGTTTTCCGGCGAGGAGGAGCGTGGAGTAGTGTCACCGGGAAAGATGGTCTGCTGGATTTCAATTGCCGATCAGTTCTTGCGCACCCAAATGGCGATGTGTGGCTGGGCTATGATAACTCCAGGGTGTCTCTCATCCGTGATCCTTTCTCCGGTCACCCAACGATCAAAAACTACCCTAGTCGGTCAGATCAGCCTGTTGCCAACAGTGGCAACCAATTTCTTGGGGTTGATCGCCGGGGATGGATTTGGCGCGGCTCCGATGCAGTATATATAGCGAATAGCAATGCGGCTGAAAACAACGAATGGTTGCGTCTCGATCAAGAAGACGGTTTACCCTCTCAGACGGCGAACCAGAACAGCTTCCTCCCCGATCCAGATGGATCCGTTTGGTTCGCCAGCGATGCTACGGTTGTGCACCTCTCACCTGCCGAAGATTTTGCCGTCGCATTTCCTTCTCCGCAGATTTTTGTGTCCGGATTCTCGGCAAGCGGCCATGCGCCGATGCTCGCCGACACGGTTACCTCTATCCCGCATGGTTCCGATATTACGGTGCATGTAGGTTCTCTTCAGTTCGACCGGCGCAATGCTCTTCATTTACGCTACCGGCTTCTGCCGGAACAGACATCGTGGAAATCACAGCGCGCGCTTGATATTGATCTCGGGCAGCTACTCGCTGGAACTCACACCGTCGAAGTGCAAGCACAATTGGGATCAGGTCCATGGTCGGCGACGAGCGCCAAGTCGTTCACAATTCTTCGTCCTATCTGGCTGTCATGGCCGGCACTGGCTGCTTTCGCAGCCTTTGGCGGGCTTGGCGCCGCTGGTACCTACAGTTGGCACAAGAAGCGTGTAGAACGAGCAGCGAAAATACTTCCTGAACTGGGTGAATGGCGGTTGGCAGCACTTTGTCCGGAGACATGGCAGCTTACGGGTACTGTGCTGGATTCCCGGTTTGAAGTTGGCCATGTTATGGCCCGCGGAGGTTTTGCGGCGATTGCGAAAGGAAGGGACCTCCAACAACAGGGCCGGAGTTGCGCGATCAAAATTTTCCGGCAGGAGTTGATGGACAGAGATTGGATGGCCAGACGCTTTCAGCAAGAAGTGCGTGCGCTCGAAAAGATTGAACATCCGAATGTCGTGCGGATTTATGGGCAGGGAACGACGCCTGCGGGTGCGCAATACCTAGTAATGGAATTTATCGAAGGGCAAACACTGCGAGAAAAATTGGAAAAAGGAAGTTTGGCGCCGCAACAGACCGCAAGCTATCTGCTTCAGACGGGCAGCGCGCTTGAAGAAATTCACAGCCGGGGAGTTTGTCACCGCGACTTGAAGCCTGAAAATTTGATGATTCGAAGCGCGGGTCCGGCAGGCCAGGATATCGTGCTGATTGATTTTTCGATCGCCATTGTGCAGGACCCGGATGAGACTCTACATGGCCTATCGCGCGCAGCGGGCACAATGTATTACATGGCTCCGGAGCAATCCATCGGATATGCAGACTCATCCACCGATATTTACAGCCTCGCGAAGGTCGTTATTGAAATGCTCACCGGGCAACGCCTCTCAACGCTTCTTCCCGATGCCTCCATGGATTTACCGGAGCGGGTGCGCGAACTTCTAACTGGATTGAATCTGGGATTGTCTTCGGTTTCGGTCGAACTCATGAGTTCAGCGCTTGAGTTCGACCCTTCGCGGCGCCCGAAAAGCGCCATCGCATTCGCCAGTCAGATTGCCCGGGATTTGGCGTCTGTGCCGAGCAGTGCTTGAAGCGGCAACTCTACGAGCCGATCCGGTCTTTCAACCAATCGCGGCCTTTTTCCCAAAGATGCCGCACTTGGCGGAAAGTAAGTCCTGTCACTTCGGCAATCTCCTGGAGTGTGAAACCTGCAAAGTAATGCATATCCACAATTCGCGCAGCTTCCGCGTTTGCCTTCTCCAACTGCTCCATGAGGATTCCGACGCGAACAATGCTTTCTGTGTCCGGAGCCCCGTGCGGCTCCAGGGAGAGCACTTCATTCAGACGATCCGGTTTCTCCCCATCTCCACGGCGTTGAGCCAAACGCTGCCGGGCAAAATCTACAAGCACTCTGCGCATCGCGAGCGCGGCAATGGCGTAGAAGTGATCGCGGCTGTTGATTTGCCAGCCTCCCTTGCGAAGGCTGCGCAACCATACTTCATTAATTAATTCTGTTGGTGACAGTGGAGAAACGTAACGTTCCCGCCGCAGTTCTCGGACGGCAATCTGGTGAAGCGTGGGCAGAATTTCACGCAGTACAGCTTCGGCTACCTCTCGATCAGCATCTGAGAAATCCTGCAGTTGCTTTGTTAAAGAGGGCGTGCCGTTCATTGCTCGATCCGGTTTCTGTGGATTTCAGAAAAGTATTAGACCACAATTAACCGGCTAACGTGTCATCAGGTATTGCACTTCCTGTTCGATTTCGCTGATGGCAACAGGCTGTTCGTGAGCTTGTTTCAGTTGTTCGTTCAGTTTAGGAATGTTTTTCATTTTGAATTGCTGCCATTCCTCCACCCGGTCCTTTGCCGCGAGGCTTGCTTCTCCAAAAACATCCAGGGCTTGAGATGGCGCGGTGCGATTGCCGCTCTCCACTACGCCCAGTGCGGAAGCCATTGCTCCGTTTGCCGTTTCCAATCCCATGCCATTGCCCCAGCTAGAACCGTCACCCTTGAGTATTTTTTTGATTGCATCTTGCGCCTGAGCAAGGGTCGGGTCGAGGCCCGATTTTTGTTCGGTGAGTTTCTTCGCTAAATCGGCAAGTTGTTTCTGTACAGAATAGATTTCCAGCAGTGCTTGCTGATTTCTGGTCGTCTCCGCGTAAATCTGTTTACCCAACGTAAACTGCTGGTCCAGTTCCGTGGGTGTTGCCACGGAACGTGGATCCATCATGACTTTCAGGGGTTGCGTATAAGTTTTACCATCTACGATCAACTTCGCTTGATATGTACCCGGAGTGACGCGAGGCCCGCGGGGAGCGCCGAATCCCTCATCATCCTCTGGTTCGCCATCTGTGTCGCTCGCTTTGCCCGAAGCTAAATCCCATACGAAGCGGTGCATTCCCTGCGTCGTAGAAAGAACCTGCGGCTTGGGGAACCACCGTTCTGCAATCGGCAACGCCAAGTGCTTTGTCTCTTTCGTAGCGATGTCCGACGAAAAACTTCGAATCAAGTTGCCCTTGTTGTCGAAGACTTGTAGTTTGATTTGGCGCGCTGCCACCGGCAGGTAGTAGTCAAGAATTGCGCCATTGGGAGGATTTTCGGCGGTCGGTTCTTCCGGAGGAAGTGGAGTTCCCAGAAATCGGTCATTATCAATTCGTACCGCTATCGCCGGCGCGAAGAGCTTTGCCTCTGAATCTGTACCAGCGGAAATCTGTCGTAATGCTGTTATGTCGTCAAGAATCCAGAAGGAGCGCCCGTGAGTAGCAATCACAAGATCGTCGCCATGGACGACCATGTCTTGCACAGATGTTACTGGCAGATTCAATTGCAGGGATTCCCAGTGGTCACCGCTGTCAAAGGAAATGTAAATTCCTAGCTCAGTACCTGCGTAGATCAATTCTTTCTTTTTCGGATCCTGACGCACCACCCTTAAAAATGACGATGCCGGAATACCATTTGTGATTGCCTGCCAACTGGCGCCGTAGTCGCGGGTGCGATAGAGGTAAGGCTTCTGGTCATCCATGCGATGGCGATCGATGGCGGCGTAGGCTTCGGCGGGATCGAAATGCGAGGCTTCAATCCAGGAGATGCGGCTCCATAAGGCCAAGCCCTTAGGCGTAACGTCGTTCCAGGTTTTGCCGCCGTCTCGGGTGAGATGGATGAGGCCGGTGTCGCTCCCGGCCCAGATTAAATCGCCGTTGAGGCTGGAGGGCGCGATGGTATTCACCAACCCATACCCGCCGGCAATTGTGTTATCGATCGTTGGGGGTGGGGCCGGCGGCATGGCGCCTACGTTGTCTGCTTGCGAAGATGCGCCGGTGAGATCGGGGCTAATAGTTTCCCAGTGCAAGCCACCATCTGCGGTCTTCATGACGAACTGCGTTCCGAGGTAGAGCGTTTTGTGGTCGTAGGGGGAGAACAAGAGCACAGGGTTCCAGCCGGCCCGATATTTGCGGGCATTGATTTCGCTGCCCCAGGCGAAAACCGGCCAGGGGCTTACATTTTGGCTCAGAGAAGTTCGCAGATCAAAGCGGGACACAGAGCCGAAAGCTCCAGTTGAATAAAGAATGTTGGGATCGTGGGGATCGGGCGCGATGTATCCACTTTCGCTGCCGCCCGGCGAGAAAGTATTGCGCGCGGAGATTTGGCCATAATCGGTGCGGCTCATGACGGCGATGCCGCCGCTATCCTGCTGTGGGCCATAGACGGTATAGGGAAAGCGGTTGTCGGTAGCGACGTGGTAGATCTGCGCTGTGGGCTGGTTGTACCAGGTGCTCCACGTCTCGCCATGATTCACGCTGATGGTCGTGCCCTGATCGGTGCCGAGAATCATTCGGGTGGAATCTTTAGGATCGACCCAGAGCTGGTGATAGTCGTCGCCGCCGGGCGCGCCGCGAACGATGGTGATGGTCTTTCCGCCGTCGTCCGTGCGATACAGGGCCACGTTAGGCATATAAACGACATCGGGATGATTAGGATCGATGGTGATGTCGCTGAAATACCAGGCGCGGCTGGTGAGGCGGGAGTCGGAATTTTCGAGCGTCCAGGAATTGCCTCCATCGTCGGAACGATAGAGACCGGATTTCTTGGACTCGACGAGCGCGTACACGCGCTGTCCATCACGAGAAACGGTGACCCCAGAACGGCCCCAGTCGCCGTCAGACAAGCCAGAGCCGGTTAGATGCGTCCAGGTTTGGCCGGCATCGGTGGAACGGTAGAGTCCACTGCCGGGGCCGGCGATGGGAGCATACGTGCTCCAAGGGGGACGGTGGGCGTTCCACATGGTGGCGAAAAGGATTTTGGGATTGTCGAGCGCGATAGCGAGACTGGCTGCGCCGACGTCAGGGCCGCGATCTAACACCTTCGTCCAATGCGCGCCGCCGTCTTCAGTTTTATAGACGCCTCGGTCCGGGTTAGGGCCATAAGCGTGGCCGAACGCGGCGACGTAGGCGATGTTCGCGTTTTGCGTATCCACGACTATGCGACTGATTTGACGGGTTTCGCGCAGGCCGATGTTGTTCCAAGTTTTGCCACCATCGGTGGACTTGTAAACGCCATCGCCGGAGGATAAATCCATGCGAATGTCGGACTCGCCCGTCCCCGCATAAATTGTGTTGGGATCGGATGGGGCGACGGCGAGAGCGCCAATGGAAGCGATGTGCTGATCGTCGAAAATGGGCCGCCAGACTACGCCCGCGTCGGTGGTCTCCCAGATGCCGCCGTTAACGGCACCGAAGTAGAATTTCGCCGGATTGCCGGGAATGCCGGCCACAGCGACGACACGACCGCCGCGGAAGGGACCAATCAAGCGCCACTTCAGCGAGTTATAGAGTTCGGGACGGACGGCTTGAGCGGCGGAGGCGATGGTGACGAAGCAAAAGAAAATGATGAGTAATCTGCGCAAAAGTGTGCCCGGATTGTGCAAGGTAGGATCCCTCAAGTGACGGTTTCGATAGTGTAGCGGAAAATAGAGATAGAAAAAGCTCCATGCAGCACGCCCACTGATCCAAAGTCTTGGACGAGAGCGGAAGAAAAGA
>JAJPHW010000007.1 GCA_021325035.1 Terriglobia bacterium
ACGCCTTCAATCAAGTTGCGGCCTTTAATCTCCATGGTCAGCGGCTTGTCCAGCGGATATGCCGATCCAATTTCAATCTTGATTTGCTCGCCTGTGCGTTCGCCGATGAGCAAGTTATATTTCCGCTTCAGGTAATTCATGATGGCTTCGTCCATTTGATTGCCTGCCATCCGAACTGACCGCGAATACACAATGCCGCTCAACGAAATCACAGCGATGTCGGTCGTGCCGCCGCCGATGTCCACAACCATGTTGCCGCTTGGCTCGGTAATGGGCAGCCCGGCGCCAATCGCCGCCACCATCGCCTGCTCCACCAGATAGACTTCACTCGCTTTTGCGCGATAAGCCGAGTCCATAACGGCGCGCTTCTCCACTTGCGTAATTTCCGACGGCACACCAATGACAATGCGCGGATGCACCAGCATCTTCCGGTTGTGCGCCTTTTGGATGAAATAATTCAACATTTTCTCGGTGACTTTGAAGTCGGCGATCACGCCGTCTTTCATGGGCTTGATGGCCACGATGTTGCCAGGGGTGCGTCCCAGCATTTCCTTCGCTTCTTTGCCCACGGCTTCCACTTCGCCGGACACCTTATTAATGGCCACGATTGAAGGCTCATTCACCACGATGCCTTTGCCGCGCGCATAGACCAGCGTGTTCGCTGTGCCTAAATCAATGGCCAAATCGCTGGAGAATACACTGAACAGCGACCGCAGATTGTGCATTCTCGATGTATTGCCGTGAAACCCATTCGATGACATACCGATTTTTCCTTATGAAATTTTGTCGAGCCGCGCTTTACTGAATCAAAACTTTCCTCTGCACCGTATTCACGCCGCCCTTGGAGTCCTGCGCCGTGATCGTCACCACGCTCTCCCCCGGCGGCATCGGCGGCGTGAAGTAATGGAATGTTCCATCGCTTCCTACCATCGGCACTTCCCGCCCATTCACCATCACGCGCGCGCCCTGTTCGGTCTTGCCCGTCAACTCCAGCACACGCCCATGTTGAATCAGAGGATCCAAATCCAACCCAATCGTCGGATTGTCATCCGCAGATTTCATAATAATGGTGAACCGGTTCTTCTCACTCTCCACTGATGCGCGACCCTGCGAGTCATATGACTGCACCATCCAGTAATACGCGCCTTCGCTCAATCCCGACACGCTGACGTCTGCCGTCGTCACCTTCCGGTCCACAATCGTGGACGAAAAATATGGGTTTCGCGAAATCTGCAAACGGTAGTTCGTCGCATTTGCCATCGGCGTCCAAGAAAATCCAATGGACTTCGAATCCGGAGTCACAAAGATCGGCATCATGTTCGCCGGAGAAATCGGCGCCGGCGGTCCGATTTCCTTGGCCTGCTCCATCTTCGGAGACGCCGTGGCAAAACTCACTTTCTCCCAATCCGCCAAACGTACTACTTCGCCGTTGCGGCTTACTTCGCCCGAACCCTTTTTCATCAAAATTTCGTGCGAATCGCTCTTCGGATCATTGCTCACGCGGGCCGCGCTCTCAGGAGCAAATGTCGCCGTCGCGCCTCCCACAGTCACCTGCGAAGTGGAACCCTGCGCGAAAGTTGCCGTCGCCAAATCAACGGTTCCCGTGCTCACTGCCACCGATACACTGGTCTGTTGCTGTTCATTCGCCGAGTTTTCTTCAATCACAATGAGCGAGTCCTGTTTCACCGTGTAGTTCGTTCCATCGGTGAAAACAATCTTCGCCATCCCCTCCGAACCAGTCTGCACTACGTCGCCTTTTTCCAGAGGAACGTTATAGTCGGCGTTCACCCAGCTATTGCTCGACGCTTTCTTGATGCGCACCGTTCCATCAAGGGCCGTAATATGCGCTTGTTGCGAATTGCCCGCACTGGCTTTCGGCTGGACGCCCGCTGCGCCCGCCACTTTCTCAAGCAATCCGGAGGTAAAGTGGTCCGCTGCTTTTAGCCCATTGTCGGTGAATTGAGGAAAAGCAAAATGCAACCCCATAAAGAAGATTGCGAGCCCAGCCACCACGATCATCGCTACGCTGCGATAAGTGATCGTCTTCCAGGCAATCTGGATTTCCGGCTTGTGATGGGAAGACACGAATCCGCCTTACACGTCACTCAAACTTAATGGAATATGCGGTAAATCAAACATTATCACAAGCCTAACTGTCGAGAGGCTCGTTATCAACTTGGGTCACCACTCTTCTGATTACGGAGGTAATTTCAATGGTGACGCGGATTCAGTCACTACTTTGTGTATAAGTTTGGGATTCGTTCAGACGGGAGGATGGACTTGGATTCGACATCCTCGATAGGGCATTTGAGTGAAGGAGTAAGTAATTTTCTGGAAAATCTACAAACAATTCCCAAAATGGCTCAGGCGCTCTTTTTCTCGACGCTGTCCTTAGTCGCTTCGATGGTAACTTCTACCTCTGCGCCGGGCTTGAGCTTTACCTTCTCGCCGGTTTCATCCTCCAGTTCGTTCTCAATACGAAGCTCTTTGTAGAGGTGGTCGGCCCCCTCCACCACAATCTGTGCTTTTTCGGGTTCATTTGGAACCACAGGCTTGACGATCTTCTCGACGATTCCCGGCAACGTAACAGCATGTTTCTCGTTCTGCTCGTCTGACTGTGAACTCATTGGAAGGTACCTCGTGGTGATTGTTAATTCTTAAATTATTGCACGGGCGATGTATTTTTGCGCCGAAAACCAGCAATCGGAAGAATTGTTAGGCCTGTCATCCCAAGAGATGGGCGGTTCTTTCTGCCCCTCCGTGTCTTTCCCGTTCCAGTTTTCGTGCTAGCGTACTTTTTGTTGGAGGTCTGCCATGCGCTTTCGATTCCTCGCTCTGATCTTCCTTTCGGTTACCGCCGTTTTCACGCTGGCCCAGAATTGCAACTCGATGGGCACCGGCATCGAAGGCAATCTCCACGGCTTCATCCCTTTTCCGGCAGACAATCTTTGGAACCAGGACATCTCTAATGCTTCCGTTGATCCCAACTCTGACGCCATCATCAACTTCATCGGAGCAAATACGCCGCTGCATCCCGACTTCGGCGCTGGACTCTATAACGGTCAAACCATCGGCATTCCTTATGACGTGGTCAGCGGCGCGGCTTTTGTAAATATCAAGTTCACCGCTTATGGCTCCGAAAGCGACCCCGGCCCCATGCCGATTCCACACAATGCTCCCATCGAAGGCGCGCCCAACCCCGGCAACGGAGACCGCCATGTCCTCGTCCTTGATCGCGACAACTGCTGGCTCTATGAACTTTACGGCGCATACCGTCAAAACAACGGTACTTGGAATGCCGCTTCCGCTGCAGTTTGGGATTTGTTGAATGACGAGCAGCGTCCTTACACCTGGACCTCGGCCGACGCCGCCGGTCTGGCCGTTTTTCCCGGACTTGCGCGTTACGACGAAGTCGCCGCCGGAAAAATCCAGCACGCGCTGCGTTTCACTTTGCAGGAAAGCAAAGAAGCTTTCACGCCTCCCGCATCGCATTGGGCGCCTAACTCTACCAACACGCTGGCCGCACCTATGGGCATGCGTTTGCGCCTGAAAGCAAGCTACGACATTTCAGGATTTCCCCCGCAATCGCAAGTCATTCTTGCCGCGCTCAAACAATATGGGATGATCATGGCCGACAACGGCAGTTCGATGTACATCAGCGGAGATCCCGACAATCGCTGGAGCAACGATGATCTCGGGATGTTAAAGACCGTTCCTGCTTCGGCCTTCGAAGTGCTTTTGATCAGTCCTCTTTATACGCCGCAGAATCTGCCCCAAGGCCAGGCTCCCGCTATCACCAGCTTTACGGCAAGTCCTTCCACTATTCAACCCGGACAATCTTCAACTTTGTCCTGGACGGCAAACGGCGCGTCTTATTCCATCGTCTCGCCGCAAATTGGCGCGATTCGAGGGACTTCTGTCGCTGTGACTCCTGCTCAAACCACGACGTACACCCTCTATTCCACGAACGCCTTCGGCCGTTCCACGGCAAAGGTTACAGTCACAGTTCAGTAGGGTCTATGTAATACGCGAATTACCGCCCACTACTGTTGACCGATTTTGCCAGTCGTCCGGGCGCAACAGTTACTTGCGTGGCCGTTGCTTTTCCGAGATTGAACGGATGATCAACTTGCCTATACCTGACTTGGGGAACGGCGGATCGGCTTGTTTCTCGGCGGCAGCAAGTAATTCCTCAACCTCTGGGCTCCGTAGTGTGGCCGCGCTGTCGAGCCTCACAAATCGGTTCTGTTTCCCAGCGCCTTGCAATATCCCGTGCGGATCAGGAAGCGTAGCCCCGTAGTAGAAGCTGAGGCCAATTCCTTTGGAGTTTACCGCCAGCGAAGCGACGCAATCAGAGGGACGCTCCGTCGTGCAATAGCCAATCACGAAGAAGTTGTAATTGTCATATACGAGTTCGTTCGCGGTCGGGAAGCGCTCGCGCATCGCTGCCCGGCATTCCCGAATCTGCTTGCCCAAATTGCGATCGAACTTGGCGATAAAGGCCTTTAGTTGCTGTTCTGGCGTCTGCGGCATCCGTCTGATATTAGCGGGATCATCCGTTCTCCACAAATGTAATCCCATTTCTCGCAGCTCTTGCGTGAAGCGGGGGACACACTTGGTGCCCAGGTTTGCGCGATCGTTTTGGCGCTAACCTGGGTTCACTTGAATTAGTAGCTACTTCTTCCGCGGACGCTCACATGCATCCACAATTTTCTTCGGATCTATGGCGTCTTTATCGACTTGCTTCTCGATAATTCTTCCATCCTTTCCGATCAGAAAATTGACGCGGCGCGCCGCCTTGTACTCGCCCTCATACACGCCATATTTGCGCGTGGCCGTGCCGCCCCAGTCACTTAATAGGGGGAAGGTAACTCCAATTTGTGTGGCGAATGCGTGGTTGGCGAACGGACTATCCATGCTCACACCCAGGACCTGGGTGTCGGTAGCTTCCAGCTTTTGCAGGTTCTGCTGGAAGTTTTTCATTTGCTGGGTTCAACCACCAGTGAAGGCAAAAATGTAAAACGCCAG
>JAJPHW010000139.1 GCA_021325035.1 Terriglobia bacterium
ACAGTCATCACCCAAATGACTGTATAGAACAAAACTTTAGTCTCACAACCCCCGATTGTAAATAGCACATAGGTGCCAGATGGGGACAAATTTCAAATCCGGGAAAGTCGGCGAAATCCCACTACATCGGCTAGTAGCCTGGCATTTCGGCCGTTTGGCTGAATGATTTCCGCGATTTTCTGGGAAAATCTGGGCCATTTTACTGAACAACCAGCCCAACTGGCGGCATTGCCGTCTCCGAGATCGCTCCCGCGCTTCCGGTCACGGTAACTGTATAGGTTCCAGTCGGAGTTCCGGGCTGCCCACCCGAAATGCCCGTACCACCGCCACAGGAGAGAAGTAGTCCAAGCAGGCTGAATGTCATGAGGAGTGTAAGCGAAGATGTCGCCCGTCTTCTTTTCGAGCGTTTCGGCCCGGCAAAGAAAAAAGCACCAAATCCTGCCGGTACCAGTATTGCGAGCATGTAAAGTGTGCTTCCATCTGAATGCACCGAAGCGATGACCTGCGCGGTCGTGGTGATGGTCAAAGTTGTGATGCTGGGTTCACCCACAGTCCCCGGCGCCACCTGTGGCGGGCTGAAAGAGCAACTCGACGCAGCTGGAAGGCCCGTGCACGCAAAGCTCACTTGATTGGAAAAACCATCGCCGCTGCTGAGGCTGAGGTTGTAACTCACAGCTTGTCCCGGAGCGACATATTGCGGCGGCGTGTTGTTGTTAATTGTGAAAGGGCTAGCACCTTGCCCATTGCCCATCACGGTCAAAATCGGTTCCGGATTGGAGTTTACGGTGAGAGGTCCCGAAGTGGCACTCACCACGAGATGACTTGTCGCCACCGGAGTCTTTGCAGATGTTTTCACCGACAACGTAACTGAAGTCGCGCCGCTATTTTGCCCAACTGTCGCCGGATGAAATACGCAACCGGCTCCGCTAGGCAGACTCGATGCCGCACACGAAAAACTAACCGGGGCAGGGAAGCTACCACCCACCGGTGCAACATTCAAGTTGTATTGCGCCGTCTGCCCCGGATTAATTGTCTGTTGCGGCGAATTGTTCGTAAACGACAGCGTCGCCGTGCTATCGAAAATCAAAGCAAATGTATGCGTAATATGGGATGAATCTGTCCCCTGTGCCACGAGGTTGAAGGCATACACCGTCGAATCGTTTGTCATGACCGTCACTGTGAACGGTGTTCCGTTTGCGCTTGGCGTCACCGTCAAAGGAGATGGCGTGCAACTGGGCGGCGAATTTGCGCCACAATTCAAATTCACGGGACTGCCATACCCATCAAGCGCAGTGAGTGTTCCCTGAAAAACCATAGGCGTATTCACTGGCCCATGAATCAGCGGGTTCATCACCGCAATGGCGAAATCCGGCGATGCCGAACCTTTCGTCGAAGTAAACGTCAGCGCAGCTGTATGCGTAATTTTTGAGGGATCTGTCCCTTGGGCAACAAGGTTGAAGCTGTAATCTCCGGTATTGTTGCTTTCTGCTGTCACGACAAACGGAGTTCCCGCTGCTGAGGGCGTCACGCTCGCGGGATTGGTCGTACACATCGGAGGCGCACCTGCCCCGCAGCTCAAATTCACGGAGTAGCTGTAATTGCTTGAACTCAGCGATCCGGTAAATGTTCCCGCAAAACCTTGCGTGGCGCTAGCGGACGTATTGTTCATCGCAATGGCAAAGTCCGAAGTTACCGTCAGGGAAAGCGCCTGCGAGATGACAGGTTCACCCAATATCGGCGGGCTAATCGCTGCTTCCAGCGCCATGGAATATGTATTCGTTGGCGTATTTGCACTCGTATTCACTGTCAACGCCGCAGTAGCAGGATTCCCTTGTGTTGGAGAAACCACATTCGGGGTGAAATTGCAGGAAACGCCCGGTGGCAGCGGTGTTGCGCACGATAAATTAACTACGCCGCCGAACGGCCCCGACGCTGTAACTTGCACGGTCACCGGGCCCGACGTCGCCGGACTTCCAAGTGTGATGCTCGACGGTGAAGGCGGCAGCAAAGATATGCTGATGGCATTCAACGTCAAAACCGATGGCGGGGATGTAAACTGCGGCGTTTGCGATGTCCCCGTTACATTCAATGTAAAGCTTCCAGTCGTGCTTGATGAAGCTGTGACCATTGCGCTCGCGTGATTCATCGAATTGGTCAGCGTGACGCTGTTTGGCACAATCAAACAATTCGACAGCATGCTCGAGCAATTTAAATTCACTGTTCCCGTAAATCCGCCAAGCGCATTGATCGAAATGTTGAATGTTGCCTGCGTACTGCCAAAAACGGTCAGCGGATTCTGCGAAGTCACCGCAATTTGAAATGGCGGCTCAACCAGCGGATACTCCCACATCCCACGGCCGTAGGTCGAAGCTCGCAGTAACTTTTCGCCATTTGCATTGAAAATGCCAAGACCCGTGACCGATACATTGGGTAGAAAGCCGGATTGCCCGGAGTTGGAGGCAGGTCCAACTTCCGTCCAACTCGGATTGCTCGTGGAGCTCGAAAAAACTCCAACATCCGTTCCTGCATAAAGCACCTCTGTCGTCTCATCCAAAAGGAGCGCATTGACGGGGGCATCGGGCAAATTCGCTGTGAAGTCTGTCCAGGTATTCCCCCAATTCGTTGTCTTCCAGATATGCGAAACGCCAAAACCCATGATGCTCGCGTAGGCGGTCGCGCCGGTCGGGTCAGTTGTGTCGAGCACAATGCTGGAGATGGGAAAGAATTGCGAATTGATATTGCTCGTCTGATTCGCCCACGAGTTCGGCCCTTGCAATGCATTTGTCGTGACTAAAACTCGCCCCCCAGTTGGAGAGTTGTCAGAGTTCGGCCCTTGCCCGTCCGTCCCGGCGTAAATCACATTGGAGAACCCGCCTTGGATCGCGCCACCGGTCGCAATCGTGCGTACTTGATTGACTTCCGCCCCGGTGCAAGTCACCGGCGCGCCGCCGTCATCAAAGTTCCCGCTGATGGCGATGAAATTGTTGCCATTTGTATCGCCACGCCATACCCGGCAGGTGCCTACAAGCATTGCGTTCAAATTTTGCGGATCAAGCATGAACGGTGCAAAGAACGGTCCTTCATCGCCGCCGAGCGTGGCGTTGCTCACGATAAGGCCATTGCTGAAATCTTCCGCATCGCAACTAATGCCTGATTCGCATTTCTGAATGCTCACGCCAGTATTTTCCGTGAACCACTCCAGAGCGTTCGACGGATTGATTAAGGTATATCCGCCATCCGGTTCATTTACGTTCTGCCATATCGTGTTACCCTCCGCTGACCCCGTCGCGGGCGAGCCATTGGCTTGCGCTCCTGCCAGCAGAGTATTTGGATCACTCGGTGATTGCGAAAACGCAACCAATTGCGTCATCGAGCCGAGCGTTTGATTCAGGCTGTCGAAAAGATTGGTTCCATTGCAACTTCCATCATTGAGGTCGTTAAATCCATCAAGAGAACGATAAATACCCCCGTCGTTTGCAAAGAACATCACATCCTGCTGATTGTTGTTGATCAACGAAAATCCAATCGCATGCTGCGAGGCATGGACGTGAGCGGGCGAGCCGAAGTCAGGAGGGCAGCCATATACGTGTGTCAAATTTAAAAAAACTGCATTGGGTGGCGGCGGCGGATTCACATTTGGATTGCACGTTGGGAATTCTGGCGAAATCTCGCATTTGAATATGTTTACAGCTCCGGCGTAGAGATCAGTCACTCCACAATTCGGGTCGGATTGCGCACAATTGGGCACAGCGGCGAGTTCGAGGTTGTAAGTTCCATCTTGCGTGCCGCATCCGCCAAAAATATCGCCGCAATCGATGATTCCGGTTTCGTCAATTTGCGACCAGGTCACGCCGCCATCGAAACTTTGCCAGATGCCCTGATCAATGTCGTATGCATCCACGTACCAGACATACATTTCACTGCGGCCGGGCACGACGGTTATCTCTCCGCGATAAATGGGGCACACGCTCGGCGGAGATGTTTGGGGCGGGCACGCCAATGCCGTCAGCCCCGCTCCGGGTTGATTGAGTAAACGTGTCCAGTTGATGCCATCCGGCGAAGAATAAAAGCCGTGATAGCGAATAGCGGCGAAGAAGAGATTTAGCTGTGCATTGTAGATGACGCTTGTCGCCGAACTCGGGCTGATCGTTACTCCGCTGTCGTTGACATTGGTGTATGTCCAATCCTCGCCGCAATCAAGCGAATAATAAATTCCGCGATTGACCGTCACAGGATTTTCCAGGTCTTCAATCACTCCCTGCGAAGTCGCACCCGCGGCGGCAACGACTAAGTTGGGTGTCCCGCTGCTGAACGCAATCTTGCTGAACCCGAGTCCTGCGAAAGAGCGCGTGCCGGTTGAATCGGTGGAGAGGAGATCCCACGTATTTCCGCCATCGGAGGAGTGAAGAATGCCGAGACCGTAGTAAGAGTCTGCCGAGCTGTCGGTTTCTCCCGTCCCTGCCAAAACAATGCTTTGCGAAGGATTGTTAGTACATGACTGCACGCCGCTTGACCACGGCTGCACGGCCAGCGCTCCAATAGCTAAAGTCGCCTGATCATCGGTCAGCGGCGTCCACACCACATTCGCAGGAGTGGAACTCGCCGGGCCGGCATTGGTGGATTTCCAAACGCCGCCATAGGCTCCGCCGCTAAAAACGGTATTTCCACTCACATCCGATGGATCCACTGCAATCGCCGTCGCTCGTCCCGAAACCCAGCCGTAATTTTGCTGGCCGAGGCCGGTTGCATCGGAAGCGAGCGGGGCGGGGCCGAGCGAAGTCCATATAGCCGAAGAATTGGAAGGGTGGTTCTTGCGCAAGGCGAGCTTTTGCTGAAAAGCCCGATAACGTAATTCAGCCGTTGCATGTCCGGGAATAACGCGGCCATGGCGCATCCATTCTTCATGGGCAAGGCGCGATGCGCGGCTGTTGTCAGACCATTTCTGCGCCTGCAACGAGTGCGGAAAGAAACACGTACAGACCGACAGCAAAAGCGCGAGTGGACGAAGGCGATACATTCTCTGCTTACGCCGCCTTGGTTTCCGCTGTCTTTGCCGCTTTCGGCGGAGCAATTTTGCCCAACTTAATCAGCCGCGCCACGATGGAGGCCACACTGCGATTGTGCAATTTGGCAATTTCGCGGAAGTCCATCCCTTTGCGCACTTCTTCGCAAACCTGCGCGTCTTCTTTGCCCGTCCAGTACTTGCCGGCATTGCCTGCGCGGCTTTGCTCGCGTTCTTTTTCCGCGATGAGTGCTCCGACGGCGCGATTGAGAGCTTTGATGCACAATGCTTTGCGGTATACGGAATCATGCGCTAACGCTGCATTGGTTTCCGGATCCAATCCGTCGGCAAGCGCACGAATGGCTTTGATGGCCTCTTGAATCTCCACAGAAATCACCTCACACTCTCATGCTAGAAATTTCACGCAATCGTTGGCTGTGACGAGTGAACATCCGCAAGCTGTGGATTTTCCCAAATTGGGAATTGGCCACCGCTGTTCAATTACACTGTTGCGGTCATGAATTGGCAGGCATTGTGGTTGACCATTCAGTTGGGGGTGTTAGTTGCCGCGATTTTGCTGGTCGCTGGTCTGCCCATTGCGCATTGGATTGCTTTTTCCCGCTGGCGTTGGAAGTTTTTAATCGAAGCTGTGGTCGCGCTGCCTATTGTCCTGCCGCCGACGGTGCTGGGATTTTATGTTCTCATCGCGCTTGGCTCGCGCAGTCCTCTGGGACGTTTCTGGCAAAGCCTGACCGGCCATCCATTGGCCTTTACGTTTGAAGGCCTTGTGATCGGCTCAGTGTTTTATAGCCTGCCTTTTGCGGTGCAGCCTTTTGCAGCGGGATTTGCCAGCGTCAATCCGAGGTTGCTGGCCGCATCGGCAACGTTGGGCGCGTCAAACGCCAAGACATTTTTTCGTGTGATCTTGCCGCTTTCCATTCCCAGTTTAATTACCGGAATTGTGTTGAGCTTCGCGCATACGCTGGGAGAATTTGGCGTCGTGCTCATGGTCGGCGGAGACATCCCCGGCCACACCCGAACTGTTTCCATTGATATCTACGACAAAGTGCAGGCGCTGGATTATGCGTCGGCAAACACCACAGCCCTGGTTTTGTTGGCCATTTCATTTGTAATGCTGGCTCTGGTCTATGGCCTCAACCGCCAGGTTCGAATGGTGGCCCCGTGGAAGTGACCCGCACGCTCTACTTAACCATCAAAAAAAAATATGCAGAGGGCTTTGCGCTCGACATCGAGAGCACAATTCCCGCGGGCATCACGATTTTGTTTGGTCCTTCAGGAGCAGGGAAGACTACGCTCCTCGATTGTGTTGCGGGCCTTACTGTGCCTGACGCGGGACACATCGCCTCGGATGAAGTTTTGTTCGACTCGGAACGTCATCTCAATCTTGCACCACAACATCGCAATGTAGGGTACGTGTTTCAGGACCTTGCCTTGTTCCCTCATCTGAGCGCGGAGCAGAACATCCAATACGGGCTCACTGACGATTCGAGTGACCGGCGGAAGAAAACCAATGCAATTCTGGAGTCGTTTCACATCACCCACGTTGCGGGCAGGAAACCGGCGGAAATTTCCGGCGGAGAACGCCAACGGGTTGCCTTGGCCCGCGCGCTCGTGACTGAGCCGCGCATTCTTCTGCTCGATGAGCCTTTAGCTGCGCTCGATACGGCGACAAAATCGAAAATCATTGCTGACCTGCGGGATTGGAACGAAAAGCACCGTATTCCGATTATTTATGTGACGCACAGTCGCGAAGAAGTTTTTGCCCTGGGGGAACAAGCGTTAATTTTGAAGAATGGAAAAATTGTGGTTCAGGGAACGCCGCACGAAATTCTTTCCGCCCCGAGGCAGGAGACGGTTGCCCAGCTTGCCGGATTCGAAAATATTCTCGATGCCACCGTCCTTACTTTGAACGAAGACCGCGGAACCATGAC